>NZ_JALNTK010000006.1:0-175698 GCF_023161865.1 Pseudoalteromonas sp. 2CM36K
CAAGGGTGATAAGAAAGAAGCCGAATAAGTACCCCTATAAAAGAAAATGCCAGTCAGTTCTTAACTGACTGGCATTAAGCCAAATGGCTCGCTTTATTGTTAATGCACTAAAGTAAATGGTCGAGTTTCAAAGCATGCAATAGGGCACTGCATACGTTGCCTTGGGATACCTGCTTCCATAAAGACGTGGCCTTGCACAGTAAACCCATTATTTTTGAATCGTTCTACTTCGTTTAAAATACAATTAATACTGATTGCTTCAATACCTTGCTCCGCTGCTAATTTAACAATGAAATTAAGCAGTGACTTATAAACATTGCGGTTGCGATGCTGTGGCAATACGGCGATTCTTCCAATTAAACCATCATTACATAATCGACCTGTGGCAACAGGTGAGTGCATATTATCGGTGACCAGAATATGTTGAGCGAGTGCATCTAAGTTGTCAAATTCAATACTTTTAGGAATATGTAATTCATATACAAACACTCGCTCCCTTATATATTGCAGATGGCTTTTTTCACTTTGCCAATCAACTTTGTCAACGGTATAAACCATGACCTCCTCCTAGCTAAACCAAATACCCTCATTAACCAGTGTAGTAAAAGTTTCGATAAAATCTAGGCTAGGTGTGGTTGCATTAAGCACGCTACTATCAAATTCAATAAAATCAGTAAGCTGTTTTACCGCTTCTAAATCAGATAAGGGTAAAGCGTAGTTTTCGCCATTGATACTTAGAAGTAACTCTGCATCCATACATTGATAAATAGCACGTGTGCCCCCTAAACGCTCAAATGTTACTTGGTTTTCAAGCAGTTGTTGTATTTGTGCGACACTAAATGGGTCTTCTTCAGGGGCTAAGTCCATATCATGCTTAGGTTGGCTAAGGGTGTTACCTAACCAGTGTTTAAATAAACTCTCGTCTTCAAGCAATGCTTGCATTAACGTTTTTACTTTATCGACTTCGCTTTGGGTTAGCTCACCTTTGGAATCACGCAGGGCGAGGGTATGGTCGGTATACCTTTTTTGGCCGCTTTCTGTGTCGATAATATGATCAGCAAAACTTGAAAGTAAATCTTGCTGATTAGGTGCTCTAAAACCGACTGAATAGTTGAGTGCATTTTCAACCGCATAGCCTTCATGGGGACAACCGGGTGGTATATATAAAATATCACCGGGCTCTAAAATACAATCAATCACAGCACTAAAAGCTTCAACTTGCAGTAATGTTTTATTTTGGGCAAATTGTTTTAGTGTTGGGTCGGGTAATCCTACCCGCCAATGGCGTTTACCTTCACCTTGAATAATAAATACATCGTATTGGTCTAGATGTGGGCCAACACCGCCACCTGGGGTTGAGTAGCTGATCATCAAATCATCTATGCGCCAATTTGGTATAAAGCGAAAAGGTTCAAGTAACTGAGCAGCCTCTGGGTGCCAATGATCCACTGCTTGCACGAGTAGCGTCGAATGCTGATCAGTGAGTATTTCAAAATCGTCAAATGGCCCCTGATGCGATTGCCATTGTTGGTTGTGGTTAGTAATAATGCGCGATTCTATGCTGTCTTCCATAGCAAGGCCTGCGAGTTCATTCGCATCAAGTGGGTCTTGAAAATCTTTAAAACCAGCTTTGATCAACAGTGGTTTTTTTTGCCAATATTGACTTAAAAACGCTTGCTCTGATAATTCATTTATTTTTAATTGATACATAGAATGCCTATAACGTTAAGACCTAAATGAAAAAAGCGAAAGGCAGGTACCTTTCGCTTTGTATTAGTAGATTTGAGTGATTAAACTAAATCATCAATAAACTCAACAGCGCGACCAATGTAGTTAGCCGGCGTTAGTTTTTTCATTTCAATTTTTGCAGCTTCTGGTAGGTCTAAACCATCGATGAAATCAGCCATAATTTCTTGATTTACACGTTTACCACGGGTTAAATCTTTTAGCTTTTCATATGGTTTTTCAATGCCGTATTTACGCATAACGGTTTGAATTGGCTCAGCGAGAAGCTCCCAGTTTTGGTCAAGCTCATCTGCTAAACGTTGCTCGTTCACTTCAAGTTTGCTTACACCTTTAAGGGTTGATTGGTATGCAATTACCGCATAACCCATACCTACACCTAAGTTACGTAATACGGTTGAGTCAGTTAAATCACGTTGCCAGCGAGACACAGGTAGTTTTTGTGCTAAATGACCAAAGATAGCATTGGCTAAGCCTAAGTTACCTTCTGAGTTTTCAAAATCAATTGGGTTAACTTTGTGTGGCATAGTAGATGAGCCAATTTCACCGGCAATAGTTTTTTGCTTAAAGTGATTAAGTGCAATGTAGCCCCACATGTCGCGGTCAAAATCGAGCAAAATAGTATTAAAGCGTGCAATTGCATCAAAAAGTTCTGCAATGTAATCATGCGGTTCAATTTGCGTAGTAAACGGGTTGAGAGTTAAACCTAGGCTAGTTACAAACTTATCGGCGTGGGTATGCCAATCGTAGTCAGGGTATGCACTAAGGTGTGCATTGTAGTTACCCACAGCACCGTTTACTTTACCTAGCATTTCTACTTGTGCAATTTGGTCACGTTGACGCTTTAAACGCATGTAAACATTTGCAAACTCTTTACCCATAGTTGAAGGCGTTGCAGGCTGTCCATGTGTACGAGTCATCATAGGAATGGCTTTGTACTCAATTGCTTTTTCTTTAATAGCGCTTAATAACTCATCACAGTAAGGTAAAACGACGTTGTTACGCGCTTCACTTAACATTAAACCATGAGATAGGTTATTAATATCTTCAGAGGTACAGGCAAAGTGAATAAATTCATTAATTGCGTGTAGCTCAGCATTATCAGCTACTTTTTCTTTTAGTAAATACTCTACGGCCTTAACATCATGGTTTGTCGTGCGTTCGATGTCTTTAACTCGCTGAGCATCAGCTTCACAGAAGTTATCTACAATGGCATTCAACAGCGCATTCGCTTCGTCGCTAAAAGCGGGGACTTCTTTAATCTCGCTTGCTGCAGCTAACGCTTGCAACCAACGCACTTCAACGGTTACGCGGTATTTGATTAATCCAAATTCGCTAAAAATACTGCGTAGTTCAGTGGTTTTGCTGCCGTAGCGACCATCAACCGGAGAGATAGCCGTTAACGCTGAAAGCTCCATAATAACTCCTAAATTTTAGTTTGAACGATAATTAAATTTTTGTTTTAGCTATGGCGAGAATTTTTCTTTTTGCAAAAAAGAAATGACGACGTTTGCCGCCCATTTGTCGCCATAATACTGCACTGCGAATTCCGGCTAAAAGTAATGCGCGGATTTTATTTTGCGTGAGCTGCTGTTTTAATAACTCGGGTTTACCATAAACCTGAATTCGGTGCCCAAGGGGGCTTAGCACCGACGAGTATATATCTGCTAAACCGGCAACAACACTGTCATCGGTAATAGCAAAATGGTCTAAACGACGATGAATATCATCAATACGTTTACCTAATTCATTGAGGCTTTTACTGTTAGCACTAAGCGCACGCTCTAACTGCATTAAACCACCCACATATTTGACTATTTCTACATCTTTTTGAGCACCGGCACTCAGTTGTGCCATCAATGTTTTATAGCCATCACGTAAGTTATGCTCACCTTGATACACATCTTCAGGGGAAGCTGGCGAGGTTTGCACAATACTCGATAATAAAATCGATAAATCTTGTTCATCAGCGCGACCATATTGAGCAACCTTCTGAACTTGCTTGGCCACTTGACACATGGCTGCAAGCGCCATGACTTGGTGTTGATTCATTATTTGATCACCGAGTCAATAATACCGCCACCTAAACATACTTCATTAGCGTAAAATACCGCAGATTGTCCTGGGGTTACCGCTTTTTGTGGCTCATCAAATAATACGCGTGCCATACCATCTTCACCGACTAACAAGGTACAGCTTAGGTCTTCTTGGCGGTAGCGTGTTTTTACGGTGCAACGAGTAGTTCCTTGAGGACCAACACGATCTACCCAGTGTAATTGGTTGGCATTTAGGCCATTACTGTAAAGGCGAGGGTGATTTTTACCTTGGCCCACAATCAATACATTGCGTTCAACATCTTTGTCTACAACATACCAAGGTTCGCCTGAGCCCTCTTTCATACCACCAATTAACAAGCCTTTGCGCTGACCTAAGGTGTGGTACATCAAGCCTTCATGTTCACCAACGTTGTTACCATCTGTGTCTTCAATAACACCAGGTTGAGCAGGTAAGAATTTTTGTAAGAAATCTTTAAATTTACGCTCGCCAATAAAACAAATGCCGGTGCTGTCTTTTTTATTATGGGTAATTAAATCTTGCTCTTCAGCAATACGGCGCACTTCTGGCTTGGCAATATCTCCCACAGGGAACAGCGTTTGCGCGATGTGTTCATGACTCAATGTGTACAAAAAGTAGCTTTGATCTTTATTATCATCTAGGCCACGGCACATAACATATTTATCATCTCTGAGCTCACGACGTACGTAGTGGCCCGTTGCTATATAGTCAGCACCAAGTGCTTGAGCCGCAAATTCTAAAAAGGCTTTAAATTTAATTTCTTTGTTACACATGATGTCTGGGTTAGGTGTGCGACCAGCTTTGTACTCAGCTAAAAAGTATTCGAATACGTTGTCCCAGTATTCTGCTGCAAAGTTAACGGTATGAAGTTCAATACCTAATTTGTCACAGACAGCTTGGGCATCTTTTAAATCTTCAGCGGCAGCGCAATATTCATCATTGTCATCTTCTTCCCAATTCTTCATAAACAAGCCTTCTACTTGGTAGCCTTGTTGTTTTAATAAATATGCAGATACAGAAGAATCAACACCGCCGGACATACCAACGATGACTTTAATGTGACTATTTTCGCTCATGAATAATTTCGCTTATACAGATTACTGTTAACTTGGAAAGGCCGCGATTATAGCATGTATTTTGTAAGTGCTTAAAGAGAGGAAGGGCTATTGAATAGATTTTGTTGCTTTTTTTTATGTTGGTTAGGGATGATTTACTCTTTGTTAGTCGATTTTTACTTAGCCGATTTGATTACACATTTTGCGGTGCTTTTGCGGTGCTATTATAGCCCCTTTGTTTGAACACATTTTAATTTGCAAAGAACAACAGGTCCAAGATGTCAGGCCTTTAAATTATAAACACTCATTTAAGTTAAAAATGATGAGTAAATGTTGTTTATTTAAGGTGTTAGTACTACTTATTGAATATCAGAGAGCGTATTTATAATATAGTCAATGGAATGAATATATGAATTATGCTTCTCAAGCACAAAAGGTAAAATCTTACGTTGTTGAGTTATCAAAAAAAGGTACAGCGCGATGATTGCTTAGTAGCAGAACAATTACCACATAACGTTAAAGAATCAGCTTACCAACTGTTTTATCAAACCATTAGGGTTCCTCGTCCTTACCGCTTTGAAGAACCCAACCCTATTTCAGCGCTATTTAGACTCATTGAACATTCTTTAGACTTTATTAATCCCTTTCAACAAGTCATTTTAAAGCAGCTAAAAAAGTGGTGGTTAGAATGGCATTTTGTTGCCACTATGAATGCTTCTCTTGAAATGAAACACGTTGAACAGCAGCGTTTTGTTAGTAGTGCAACTGAACATCCAATGCGAAAACATGAGCTGAGCCATTATGCAAAATTATTTACTATTTTGCCTTTGCCCGTGTGTAATGTTTGTATGGTAACCGGCGATATTTTAAAGCTTAATCAACGCTTTGTAGATGTATTTGGTTATACAATTGATGATATTCCTAATTTAAAACAGTGGTGGAAGGTCGCGTATCCTGAGCCTAGTTATAGAGAGTCTGTTCAAACGATGTGGGGTGAATCTTTAGCGCAGGCAAATAAAAATAATGACGATATTCCCGCTAATGACTATCAAATTGTATGTAAAGATGGTTCGAAAGTGATAATGCAAGTGTCAGGTATTAGTGTAGAAAGTGAATTTATTGCTGTATTTAACGATGCGACGGAGCGTTTGAAAACCTAAGAGATACTCAGCGATATGGCCTTTTTAGACTCATTGACTAAAATTGCCAACAGACGCCGTTTTGACGAAAAATTACATGCTGAATTTAAAAAACTGATAAAAGTAAATACTCAACTTTCTATGATCATTATTGATATAGATAATTTCAAAAAATTTAATGATAGGTATGGTCATGTTGCCGGAGATAAGTGTTTACATAGCGTAGCGCAAAAGCTGGCAGAAACAGTCAGTCGTCCTGAGGACTTTGTAGCGCGCTATGGCGGAGAAGAGTTTGTTGTTTTACTCCCTCAAACAGATGATCAAGGTGCGCTCTTTATTGCAGAACAAATACAAAAATCTATTGAAGATTTAGCGATAGCTCATGAAGATAGTTTTACTGGCTTTCTCTCTGTGAGTATGGGAGTTCATACGGTAAAACATGGCGAAAAAACTAACCATGTCGATTTCTTTAAAGCAACGGATAGTGCGCTGTATTATGCAAAAAAGCAGGGCAGAAATTGTATTGCCTTAGGAAGGCATGAATAACACAGCATGTTTAACCTTTGCTTTTAATACCAGATAAGCAAAGGTTAACGTAAAGTATTACTGTTGGTTAGTGGTCCACTGATTTTATATTGACCTGTTTCAATTCCATCGAGTGTGTATTTACCAATACTATAGCGAATTAACCGTAACGTTGGGTGGCCAATGTGTGCGGTCATTCGTCGAACTTGACGGTTTTTCCCCTCGTTTATAGTGATACTCAACCAAGATGTTGGAATTGATTTACGTTCTCTCACTGGGGGAGTGCGTGGCCAAAGCGCTGGTTCATCGATTAATTTTACCTGTGCAGGTAAGGTTAATCCATCTTTGAGTTCGACCCCTTGACTGAGCGCATCAATAGATGCTTCTGTAGGCACCCCCTCAACTTGTACCCAGTACGTTTTGTTGGTTTTTTTACCAGGAGCGGTTAAGGTATTTTGTAATTTCCCGCAATTGGTCAATAATAACAAGCCTTCACTGTCTCTGTCTAAGCGACCCGCAGCATAAACATCTTTAATAGGAATAAAATTAGCCAGTGTTTGTCTATTTTGCTCGTCTGTAAATTGGCAAAGGACATCATAAGGTTTGTTAAATAAAATAACTTTTTTATCGCTTTGGGCTATCTGTGGCTTAATTGCTCTTTTTATCGGGCTCTTTTTTACAGCACTGCGCGAATATGTACGACCTGTATTGCGTTTACTTGTTGCAGATGACGTGTTTTTAGCTTTTTGTTTCATTAAATACACCGTGCAGGTTTAGGTAAGCCCGCAATTTTAGTGGCTTGTTTGGCCGGTCCCTTTGGAAAAAGTTTATACAAGTACATGCTATTACCTTTATCCTCACCGAGCGCTTTAGCCATCGCTTTGACTAACATTCTAATTGCCGGGCTGGTGTTGTATTCAAGATAAAATGCGCGCACAAAGTTAACAACTTCCCAATGCTGTTCGGTTAATATAATGCTTTCATGTTGTGCAATAACATCGGCCAATTCTTTAGACCAATCAGTATGATCTAGCAGGTAACCTTGCTTATCTGTGTCTATTGTTTGATTATTAAATTCCAACATAAATCACCAAGTAATTGATTGTTTAGATGATAAACTTAGGGTAACGAACTCATCATAGCTAATCGCTTTATCATTCAAATTTAAAGAGATACCACGCGCCGCTGCATCGTCCTTTAAAATATAAAGCGAATCGGCAAATTGTCTGTATTGCCCTTTAGCAAAACAGGCATCACCCACTAATAAAACCGAGTCTGTTAGCATAATCAGATTATCGAGACTGTTTGCACTGTAGTAATTCAGTGGTTTTGAAAATATATGTAAAGTGCTCATAGCGTTACCACGTGCTGCTGATTTTGAATTAACTGTTTTTGGGCATTAAAGTTAACGGTTTTTACTTCAATAAGTAGCTCATTTTTACTTAAACCGTAGTCAATGAGTGACTTCTCACACACGTAGATATTGTCAACATCATATATTTCTAGGGTTTTAATATTTTTAAAAAAATCTTTAAGCCCCAAACTATTCGGGCTTTGATTTTTTTTAAGAGCTAGCACCGCAGGACCGCTAAACAACCAACTTATATTTTGATCAACTGCGGCAAAAATAAGCGTCATATCGAGTGCATCGCGAATATGCATGTCATCAAATGGGCTTGATTGACTAATAACGAGTACATTAATCATTAAAATTGTATCCATTTATCTGCTTCACTGGCTAACATAGCAAATTCAGCTAGGCCCGCTACAGCGAATACACCAGTATTTTGCATATCTAAGCCACGCTTTTCAGCTGCCGTAACGCACAGCATTAAATTAATATTTTTGTCGGCTAGCTGTTGCCAAAGTGAGGATAAATTGAGCTCATCTGAGGCAAGTTCAAAATGCGTAGAAGCATGATAGATAGCATCTTGGTATAAAAATATTGCATCAATACTATGCCCTTGTGCTAAACAGGCGTGAGCAAATTTAACAATACGCTGTGTGGTATCGTGATCCGATGGTGGAGTATGTAAAGAAAGTACAAAGCGTGCCAAAACTATTCCAATAAAAAAGCCCCAATAAAGGGGCTATTTTAACAGAACTATTTAATTAGTCATTATTTGCGCCAAGTAACGCAAGTAAAGACGTAAATAAGTTATAAACGCTCAGGTATAAAGAAACCGTTGCGCGGATATAATTCGTTTCGCCGCCATTAATGATTCTGCTCGTATCGAACAAAATTAGGCCAGACATGATTAATACCACGGCTGCGTTTAGTACCATAAACATTAAAGAGCTACCTAGGAAAATATTTACAATACTTGCCACGATAACCACAATTAAGCCCACAGTTAAAAAACCACCCATAAACGAGAAATCTTTTTTAGTGTTAAGTGCATAAGCAGATAAACCAAAGAAGATTAACGCTGTAGAACCTAGCGCTTGCATAATTAGCATAGGGCCATTAGGTAATTGCGCATAGTGATTAAGGAGTGGGCCTAAACCAGCGCCCATTAATCCTGTAAACGCAAACACCCAAAATACACCAGATGCTGTGTCGGCTTTTTTGTTTACAACAAAAAGAAGGCCAAACGAAACCAGAGTGAACACTAGTCCCATGAAATAAGGTAATTGCAGTGCCATTGAAATGCCAGCGGTGACGGCACTAAATGCAAGTGTCATTGCAAGTAGAAAATAAGTGTTTTTAAGCACTTTGTTTGTTTCAATGGTCGACATTACCGGCTTTGCAGTATTGTACGATTGATTAAATGCCATTGTAGAGCTCCTGTAAGTGAAACTAATTAGTTCCTGTAATTTAACTAAAATTAGATTATCAACTCTTATATGTTTGGGCAAACCTTTGTAGATCAATAGACAATTAAATTTAAATAAAAGTTCACTCGGCGTATAGGAATTGCTCTTTTGCTTTATGTTTAAACAAATTAGTTGTTTTTTAATCACTCGAACAAATAATTGAAAAAAAAGCTTCACAAAGCCCATGGGTTTCCCTATTATTCAGGCCGTGCGGAGAGATGGCAGAGTGGTCGAATGCACCGGTCTTGAAAACCGGCAGGGGTTTATAGCCCCTCTAGGGTTCAAATCCCTATCTCTCCACCACCTTATTAAAACACTATGAATACTCTCTTACTTGTAGTTTATGCACTTTCGGAGAGATGGCAGAGTGGTCGAATGCACCGGTCTTGAAAACCGGCAGGGGTTTATAGCCCCTCTAGGGTTCAAATCCCTATCTCTCCACCATTATATTAAAGCCCGCTTATTAGCGGGCTTTTTTGTGTCTAATTTTCGCTATACCTAACCTCAAAACCAAGTATATTTAGTTAAAAAATACGACCATAGTCTCTATTTATAAGCTACAGCGCTTAGGGCATGCTAAGAAGTAAGATTTATGCTTGTGTATTTAAGGTTCTTACTATGAAACATCAACTTGCTAAAAGCGTCGCACTTTCATTATTATCTCCTGTTTTAATCGGCAGTATGCTAGGAATATATTACGCATTGACTATGCGTGGTGACGCGGTGTCTATCTTTTTAGGGCTGTTGATGACGGCCATTGCTAATGCCCACATTGTAGGGTTAACAATGGCTGCGTTTGTGGTGCCAGGCTACTTACTTATGTTTAAGTATTCTAAGGTGAATTATTCTGGGGTATTAACACTTGGCTTACTGGGTGGCGCTATTTTTAGCTATCTGCTTAGTGCGACTACTGGTGAGATATTTTTAATCAATAGTGTGATGTCGGGATTTGCTGCAGGACTGTTTTTATGTGGCTTGCGTAAATCGGTACAAAGCTAATTGCAGAATATTTAATCAAGTGTGTCGTAAAACTATGTAATTTCCTTTTTTTTACCCGCAAAAGGTTTCAATTTTTAGTGACAAAGAGTACCTTTAGCTACTGTATGTTTAATAAGAAGTAGTTTGGTATGCAAAAGCACGATTTTTACCAGTCATTAGTTAAGCAAACTGAATCGCTGATAGGCGGTGAATCAAACATAATTGCCAATATGGCAAATATTAGCGCGCTGTTATTTACCTCTTTAGAAGATGTGAATTGGGCGGGCTTTTATTTTATGGATTCACCAACTGAATTGGTACTTGGTCCATTTCAAGGCAATCCAGCTTGTATTCGTATTCCGGTAGGAAAAGGGGTATGTGGCACTGCTGCGGCAACCAAGCAAACCCAATTAATTTCAGATGTGCATGCGTTTGACGGTCATATAGCCTGTGATTCGGCGTCAAATTCTGAAATAGTTGTACCTATCATGAAAAATGGCTGTGTATTTGCGGTACTTGATATAGATAGCCCAAGTATTGGCCGATTTGATACTGATGATCAAGCAGGACTTGAAGCACTTGTAAAATGCTTAGAGGCTAGCCTGTAATGAAAGATTTGCTAAATGTTCAAGATTACCTATTCGCCGTTCAAGATGTAGGTGATTGGGAAGGTGAAGAAGAACATGTAGCGGAAACGCTCAATGCTTTGATTCACATGGCCTGGGATCGTCTACCTGATGATTTAGACTGTGATTCAATTGATGAAATTATAAATGGTATTTGGGAACATTTACGTGGTGATATGGCTGTGATTGAAACTGACTTTGAAGAGTTAGTTGATTGGAGCATCCACTATGTTGATTCTGCCCTTGATGAAAAGATGTGATTAAATAGGTTCTAAAATGGAAACCACAAACAAGCTAAAAGATATTAATGAAGTATTGGAGTTCTTATATCAAGAATTTCCACAATGTTTTAAACAAAAAGAAGGCATTCAGCCGCTTAAAGTAGGTATCTTTAAAGATATCGCTGAGCGTATTGAAGGGTCTGAAAAAGTTAGTAAAACACAAGTACGCCAAGCACTTAGAAAATACACATCTAACTGGCGTTATCTTGAAGCGGTTACTAAATCTGAGTTCCGTATTGATCTTGACGGAAATCAAGGCGAGAAAGTTGAGCAAGAGCATATCGACCACGCACAAAAAGCGTTGGAAGAAAGCCGTGCTAAAATGGCAAAGCGCAAAAAGCAGCAACGCCCACGTCAAGACTCAGATGCAAAATCTTTTAAGAAGAAGCCAGCGCATTCAGCTAAAAATCCATCAGCTGCAGCAAAACCTGCTAAAGCCGCTGCGCCTAAGCGTTCAGGAAAAGTTGAACCTTTACCTGCAGGCGAGGTCAAGGTTAATAACAAGGTTAAAGTTAAACTTGGCCAAGCACTTGTTAATGCAGTAATCACTGAAGTAAACAAAGACGATGTTCATGTTGAACTAGTGACAGGTATGCAAGTAAAAACCAAAGCCGACAGCTTATACATTATTTAAGTTGCGAAAAAATTAAGGAGTTGTGTATGAGTAAAAAGTTTACGCTCATTCCGTTAGTTGCTGCGCTGTTTTCAGGTTCGTTATTTGCTGCAGTAGAGCCGGTAACATTAGAAGACTTACCCTTGTTAAAACAAGAAAGTCAGCACGGTACAGCCAGCAAACGAGTGGCTAATCTATTTACTCGTTCACATTACACACCCGTTCGATTTAACGATGAGCTTTCGAGTAAAGTATTTGATCGTTACATCGAATCCCTTGATTTTAATAAAAGCGTGTTTTTAAAAAGCGATATAGACTCATTTGAACGATATCGTAACCGTTTTGATAACGCGCTTCTTAGCGGCCAGTTAGGGTTTACGTTTGATATTTTCAACTTAAGCCTTAAACGCCGTTTTGAACGTTATGAATTTTCACTGTCACTACTTGAAAACGAAATGACGTTTGACGAAGAAGATGAATATTTTTATGACCGCGAAGATTCACCGTGGGCAATTACCCAAGCTGAGCTTGATGAAATTTGGCGCGAACGGGTAAAATATGATGCACTGCGTTTAAAAATGACTGGCAAAGATTGGCCAGGCATTAAAGAGGTGTTGACTAAGCGCTATAAAAACGCAGAAAAACGCCTTGTTCAGTCAAAATCTGAAGACGCATTTCAAATTGTAATGAACTCGCTAGCACGCAGTATTGAAGCGCATACTTCATACTTGTCACCTCGACGTGCTGAACAATTTAAAATGGACATGGACTTAGAGCTTGAGGGGATTGGCGCAGTATTAACGCCTGATGAAGACTACACGGTTATTCGTAGTCTAGTTCCAGGAGGCCCTGCAGACAAATCTGAGCAGATTAAAGCCGATGATCGCATTATTGGTGTTGCTCAAGAGGGCGAAGAGTTTGTTGATGTTATTGGTTGGCGTTTAGATGACGTGGTTGATCTTATAAAAGGGCCTAAAGGCACTAAAGTACGTTTACAATATTTAAAGGGTGCTGATGCTCACGGTACGCCAAAGGTAGTTGAGATTACCCGTGATAAAATTCGTCTGGAAGACCGAGCAGCAAAATCAGAAGTATTTGAAGCCAGCTATTCGGATCTAACCAGTAAGATTGGAGTAATTGAAATCCCTGGTTTTTACAACAACCTTTCTAAAGATGTAAAAGTAGAACTTGCTAAATTAAAAGAGCAAAAAGTTGACGGTATTATTATAGACCTACGTCAAAATGGCGGTGGTTCGCTCTATGAAGCGACGCAATTGTCAGGCTTGTTTTTTGATCAAGGCCCAGTGGTACAAATTCATACATTAAATAATCGCATTGAAGAGCAAAAAGACCGTGATGGCATTACCTATTACGATGGCCCACTGACGGTACTTGTTGATAGATACAGCGCGTCTGCATCTGAAATATTTGCAGCGGCAATGCAAGACTATGGCCGCGCAGTTATCATAGGTGAACAAACCTTTGGTAAAGGTACTGTGCAGCAGCATAAAGGCCTCGCACGCGCTTATGATTTATACGATAACCCGCTAGGCAGTGTGCAATACACCATTGCTAAGTTTTACCGTATCAACGGCGGCAGTACGCAGCATAAAGGTGTGATCCCAGATATTACGTTCCCATCTGCCATTGACCCAGCTGAGTGGGGCGAAAGCAAACAAGACAATGCATTGCCATGGGATAGCATAGTAAAAGCACAGTATAAACAAATAGGGCGTTTAGATCCGGTCATCAGTCATCTTGAAAAACAACATGATCAGCGAATTAAAACAGAGCCTGAATTTAATTATGTATTTGAAGATATTACCCGTTACAACGAAGAAAAAGATCGTAAAACGATTTCTTTAGTTGAGAAAAAACGTATTAAAGAAAAAGAAGAAAATGAGGCGCGTGCATTAGCTCGTACTAACGAGCGTTTAAAACGTTTAGGTAAAGAGCCAGTAGAAAACCTTGACGATGTACCAGAGGTGATTGAAAAGCTCGACCCATTCCTTGAAGAAGCGGCACTAATAACGCAAGATTATATTAGATACGGTCGTATGGCTAAGCGCTAATTAAGGCTTTGCTCGTTAAAAAAAGGCGCTTAGGCGCCTTTTTTACTATCGATAATTTGCTAAATTGTTATAATCGCGGATTACCAAAAGTTGAGCTAGATCAACACTGCTCAATAAATGCGCGTACGTGCTAATAAAAATAATCAACATGCATCGAATGTGTGTAGGAGTCTATATTTTGAAGCCCATTGAAGAAAAACCACTTAAAAGTGCCACACTTTTTGATGCACTCATTCCAATTGCTGTATTAATTTGTTTGTTAGGTGCCGCCGTGTACTTATTTGGCGATGATTCATCATCAGGCCCGAATCAAATTGCATTACTGTTTGCAACTTTTGCTGCAGCACTGATTGGTTTAAAAAATGGCTACACATGGAAAAAATTAGAAGATGCTATGATTGAGGGAATTACCTTGTCTCTTAGCGCTATTTTAATTTTACTCATGGTGGGGGCACTTATCGGAACATGGTTATTATCAGGAACGGTTCCGACCTTAATTTATTACGGCTTACAAATTATCAACCCTAGCTGGTTTTACGCCGCGAGTTGTTTAATTTGTGGCATTGTAGCAATGAGTATTGGTAGTTCGTGGACCACGGCAGCGACCATAGGTGTCGCATTACTTGGCGTTGCTTCTGGACTTGGCCTAGAGCCGACAGTTACCGCCGGTGCAGTTATATCAGGCGCTTACTTTGGCGACAAGCTTAGCCCATTGTCAGAAACAACTAATTTAGCACCGGCTGTTGCTGGCGCTGATTTATTTGAACACATTCACCATATGTTATGGACAACTGTTCCAAGCTTTGTGATTGCATTAATCATTTTTGTATTTATGGGCTTCAATGCCACTGCGGCAGGCGAGTCGGGTCAAATTGATGAAATAACATCAATTCTTCAACAAAACTTTAATATTGGTTTAGAAATGTTGGTGCCTTTAATTGTGTTACTAGTCTTAGCAATAAGAAAAATGCCAGCGTTTCCGGCTATTTCTATTGGCGCTGTAATAGGGGCTGTATGGGCATTGTTATTTCAATCTGATTTAATTGCTAACCAAATAGATATGACTCAAGGCGAGTTTGTTGGTTACTTTAAACTGGTTTGGACCACCTTTTTTGACGGTTTTACTATTAGTACCGGTGATGAAAAAATGAACTCGTTGCTCAGTGGCGGTGGCATGTCAGGCATGCTAACAACCACATGGTTGATCATGACGGCACTTATGTTTGGTGCGATTATGGAAAAAACGGGTCTACTTGATATATTTGTTAAAAGTATTCTTAAAATCGCAAAAAGTACCGGTTCATTAATTGCCTCAACTATTGCTACTTGTATTGGTACCAATATTATCGCAGCAGATCAGTATATTGCTATTGTTGTACCCGGGCGTATGTTTAAAGAAGAATATAAAAAGCGCGGGTTAAAGCCGGTTAATTTGTCACGCACACTAGAAGATGGTGGCACAATTACCAGCCCGCTCATACCATGGAATACCTGTGGTGCGTATATGCAAAGTGTCCTATTAATCAATCCGTTTGATTATGCACTTTATGCATTTTTCAACCTTATAAATCCTTTCTTAGCCGTTATTTATGCTTACTTAGGTATTAAGATACTGCGTATCAAGCCTAAGCAAACGGCTTAATTTAAGTAGCTCCTTTTATCACTAAAAGGGGCTATTTTTTTGGAGTGATCATGACTGAACTACAAAAACCTCAAGCAGAATATTTAAAAGACTATAAAGCCCCCGATTTTTCAATCGAGCATACTGAGCTGACTTTCGACTTACAGCCATTAACGACTCAAGTAAATGCTTTATTAACGCTTAAACGCGTGGGTGATTCAAATGCGCCTCTGGTATTAGATGGTATTGACTTAACCCTGATCTCTTTATCGATTGACGGTGCAGAGCTCACAGATTATAAAATTATAAATCAGCAATTAATCATTAATAATCTGCCTGATGAATGTCAGCTAAGCATAGTGACGCAAACTTCACCGCAAACAAACACATCACTTGAGGGGTTGTACTTATCGGGAGGCGCTTATTGTACTCAATGTGAAGCGCAAGGGTTTAGAAAAATAACTTACTACATGGATCGTCCTGATGTACTTTCAACTTTTGATGTCACTATTATTGCCGATACGGCATTCCCGCATTTACTCTCAAATGGTAACCAAGTAGACAGTGGCGAAACGCAAGATGGGCGTCATTTTGTAAAATGGCAAGATCCGTTCAAAAAGCCAAGTTATTTGTTTGCTTTAGTGGCAGGGGACTTTGATGTTTTACACGATAAATATACAACTCGCAGTGGTAAAAACGTCACCTTAGCGTTATTTGTCGATAAAGGAAATTTACCAAAAACAGAGCATGCTATGACGTCGCTTAAAAAAGCGATGGCTTGGGATGAGTCACGTTTTAATTTAGAGTATGACCTTGATATTTATATGATTGTAGCCGTTGATTTTTTCAATATGGGAGCAATGGAAAATAAAGGGTTAAACATTTTCAACAGCAAATGTGTACTGGCAAATCAAGAAACGGCAACTGATAAAGATTACCACACCATTGAGTCTATTGTTGGCCACGAGTACTTTCATAACTGGACCGGAAATCGTGTAACTTGTCGTGATTGGTTTCAGCTGTCTTTAAAAGAAGGTTTAACGGTATTTAGAGATCAAGAGTTTAGCAGTGATTTGGGCTCTCGTGCGCTAAATAGAATTGACGCGGTAAAAGTGATGCGCACTCATCAATTTAGCGAAGATGCCGGCCCAATGGCACACCCAATACGCCCAGAAAAAGTCATCGAAATGAATAATTTTTACACCGTTACTGTGTATGATAAAGGGGCTGAAGTTATTCGTATGATGCATACATTGTTGGGTGAGGAAAACTTCCAAAAAGGCATGACACTGTATTTTCAGCGTCATGATGGCCAAGCGGTTACCTGCGATGATTTTGTTGCGGCAATGAGTGATGCATCATCAATTGATTTATCACAATTTAAGCGTTGGTATAATCAGTGTGGTACACCCCGTTTAAACGTCACCAAAGCGTATGATGAAAGTGCGCAAATCTTCACGCTCACTATAGAGCAACTTGCGCCACTGAATCAGCCTGATAATGCGATGTTACATATTCCTTTTGCAATTGAACTTTTAGATCAGCAAGGCCAAAGTATTGCATTGCAATACCAAGGTAAAAAGGTTGATAGCGTATTAAATGTTACTCAAGCTAAACAAACATTTCATTTTGATAATATTGAACACAGTCCAACCGCTGTGTTGCTAGAAGATTTTTCAGCACCGTGTATTTTGAATCAACAGATCACTGAAGCTGATTTATTACATATCATGCGTTTTGCACGCAGTGACTTTTCACGCTGGGATGCACAACAACAATTATTTATTAATGCACTCAAGGCAAACGTTATTTCAGCTAGTATTGCACCACTAAGCGATGCCGTTATTGATGCACTTAGGGTGCTAATATCGCAACGAGAGGGTGATTTAGCGCTGATTGCTGAGCTGTTAAAACTGCCTAGTTTTGATACTTTAGCTGCGGAGTTTGACGTTATTCCGGTTGATGACATTATTGCCAATATTGAGCTATTCGAACAACAAATTGCCAAACAACTATATACTGAGTTTTTAAGTTGTTATCAGGCTATCACCGATGATGGTAGTGTGAGTGCCCAAGCGGTGGCTATTCGCGCTTTAAAACAACTTTGCTTGCACTATTTAGCTAAAACAGACAGTACTGAGGCGGCAAGCTTAATTGAGCAGGCAGCGGCATCAACAAATATGACTAATGTGCTTGGCGCACTGAGCAGTGTGGTTAAAGCTGCGCACCCATTATCAAATAAATTACTCGCGCACTTTGACAGCCAATGGCGCCATGATGTGCTAGTAATGGATAAATGGTTTGCTCTACAAGCAATGAACAGCGCTGATGATGCCATTGAGAAAATTAAGGCCTTGTATACACATCCATGTTTTGATTTTTCAAATCCGAATCGAGTTCGTGCATTAGTGGGGAGTTTTTCGCACTTTAATACCGCACAATTTCATCGCTTAGATGGTCAAGGTTATACATTACTTGGCGATTTATTAATTAAGCTTAATGCGATTAACCCGCAAAATGCATCACGTATGTTAACACCGTTTATGTCATGGCGCCGCTATGATGAAACCCGTGCCAGTGCAATGAAAGCGCAATTAGAGCGCCTTTCGAATTTAGAAGGGTTAAGCGATGATTTATTTGAAAAGGTTGAAAAAGCCTTACAATAAATGATGATAGAACATTATTTTTATATAAATTTGGGCTATAACGAGTGCATGGATTATTACCATGGCCGGTATAGCTCTATTCAAGTAACAGCTGATAGCGGCAAAACAATTCGTTTTGCTGCGCATTATCTTCGGCCCTTCATGTCTAGTTTAGGTATTCGTGGTCGGTTTAGACTTATTTTAAGTAATGAAAACAAGTTCATCCGTCTCGAACGAGTAGCCTAGCTGTTGTTTTTTGTGATATAGATATACATAAATATTGCCTTTTTGTTAATTTCGATTTGTTCTATTGTTAATTTACGTGTATAAATTATCTGGTATGACGTCTTACCAATACGTAAACGTTAAACAAATAAAAAACTTATAACTGATTGAAGGCGACCATTTGTAATTTGTTTAATTCGCTTCTATCGTTACGATTACACTAAAAACAATAACTTGATCACACAAAAAATACCCGCGACAGGGGGGAACCAAAATGATAAGAAGATCGCTTTTTGTTAAAAATAAAATAGTACTCGGCTTAACAGCTGCGGCTATCGGTTTATCAGCAGCACAGACACAGGCTGCAACATTTGAGGTAGGCGGTTTTGATATCGCTTTCGACTCTACTTTTTCTTATGGGCAAAGTATTCGCGTAGAAGACCGTGACTTTAACCTCATTGGTAAAAGTAATAACCCATCTTTCGATTGGACTGGCTATAACCCAGCAATCAATACAATTTATTCATCTCAAGATGTCTGGGCTCAACCGGGCTCTTATTCAAATAATGGGGATGCAGGCGATTTAAACTTTAATAGCAGCGAAACTTTTTCAAAGCTATTAAAAGGCACGCATGACCTATCAATAAGTAAAGATAACTACGGCTTATTTACGCGTTTTATGTATTTTTATGATTTTGAATTAATGGACGGCGATCGTGCCTACGTTAATCCAACATCAGGTCAGGGTGTAGATCCGTGTGATGATGATGATACTAAAGAGCAAAGCTGTGCTGACATTCGTCTACTTGATGCGTATGTGTGGGCAAACTTTGATTTAAATGAAGGCAAAAACCCGCTTTCTATTCGAGTTGGTCAACAAGTGGTTAACTGGGGGGAAAGTACATTAATCTCTCATGGTATTAACGTAAACCCGGTTGATATTGACCGATTAAAAGCACCAGGTGCTGAACTAAAAGAAGCGTTTATTCCGGTTGGTATGTTGTGGGCCTCATTAGGGCTTACAGAAAACATGACCTTAGAGGGCTTTTATCAATACCAATGGCATGAAACACGTTTACCTGCAGCAGGGACTTATTTTTCTACCAATGATTTTGCGGCTGAAAACGGTTATCAACAAAATGTACAGCTTGGTTTTACTTCAAACCCTGATATTGACTTAGCGTTTTTAACAGATAACTTGAATAACCTGATGGCAACTTATGGCCAAGTGGCTGCGAGCCAAGGTATTGACCCTTCAAGTGCAGCTGGACAACAATTACTGGCCAATATGTACTTAGCGTACCCAACTAAGGTTGCCCTTAAAGGTAAAGGCTATGATGGAAAAACAGAGCCAGATGATGGCGGTCAATATGGTCTGCGCTTAGGTATGTTTTTGCCAGAGTGGAACGATACAGAAGTGGCACTTTATCATGTAAATTATCACAGCCGCCGTCCACTTATTTCGGGCCGCGTATCTAATTTCACGCAAGCATCATTGCAACAAGATTTAGCCATGATTGCCACCACTGAAATTACCTCTGATAACGTCTCTGACCTAACAGCATTTGCTAAAGCGACAAACGAATACCCTGAAGATATTAAACTATATGGTTTGAGTTTTAATACCTCGCTGGGTGAAACTGCGTTTGCAGGTGAATTCACTTTCCGTGAAGACGAACCACTACAAATCGATGACGTAGAATTACTTTATGCAGCTATGCCTGAGCAATTAGCGATTGCCGGCTTACGCCCTGAATTTGCGGGTATTTCGCAAATGAGTAAAGGTGATGCTGCAAGTGTTGTAGGTCCAGGCGAGCTAGCTAAAGGTTACATTGAACGTAATACTTCACAGCTACAGTTTACGGCCACGCATTTATTTGGCCCGTCATTAGGTGCTGATAGCTGGGCAGTTGTCGGTGAAATTGGTGGTGTTCGAATCAACAATATGCCTGAATACGATGAAATACGTTTAAATGTTTCTGGTACTGGTCGAAGCGGTATTATGCAAGGCCCAGGTAGTTCAGATTATTCTGCATTGCATATGGCTTTATCAAATGGTCCTGAGCAAAAATCGTTTGCTACGGCGTCGTCTTGGGGTTATCGCTTAATTGCCAAAGGTGATTACTTTAATATTTACAATGGTATTAACTTCTCACCTCGTTTTGTGTTCTCGCATGATGTTAATGGTAATACGCCTGATCCAATGTTCTTATTTATTGAAGATCGTAAGTCACTAGGTGCTACTATGAGCTTTAATTACCAAAATGCATGGTCTTTAGATGTAAGTTACAACTCATTTTGGGGTGGTGGCGACACCAACACTTTCTCTGACCGAGATTACGTTTCTTTTAACTTAAAATATTCTATCTAGGGGTAACATTATTATGATTAAAAAACCTACCCTCATTGCTACAGCGTTTTGTAGTTTGTTTGCAAGTCACACAGCACTGGCTAAAATTAGTCCAGAAGAAGCTGCGCGTCTAGGTAAAGACCTAAGCCCAATTGGGGCAGAAAAAGCAGCTAATGCAGATGGTTCAATCCCAGCGTGGAACGGCGGTATTACTGCTGCACCAGCAGGCTATGAGCCAGGTATGCACCACTTAGACCCTTACGCAACTGATGAAGTATTGTTTACTATAGATAAAAGCAATATTGATAAGTACAAAGAAAATTTAAGCCCAGGGCAAATAGCATTATTTGAAGCGTACCCAGATACGTTTAAAATGCCTATTTACAAAACACGTCGTTCAGCATCATACCCACAGTTTGTATACGATGCGACAAAGAAATTTGCTACTACAGCTGAATTAGTTGAAGGCGGTAACGGGATTAAGAACACAGCAATTGGTATTCCATTTCCAATTCCTAAAACAGGTTTAGAAGCAATTTGGAACCATTTACTTCGCTATCGTGGTCAATCAATTGAGCGCTTCGGTGGTCAAGCAGCGCCAACAGCATCGGGGTCGTACAACTATGTTGGCTTTGATGAGCAACTCTTAGTTAAATATTCTGATCCAAGTGCAACGCCGGCTGAACTACAAGACTCTAATATTTTGTTTAAGTTTAAACAGCAAGTGACAGAGCCAGCACGTTTGGCAGGTACGGCGTTGTTAGTACATGAAACCATGGATCAAATATTAACACCACGTCAAGCGTGGACGTATAATTCAGGTCAGCGTCGTGTTCGTCGTGCACCTAATGTAGCGTATGATGCTCCGGGGACAGCAGCAGATAGCTTACGTACTACCGATGATTTTGACATGTTTAACGGCTCACCAAATCGTTATAACTGGACGCTAAAAGGCAAGCAAGAGCTTTACATCCCATACAATAGCTACAAGCTTCACAGCGATAAGCTAACCTATGATGATATTTTAAAGCCTGGCCACATCAATCCAGAGCATACACGTTATGAAAAGCATCGTGTGTGGGTTGTTGAAGCGAACTTAAAAGATGACACGCGCCATATTTATAAAAAACGTGTGTTCTACATTGATGAAGACAGCTGGCAAGTACATGTTACCGATATATACGATAATCGCGACCAACTGTATCGTGTAGCAATGGCTTATGGCCTTAACTACTACGAAGTACCGACTCAGTGGAGTACGCTTGAGGTTTACCACGACCTTAACTCACGTCGCTACTTAGCCATTGGTTTAGATAACCAAGAAAAGATGTATGATTTTTCTCAGTCATTTAATGATAATGAGTTCACATCGAGCGCTTTACGTCGCGCTGGCAGATAGTATAAAAGCAGGCACCTAGTTTCCTAGGTGCCTTTTTTCTTTCACATCGCGTTTGTCTATTAACGCACAGGTTTTCCTCTTTATAACAGACAAACAAATCCTCAGTTCAAGGCGAATTTAATTTATGAAGTATTTGGTTTATGCCAGCCTGATCCTAAGCGGTGCGAGTTTTGCACAAGACGCACCTTTAAGTGCGATTAGCGCGATTAATGCAGATAAAACACTCCTTACCGATATCACACAAACCTCAGCAGGGCTCATTGCTGTGGGTAAACACGGTACGGTTATTAAAAGTGTTGATGGTAACAATTGGCAACAAGCACAATCAGTGCCTACACAAGTATTACTAACGGCGGTTGAATTTACTAATGATTCTTACGGCTGGGCATGTGGACATGACGCCACAATTATAAATACCACCGACGGTGGTGAAAACTGGCAGTTACAACAAGCAAAGCCCTCACTTGATAAACCCTGTTTAGATATTTATTTTAAAGACGATTTACATGGTTATGCCGTGGGCGCCTACGGTATGTTTTATCAAACCAGTGATGGCGGCGAACATTGGCAAAAACGGTTTTTAGATTCACTGTTATTTAGTGAAGATAGAGCGTACTTAAACGATTTAAAAGAAACCGATCCCGAAGGGTATGAAATAGAAACTTCGTCTATTTTGCCACATTTTAACCGCATAGAACCGACTAGCACGGGTTTAATGCTAGTGGGAGAGATGGGCTTAATGGCAAAAAGTGATGACGATGGCCAAACTTGGCAACGGATAGATGAAATTTACCCTGGCTCGTTTTTTGGTTTTGCTTCTGATTCATCGCAACAAATCGTCGCGGGGCTACGCGGTAATATTTTCGTAAATAATACCGACAGTGGACAATGGCAGCATTTAGAAAATGACAAAACCGCCACTATTAATAGCATTATCAACTACAACAATAAACAATGGCTATTACTGGCTAATAGCGGTGTTATTTTTCATCTAAAAGATGATGAGCTGTCATACGAGCAATTGGCTGATGGTAAAGCAATACTTGATGGTGTAATTGTTAAAGATAGACTTATTATGGCGACAGAAAATGGCATTAAAGTGAAGGAGTTGACCCCTTAATGCAAGCAATTTTAGATTTCTTAGAAAAAGCGATTTTTAGGCACCGCACAGTAGTACTCATAAGTTTTGTGCTAATTACCTGTTTGTTGGTTTTTAAAGCAACACAGATTCAACTTGATGCGTCATTTAATAAAAATATCCCGCTCAATCATGAATACATGAAGGTATACACTAAACATGAGAAACAGTTTGGTGGTGCAAATAGTATTTTAATTTCCGTATGTGACGAAAGCGGAGATATCTTCAATCCTGAATTTTTTACTCAATTAAAAGCAGTGCACGATCAGCTTTATTTTATTCCTGGGGTAAATCGTCCTTTAGTAAATTCTATCTTTTCACCCAGTGCCCGTTTTGTTGAAGTTGTTGAAGACGGCTTTGCTGGGGGCCCTATCATTCCAGCTAACTTTAAAGCAGACAAGCAAGGGTTAGGCGTTGTAAAAGAAAACATTGAAAAGGCAAAAGTAGTGGGTCGTATGATAGCAAGCGATTATTCGTGTGCCATGGTCACCGCCCAACTGTTAGAGACTGATCCGCAAACACAAGAAAAATTAGACACCCTCGCGTTTGCAAAAAAATTAGAAACCGAGATTCGTGAACCTCTAAGTACTTATAATATCAGTATTCATATTATCGGTTTTGCAAAAATGGCTGGCGATATCGCTGAAGGCGCAAAAGGGGTTGTTTTATTTTTTGCCATCGCGATTGCGTTTACATTCGTCATGGTATGGCTGTTTTGTGGCAGCTTGAAACTCACTATTTTACCAATTGTGTGTTCTATTATTGCCGTTATTTGGCAGTTAGGCTTATTGTCTAGTTTAGGCTTTGGCCTTGATCCTATGTCAATTTTAGTTCCTTTTTTAGTCTTTGCAATTGGTGTAAGCCACGGTGTGCAGATGATCAACGCCATTGGTAAAAAAGTCACTGAGGGCAAAACCACCGCCGTGTGTTGTCAATCTAGCTTTAGAGCTTTGCTGGTGCCAGGTGGGATTGCGTTGTTATCAGATACGGTTGGCTTTTTAACACTTTTAACTATAGATATCGGCATCATTCGTGAACTAGCTATTACAGCAAGTTTAGGGGTGGCCGTTATTATATTTACTAACCTTATTTTATTGCCTGTATGGGCATCGTATATGCGTTTTGAAAACAGCATCCATATTCAATCGGGTGATGCCAACAAACCTAATATACTCGATGCAATGCGCGATTTATTAGTTAAAGCAACTGACCCTAAAACAGCAAAAGTGATCATAGGTTTAACCTTGGTTTTATTTGCATTAGGGTATTGGCAAGCGGATAAAATGCGTATTGGTGATTTACACGCAGGTGCGCCATCGTTGCACCAAGATGCACGTTACAACCAAGATACCTTTTTAATATCGGACAAATACACCATTTCGTCTGACATTTTGAAAGTGATTGTGGAAGCATACCCTGCGGCCTGTACAGAGCATGATGTAATGGAACGTATATCGCGTTTTCAATATAAAGTTGAAAACTTAGCGGGCGTGCAGTCAGCGGTGAGCTTAAGTTCAGTGGCACAATCAGTTAATGCCGGTTACAACGAGGGCAATTTAAAGTGGCAAAGTTTGCCGCGCAATTCTGCCAGCTTAGTGCAATCAACGTCACGTGTAGAAACCAGTACAGGGTTATTAAACGGTGATTGTTCGGTAATGCCGGTGATTATATTTTTAGACGATCACAAAGCACAAACAATTGATAACGTGATTGCAAAAGTTAAACAATTTGCCGATGAAGAGGGTACAGATAAACTTGCCTTTAAATTGGCATCTGGGCCAGTTGGTGTTATGGCTGCAACGAATGAGTCTGTTTCAGCAGCGCAAATACCCATGATGCTCTATGTTTACGGTGCGGTTATTATTTTATGCTTACTTAGTTTTAAGAGTGTAAAAGCTACCATTGCGGTGGTATTACCCTTGTACATAGTATCAACATTGGCACAAGCACTGATGGTGCAGCTTGAGATTGGTCTGACTGTTTCAACGTTACCAGTGATTGCTCTGGGTGTAGGTATTGGTGTTGATTACGGTATTTATATTTTGTCATCGATGATGGGGCAGTTAAAACAAAACGTACCATTGAGTATTGCTTATCGTAATGCATTAGTTGAACGTGGTAGTGCGGTGTTATTTACCGGTATTACATTAGCGATTGGTGTAAGTACGTGGATTTTTTCTGATTTGAAGTTCCAAGTTGATATGGGAATTCTGCTTACCTTCATGTTTTTAGTAAATATGCTGGGCGCAGTGTTACTTTTACCTGCAATTGGCAGCTTGCTCTGGACTGACCAGAAAAAATAAGGTGAATAAATTTGCTCCAAAATGGCCAGTAATGGCCATTTATATCTATATTTTGTGAATAGATGACCAAATAGCTGAAATGCTTAAAATGTTTTCATCGAAAAGGCTGTTTATTAGTTTCAAAAGGGTTAGAATTTAACTGACTCCACGCTAATAAATGGCTGTACAAATACTCTGCTAAACTAGCAGTGATAGATTAAGGAACATACAATGACACGAAATGAAGGCCAAGCCTCGGTTATTTTAGATAACGTCTGTAAGCTTATCCAGAAAAAAGTTCGCGCTGATAATGTGTTACTCGTTGAGAAATTCGCCAAAGCCTTGTACAGCAATATGTCTAAAGAGGATTTGGCAAATCGCAACGACAGTGACTTATATGGTGCTGCACTTAGCCTTTGGAATTCGCTAGAAAAAAATACATCAGATGACGCAGTTATTCGCGTTTTCAACCCTGAAGTGGCAAAAGATGGCTGGCAGTCATCGCATACCATTGTAGAGATCATTGCTAAAGATATGCCATTTTTAGTTGACTCTGTGCGTATGGCCATGACACGAGAAAACATTGCCTCTCACTTACTTCTACATAGCCCACTGAAAATTCAACGTGATAAAAACGATAAAATATCAGGGTTATCAAGCTTAAAAGCAGAGCAAGAATCAACATCAACAAAAACAGTATTCTTCATAGAAATTGACCGTCAAACAGATGCTACTGTTATTGAGTCTTTCAAAAAAGAACTTGAATCTGTATTAGTTGATGTATCGGTTGCAGTTGAAGATTGGCAGCCTATTCGCGAAAAACTAATCGCAGTTAGCAAAAGCTTGCCTAAAAGCCACAAAGATAAAAATGATAACGAAATAAATGAAACCGTTGAGTTTTTAGATTGGCTGGTAAAAGACAACTTTACATTAATGGGTTACCGCCAATATGAGCTGTCGCCAGTTCAAGGTGATTATCAGTTAAAAGGTAAAATGGATACCAGCTTAGGGTTAATGAAAAACTCGGATGCTGAGCATACACGTTTGCTTTCTGAGTTACCTGAAGTGGCTCGTCAAGAAGCACGTAGTAGCAACTTATTAATATTAACGAAAACCAATTCATTATCTCGAGTTCATCGCCCAGCCTATATTGATTATGTGGGTGTTAAGCGTTTTGATGACAAAGGTAATGTGATTGGTGAAGACCGTTTTATAGGTTTATTCTCATCTAACTTTTATAACAACAGCGCTGCTGATGTCCCAGTTCTTAAAAGCAAGATTAATCGCATTATGGATATGTGTGATTTTGCTAAGGGTACACATGCATACAAAGCGGTATTAAATATCTTAGAAACCTATCCACGTGACGAATTAGTGCAAGCTCGCGAACATGAGCTACTTGAAGTTGCTATGGGCGTGTTACAAATTCAAGAACGCGATATGTGTCGTTTATTTGTTCGCAAAGATGCATACGGTCGCTTCCTATCTTGTATGGTGTATGTACCACGTGAACGTTATAACACGGCGCTGCGCCGCGAAACGCAGGCTATTTTAGCGAATGCATTTAATTCTGACGTTAAAGTCGAATTTACTACCTATTTCTCAGAGTCAACACTGGCGCGTACTCATTACACCGTTCGTGTGACCGATAACAATATTGAATATAACGTGAAAGACATAGAAAATAATCTAATTGAAGCCGCTCGTACCTGGGAAGATAAACTCCAATCAGCCTTGCTGGAATCTGCTGGTGAAGCCCGTGGCAACGAATTAAACCGTAAATACTGCAACGCTTTTGCACGTTCATACAAAGAAGAAGTATTACCAAGTGCCGCTGTTGTTGATATTGAAAAGCTAGAAATGCTAAACGATGACAACAAACTTGAGATGTTGTTTTATCGTCCACAAGAAGAGGCGAGCAGCAATATTGTTCGTTTAAGCTTATTCCACAAAGATGAGCCAATTCATTTATCAGATGTGATGCCAATGCTGGAAAACTTTGGTTTACGTGTTGTAGGTGAAACACCTTACTCAGTTAAAACCAGTGATGGTGGCATTAATTGGATCATGGACTTCTCAATGCTGATTGATAGCAAAGGGATGGCCGATTTTGATAAAATTTCCGCACGTTTTCGTGCCGCACTAACCAGTGTGTGGGCAAATCGTTTAGAAAACGATGGTTTTAACCGTTTAGTGTTAATGGGTGGGTTAACCGGTCGCGAAGCATCCATTTTACGTGCGTACGCTAAATACATGCGCCAAATTGGGGTTACTTTCTCGCAAACGTACATCGAAAGCACCTTTGCTAATTACCCACACATCGCGGCTAAAATCGTTAATTTATTTGCTAAAAAATTCTCAGTTAAAAGTCCTGCAAGTGCTAAAACGCTTGAAAAGCTAGGCTTAGAAATTTATGCAGAGTTAGAAAACGTAGCGAATCTTGATGATGACCGTATTATCCGTTTATACGTTGATATGATTGTTGCTACGCTGCGTACAAACTACTTCCAAAAAGATGCTGAAGGTAAGTTTAAGTCTTACATCTCACTTAAAATTCAGCCAAGTTTAATTCCAGAAGTACCACTGCCTGTTCCTGCGTTTGAGATTTTCGTTTACTCGCCGCGTGTTGAAGGTGTGCATTTACGCTTTGGTAAAGTTGCGCGTGGCGGCCTTCGTTGGTCAGACCGTCGTGAAGACTTCCGTACTGAAGTTTTGGGCTTGGTAAAAGCGCAGCAGGTTAAAAATACCGTAATTGTACCGGTTGGCTCAAAAGGTGGCTTTGTATGTAAACAACTACCTAGTGAGCGCGAAGCGTTTATCAAAGAAGGCCAAGAATGTTATAAAATCTTCATTCGTGGTTTATTAGACATCACAGATAATATTGAGCGCGGCGAAGTTGTACCTGCTGTTGATGTTACTCGTCATGATGAAGACGATGCATACCTAGTGGTTGCAGCAGACAAGGGAACTGCGACTTTCTCTGATATTGCCAACGGCATCGCAAACGAATATAACTTCTGGCTAGGTGATGCGTTTGCATCAGGTGGTTCAGTAGGTTATGACCATAAGAAGATGGGTATTACGGCTCGTGGTGCATGGGAGTCTGTTAAGCGTCATTTCCGTGAAATGGATATTAACTGTCAAACCACAGACTTTACTGCCGTTGCCATTGGTGACATGGCCGGTGACGTATTTGGTAACGGTATGCTGTTATCAAAGCACATTCGCTTGCAAGTGGCGTTTAACCACTTACATATTTTTGTGGATCCAAACCCCGATGCAGCTACTTCTTACCCAGAGCGCGAGCGTTTATTTAATTTGCCACGTTCATCATGGGAAGATTACAACAAAGAGTTAATTTCAAGCGGCGGTGGTGTGTTCTCTCGTGCAGCCAAGTCGATTACGCTAAGCCCAGAAATGAAAAAAATGTTGGGCACTAAAAAAGCGAGCATGACGCCTAATGAATTGATCAAAGCCTCACTTATGATGGAGTTTGATTTATTGTGGAATGGCGGTATTGGTACATACATTAAGCACTCTAAAGAAACAGATGCGGATGTAGGGGACCGTGCAAACGATGCACTGCGCATTAATGGTAAAGACCTTGGCGCTAAAGTCTTTGGCGAAGGCGGTAACTTAGGAGCAACCCAGTTAGGTCGTATTGAATTTGCTGCTAAAGGTGGCCGTGTAAATACTGATTTTATCGATAACGTAGGCGGTGTTGCGTGTTCAGATAACGAAGTAAACATTAAAATCTTACTTAATGGTTTAGTTGCCGAAGGTGATTTAACACGTAAGCAACGTGATGAGTTACTTTACTCAATGACCGACGAAGTATCTGAGTTAGTGCTTAAAGACTGTTATCGTCAAACACACACTTTATCGATTACCCAATCGAAAGGGACCTCAACGCTTAAAGAAAAAATTCGTTTTATTCATGCGCTTGAAAAAGAGGGCAAGTTAGACCGTGCGATTGAGTTTATTCCGACGGATGAGGAGTTAGCAGAGCGTGCTGCCGCAGGCAGAGATTTAACACGTCCTGAGCTTTCAGTGTTGGTCTCTTATGCGAAAATGGTTCTTAAAGAGTCATTAGTAACCGACGAAATTACCGAAAACCCGTACTATCGTCAGTTATTGGTTAAATCATTCCCACGTCCATTACGTGAGAAGTTTAACGATGCTATGAATAATCACCCACTACGCAAAGAGATCATTGCCACTAAGTTAGCAAATAATATTGTTAACGATATGGGCTTAAACTTTATGGTGCGTATGAATGAAGAAACAGGTGCAAACGAAGCTGAGATTGCATTATGTTATTCAATCGCAAGTGAAATATTCCAAATGCGTGAAACTTGGTTATCGATTAGTGATTTAGATAACAAGATACCGTCTAGCGTACAAACAGAAATGTTGTACCAGTTACGTCGTACTGTTCGTCGTGCAACTCGTTGGTTCTTACGTCACCGTACGAAAGCACAAACAATTGAGCAATCAATTGAAGCATTTGCACCTACGTTTGCCGATTTAAGTGAAAACTTAACTAAATACATTGTTAAAGCAGAAAGCGATCGTATAGAAAGTGCACGTGAAGAGCTAACGCAAAGCGGTGTTCCGGTTGAGATTGCTCAGCGTATTGTATCGTTATCAAGCTTGTTCTCTGTAATGGACTTGACACAAATTGCGCAAAACTCTAACCGTAAAATCGATATGGTATCGCACACTTACTTCAAACTTGGTGCGCAAATGGGGCTACATTGGTTCTTAGACCAAATTACTAATCAACCTGTTTCAAACCATTGGCAAGCACTTGCGCGTGCTTCATATCGTGAAGAGTTAGATTGGCAACAACGTACATTATCTGAAGTAGTGTTAAACAGCTTTGAAGGTGATAGTAGTGATGTTGATGGTCAAATTGAACAGTGGATGGATAGCCAAGATCTGTTGTTACAGCGCTGGAAACAAATGCTAACGGAATTTAAAACATCGCAAAGTCATGACTTTGCAAAATTCTCAGTTGCACTTAGAGAGCTTATGTTACTAAGCCACAACTGTGATACCTCTGCAAAGTAATAAACTGCAACTGATTAAAATTAATCGTTAAACAGTTTTTTGTTATATAATACCTCAGCCTTGTCTGAGGTATTTTTTTGTCTACAACTTTAAGAGGATTATATTCATGTTTTACGATTTAGCTCGCCGTTTTATGTTTACCCGTGATGCGGAGTGGGCCCATGATTTTGCTCTTAATAACTTACGTCGCTTTGCTAATACACCGTTAAGTGCCGCGTGGTCACAAAGCGTGGCAAATAAGCCTGTGAACTTTTTAGGCCTCGAATTTAAAAATCCCGTAGGGCTTGCCGCTGGTCTTGATAAAAATGCCGAGTGTATTGATGCATTCGCCCAAATGGGGTTTGGTTTTGTCGAAGTAGGCACAGTAACACCGCGTCCACAAGCAGGTAACGATAAGCCTCGTATGTTTAGATTGCCACAGTCGAATGCAATTATTAATCGCATGGGCTTTAATAATAAAGGCGTTGATAATCTAGTAAATAACGTAAAAGCAGCAAAGTATGATGGCATTTTAGGTATTAATATTGGTAAAAATAAAGATACACCAAATGAGCAGGGTAAAGATGATTACATTCACTGTATGCGTAAAGTGTTTGAGCATGCATCATACATCACTGTAAACATTTCATCACCCAATACCCCTGGCTTACGAGACCTGCAATATGGCGCAGCATTAGATGACTTATTACAAAGCTTGAAAAACGAACAGCTTGATTTAATTGCCAAGCATAATAAGCATGTGCCTATGTTGGTGAAAATTGCGCCAGACCTAGATCCAATTCAAATTGAACAAGTGAGCGAGTCACTGTTAAATAATAAAATTGATGGTGTTATAGCCACAAATACCACCTTAGAGCGTAGCTTAGTGCAAGGTCAGCAGTATGCTGATGAGGCAGGCGGTTTATCAGGAGCGCCAGTTAGGGAGCGTTCCACCCATGTTGTTTCTGAACTCAAGCGTTTAACAAACAATCAGTTACCTATTATTGGTGTGGGTGGTATTGATGATGCTAAATCAGCAAAAGAAAAATTTAATGCGGGTGCAGATTTAGTTCAAGTTTATACCGGTTTTATATACAAAGGACCGCAATTGGTCAAGTCGATCATTAACGACTTATAAGGATCAGTTATGTAAGCTTTTGATCGTTCGATAAATGTTCTAAAAAGACGTTTTAAAAATGGTCAAAAGCAGCTATACTCTAAGCTTATTGTCTTATTTTATTTTTTAAGTATTAAGTAGGGAGGAGCAAATGTTACAAGCGTCAAAGCAATGGCAGTGGATAGCGTGTGCTGAAAAAAACCGCTTACTGCTTGATTTAAATGACGATATGCAACTTTGTACACCTTATAAGCTTAGACAGCTCACCGATTGTGCTTTTGAAAACCCATACTTCAGCCTTGAAGATGCAGCCTTTTATGAGCAAGTTTATTATTACCTTGCGCAGTTTAATTTATGGAATCCTGCCCAGTTATGCCAAATAGCGCTCAATGCAACGGCAGTTAAATTTCAATTAAAACCAGTGTTGGCAAAAAGTTGGTTTTTTAAACCGTATACTGGTAGTACACCTAGTACTGAAGCGGTTATTAATTTAAGCTCAGAATCACAAACTGGCGAGTTTTTAATTATAGAGCATTGTCCAGATGCTTCTGTGTGCATTAATTTAAGTGAAACCTTTGCACTAGATGACAATCTATCACTTGCCCAGTTTGAAGTTATCCGCGTTTTAAACAACCGAGTTCACCCCTTAATTACCTCACAGTACGATAGCCAAACAGCTTAGCCTAATTTAGTCTTTGAGGCTTGTTTAAGGCGTATTTGTACGCAAACCTATGTTATAATCCCGCGCAATTAGCTATTAAGGGTTTTTACTTTGCAATTTATCGCACTTACTTCTATCGGAATCGAAAATTTATTGGTTGATGAACTTACAGAACTTGGCGCTACGGTGTCAAAGCAAACTGTGGGTTCTGTTCGCTTTGAGGCTGACTCATTGCTAGCGCAAAAAGTGTGTTTATCTACACGCTTTGCTACGCGTGTACTTATGCTTATTGAAGAAAAAGAAGGCGTAAATGACAAAGACAGCTTGTACAAATTTGCACGCTTACAACCTTGGCAAGAATGGTTTGGCCCAACACAAACTTTTGCTGTTGATTTTAATGGCACAAACGATTCACTTAAAAATACCCAGTTTTCTGGTTTAGTAATTAAAGATGCTATTGTTGATTACTTTAACGATTTATTTGAACAGCGACCAAATGTAGATAAGCAAGATGCCAATGTGCGAGTGGTTGCACGTTTAAATCGCCATGGTGTTTCACTTTATATTGATTACTCAGGGCCGCGTTTATCAGAGCGTGGTTACCGTCAAGGTCAAGGCAAAGCACCCATAAAAGAGCATTTAGCTGCGGCAATAATAAAACGTAGTGGCTGGCTCGAAAATGTCAATCAACCACTATTCGATCCATGTTGTGGTGCCGGCACTATTTTAATAGAAGCGGCTGGAATGGCACGTAATGAGGCGCCTGGATTATTCCGTGAAGGATTCGCGTTTGAGCGTTTACCTAGCTTTAGAGTGGCAAAATTCAAAGAACTTAAAGAGCAACTATTAGCGAATATTACTGATCCTAAATTATGGTTAATTGGCCATGATTACGATGCACAAGTACTTGATAAAGCGATTGCTAATGCGCAGCGTGCAGAGCTTGATACGGTGATTAAATTTAAGCAAAGCGATGCGACAAAACTGACGAGCGTTGCAAAATTGCCGGGTGTTGTTATTTCTAACTTACCTTATGGTGAGCGTATTGGTTCTATGGCTGAACTTGTAAACTTGCATCGTAGCTTAGGTGTTGGTTTTAAAAAGCACTTTAATCATTGGAAACTCGCTCTACTGGGCATGGATGAAAGCCTGTTTAAATTACTTAAATTAGTGAAGCAAAAACGCTATAAATTTAAAAATGGCCCCCTTGATGTTGAATTAAACCTGTATCAGCTTGATGACAAGCAAGTCAGCCTTACCTCTGATGACAAACCCGCTTTAAACTTCGAAGGCTCGATGGCATTTGCTAATCGCCTGAAAAAGAACAAGCAAGGTTTAAAAAATTGGCTTAAGCAAAATCAAGTCCATGCGTATCGTGTTTACGATGCAGATATTCCTGAATACAACGTTGCGGTTGATATTTATGGTGATTCAGCGGTTATTTTTGAATACGCAGCACCGAAAGAGATTGATGAAAAAACCTCTGAGAAGCGTTTACAAGATGTTATTAGCTTGACAGCACAACAACTTGATATTGCACCTGAAAACATTGCTGTAAAAGTACGTAAAAAGCAAAAAGGTGAAGAGCAATATACACCCATGGCTAAGCAAAATAGAACCATGGTAGTAGAAGAGTTTGGTGCTAAGTTTAAAGTTAATTTATTTGACTACTTAGACACGGGGCTATTTTTAGATCATCGCCTTGCACGTCGTTACATTCAAGAAAACGCAAAAGATAAGCGCTTTTTGAACCTGTTTGCATACACAGGAACCGCCTCAGTTCATGCAGCCATTGGTGGCGCAAAAGCGATTACTACCGTTGATTTATCTAAAACCTACTTAAAGTGGGGTCAAGATAACTTTGCGCTTAACGATATTAGCAATACACGTTATCGTTTTGAGCAAGCAGATTGTTTAAAATGGCTAGAGTATGCACAAGGGCAGTATGACCTGATCTTTTTAGATCCGCCTACTTTTTCAAATTCTAAACGAATGAAAGACGCGTTTGATGTGCAAAACGACCACATTAAGCTGTTAACTTGGGTTAAAAAAATATTGAGCCCATCGGGTACGCTAATATTCTCTAATAATAAACGCGGTTTTGTAATGGATGAAGTTGGCTTGATGGGGTTAGGGTTAAAAGCAGAAAATATTTCTGAAAAAACCTTATCTCCTGACTTTAAACGAAATAAAAAAATTCATAATAGCTGGTTAATTAAACATGGCTAAGTGGATTTTATATCACACCGACGGCTGCCACTTGTGCGAGCAAGCAGAGCAGCTGTTAAAACCGTTACTTTCATCAACCGATGAATTACAACTTATTGATATTATGAGCGATGACGCATTAATTTTAGAGTATCAAATAAGCATTCCGGTTTTAAAAAATCAACAAGGCCAACAATTATTTTGGCCTTTTACTGCACCTCAGGCGCAGCAGTTTTTAGCGCAAGCAGAATAAGAGTAAAGATTAACTATGGATTTAATTAGAATTTCAAAAGCACAATTAGCTTACGGTACACACCCATTACTTGATAATGCAGATGCAGTAATCGAAAGTGGCGAACGTGTTTGTATTGTAGGTCGCAATGGTGCAGGTAAATCAACGCTTTTAAAAGTACTCGACGGTCAAGTAATACTTGATGATGGCGAAATAAACCAAGTTGGTAGTTTAAAAATATCGCGTTTAGAGCAAGATCCACCTAAAGGGGCAAGTGGCACTGTATTTGATTATGTTGCCCAAGGTATGCCCGAAATTGCTAACTTACTTATTGACTTTCATCATGTAAGCACACAATTGCAAACAGATTGCACTGATCAACTATTAAATAAATTAGAGCGTTTATCTAATAAATTAGAGGCGGCAGATGGCTGGCGTTTTGATAGCCGAATTCAACTTGTACTTACTCAATTAGAGCTAACTCCTGATGCGAAACTTGAGTCGCTTTCTGGTGGTTGGTTACGTAAAGTTGCATTAGCGCGTGCTTTAGTGAGTGAGCCTGATTTATTACTGCTCGATGAGCCTACTAACCACTTGGATATGACAAGTGTAATGTGGTTAGAGCAATTCCTAAAAGAATTTAAAGGCGGTATTGTATTTATATCGCATGACCGTGCATTTATTCGAGCTGTTGCTACACGTATTTTAGATTTAGATCGCGGTAAACTAATTTCTTATCCTGGTGATTATGCCACTTACTTAGAACAAAAAGCGCATGATTTAAAAGTAGAAGAAACACAAAATGCATTGTTTGATAAACGCTTAGCGGAAGAAGAAGCATGGATCCGCCAAGGTGTTAAAGCTCGTCGAACCCGTAATGAAGGCCGTGTTCGTGAGCTCAAACAATTACGTAATGAACGTAAACAACGTGTGGAACAAGTAGGTAAAACTGATTTCAATATCGAAACAGCGGATCGTTCAGGTAAACTAGTATTTGAAGCTAAACACCTAAACCATGCATTTAAAGACAAAGTGATAGCTGATGATTTCTCTACCTTAGTGATGCGTGGCGATCGTATTGGTTTGGTGGGGCCTAATGGTATTGGTAAAACAACGCTATTAAAATTGTTGTTTGGTGATTTAAAAGCAGACAGTGGTGAAATAAAGCAAGGTGTTAACTTAGAGTTTGCATATTTCGATCAGTACCGTGAGAAGCTTGATGAAGAAGCGACCGTTCAAGATAACGTTGCTGAAGGTAAGCAAGAAGTGATGATGGGCGGACGCTCACGTCACGTGTTAGGCTATTTACAAGACTTTTTATTTCCGCCAGCACGTGCTCGTACACCGGTAAAAGCACTTTCAGGTGGTGAGAAAAACAGGTTGTTATTAGCCAAGTTATTTTTGAAACCTTCAAATATATTAGTGCTCGATGAGCCTACCAATGACTTAGATATAGAAACATTAGAGCTACTTGAAGATATTATTAACCAATATCAAGGTACTGTGCTTATAGTAAGTCACGACCGAGAGTTTATTGATAATACCTGTTCGAGTGTTTGGGCATTTGAAGGTAACGGCAAAGTTACTGATATAGTTGGTGGCTACAGTGATTATGAAGCGTATACCAACTATTTGGCGGAGCAGCACAAAGAGTTGCAAAAGCATCCAGTCAAAAAAGTTGAAAAAACAGAGCCAACGCCAGTTAAAAGCAATAACAAAGCAAATAAACTCTCTTACAAATTAAAACTTGAACTAGAGCAACTACCTAATAAAATGGAGCAACTTGAAGCTGAACTTGAAAAACAACAAGAACGAGTAAGTCATGAAGATTTTTTCAAGCAAGACAGTGATATAACAGCCAAGGAATTGAACCATTTAGCCCAACTTGAGTCTGACCTTGAAGCCGCTTTTGAGCGTTGGGAAGAACTTGAAGAATTAAAGAATCAGTAGTAAGGAATAAAATGAAATATAAATTACTCGCGGCCAGTGTTTTAGCCACACTGAGTACATCAGCATTAAGTGCAACGTACCAGTTAACCGAATTAGGTGACTTTGAAGCTGCCAAACATACTTATGTTACTGATGTGAGTGAAAACGGCCATATTATAGGTCAAGCTAACGGATTGTTTAACCTACCTATTGATATTAGTTATATCGACTTTACAGATAATATAATAAAGAGTGCATACGACACCGAAGTTAAAAGGTTTGAAAACATTGATAAAGAAATAACCTTTACCCTCGATGATATAGAAAATAATGATGCTGTTTACACTAATGCTGACGCACATACTTTTATGGTTGGCTTTCTATCTTCTCGGTCTGAAGATTTTGAATATCAAAAAATCAGTTCGCTTATTGCTACAAGCTATAATAACGGTTTAATAACTGAGCAGTCTCTTTTCGATGAATCTTCACTTGATTATGATGGGCTAACTCGATCAGTAAGTAACTTTTATACAGGTGTAGCGCAAGACGGTACTACGGTTGGTTGGGGAAGTGCAGCATTTGATAAAGTGAGCTTTACACCAGATGGCGAAACTGATGAAGAAACGTGGTTTACTCGTGAGTTTATAGAGCGCGGAATTTTAATCTCTGCTGGTGGTGTTGAAGTGCCGCTTTTACCAGAATTTACTGAACACGGTGGGACTAGTAAAGCATCTGATATTGTTGCCACTGACACTGGTTACATTGTTGTTGGTAATGTATCGGTCAGTATTCCTGCTGAGAGACAAACCACAATTACAGACAATTGTGATGGCCTTGATGAGCCAGTTATGGCTTGTATCGAGTTAATTAATTCTCGAAATACGCGAGGTGTGTTTAATAAAACAGCGGTTAAATGGACTCTAGACAGCACTTATAATGTGACTTCAACAGAGTTGCTAGGTTTAGCGCTTACTCCGGAAGAAGATGAAGACAGAACTCCATTTAATAGTATTGCATTAGCTGTGAATAGTAATGGTATTGCTGTAGGGTCTTCAGATACCCGAGATATTGACAACGATAATAGAATCTACAGTATGCCAACTTATTTTAAAGACGGTGAGGTAGTTGACTTTATAAACCAGCAAGATGATTGGGAAGGAGGTAAAGCATTTGCAATCAATGATAATGACATTATTGCAGGTTATGCTACTAAACGCATTGAAGGCTCTTTAAGAAACAAACTCTTTTACCACGATATAAATACAAACACGACGGTGTTTCCTGAAGATTATTTTATTAGCTCAAGCTCATATGCAAATGATATTAATAATCAAGGTTATATTGTAGGCGAAGGTGATGTTGGTGATACAGCGAGTACAAGGCGTTCAGAAGCGTTTATTTATAAAATTGGTGATGACAAAATCACTAATCTAAATAATCTACTACCATGTTTTGACAGTGATGGTGAAACTAGCTTTAGTTATAAAATGGTAGAGGCGAAATCAATCAACGAAAATAATGAAGTATTTGGTGTGGCAACTAAAACGGTTGAAAAATTAGACTCACTAGGTGAGGTCATAACCGACATAAATGGTAACATTCAATATGAAAGTGTTGCTGTTGCAGTAAAACTTTCACCGATTGCTAATGGTGAAGTTGAAAATTGTAAAGCCCCAGATGCAGAGTTTTATGAACGTAGCTCAGCCAGCTTCTCATGGTTTGGTTTATTACTGCTACCTTTAGTTGGATTAAGACGCGTTTTTCGTTTCTAAGTACTGTTATTCGTTTATAAAAAAACCAACTTGTTAAGTTGGTTTTTTTTTGTCTATAGTAATATTAACAGAAGTACTTGATGAAGTAGTCGCTAGTTATTTCTAGATATCCAAGCTTTTCTTACTGAGCGACGCCAAATTAAATCAATACCAAAATAGCCAATAACACTGGCAATAGATGCGCACACAAACGAACCCACTAAAAAAGCAGGGCCAATGGTAGTAAGGCTTTCTATAAACCACGCCCAACTAGCCTCAAACGCAAAATGCTGCTCAGGTTGATTTAGTACTAATGTACCAACCAAGTATGAGCCGTAAAAAATAGGTGGCATTGTAAGTGGGTTGGTGATCCACACCAAAGCAACAGAAATAGGCAAATTAACTCTTAAGATTATGGCTGCGGCAGCTGCTAGCACCATTTGAAAAGGAACAGGGATGAATGCAAAAAAAAGTCCAACGGCAAAGGCACCGCGTGCTGAGCGTCGATTTAAATGCCAAAGGTTAGCATCATGTAAAAGACGACCAAATATCCTTAGTGATTTGTGATGTCTAATTTTATTTGGATCAGGTAAAAACCGTTGGATCGTTTTTTTAGCCATTTAAAGCAACCATTTACGTCTGTGTGGATGAGTCTTGGGTTTGTTATCGGTGTCGTTATTACCGTATTTTATTATCAAACCCTTGAGTTTACAGTTATCACAATTTCAATCCTTATTGTGAGCACGTATTTTAAGCCGTTTTTAACTGTATTGTTAGGCTTAATTTGCGGTATTTGCTGTGTAGCCGCACATTTTATCTTGTTTTATTCATTTGAGTTACCTGAACAGCACAAAAAATATGCTTATTCTGTCGGTGTGGTGGTCGAAGAGGTTATCTCTGCTACGCCTCCCCAATATATAAAAGCTAAAATAACCCATTTAGAAGATAGTGAATATAGTCACTTTAGGGCACCTTATGCCTTATTAAGTATCAATTTTGCACAACCAATTAAATCTGGTGATACTTTTAATGCCCAAGTGAGACTGAATAATTATAGAACTATTAAAAATTTTACTGTTTTTGATAATCAGCTTTATGCTTTTACACAAAAGATAGCCTTTAAAGGTACAGTGCTCAATAAGCAGCTTAATATTAAAAGCTCTCAAAAAAATAATACCGTGTCAGCTTATAGAGCCTATGTAAAAAAGCTGGTAAATAATGCTGAGCTTAAATGGCTATATTATACACTTTTAACCGGCGATAAGTCATTGATGACATTCGAGCAAAAGCGGTTAATGCAGAGTCTTGGGTTAAGTCACTTATTAGCCATTTCTGGGTTGCATATCTCTTTAGTGTTTGGTTTTTGTTATTTTGTTACACGTTTTTGTCTTAAGTTGGTTAAACCTGAACTAAATCAAGGCATAAATGTTTCTATTGTTTATAGCGCTGTCGGCTTTGTAGTGGCATTCATATATGTTTACTTGAGTGATTTTATCATCTCCGCAACTCGCGCTTTAATTATGCTGGGTTGTTATTTGTTGCTTTATTACTTGGCAAAGCAATCATTGAGATGGCGCAGTATTTTATATTCGTTGGTTATTATTTTAGCGGTTAATCCATTTAGTGTACTAAATCCAGGTCTTTACTTTTCGTTTTTAGCGGTATGTATTATTTTTATGGTTTTAAAGCAGTTTCCACTTCGGGGTCACTCACTACTGGCCAATATGCGAACATTATTTATTATTCAACTGGGATTATTTATTGGCTTATTACCCCTGTCATTATACTTTTTCAATGGCGTGAGTTTAGTGGGTTTAGTTTTAAATCTTGTGGCTATTCCCATTTTATCTTTTGTATTAATGCCTGCTTTATTTTTAAGCGTGTTGGTGGGGTTATTAACCGATTGGCATGCATTTATTGTGTTATATGATTTTCCACTGACCAACTTGTATCAAATGTTGCAGGCAATACCTCAGCAGATACGTTGGCTTAATGTAGGACAGGTAAGTATAACCACCGTGGTGCTGCTTTATAGTGTTGTACCCTTACTTTATTTTATTGAGCTTCGCTTACTAGCCTGCATTCCGATTTTGACTTTGCTTTTTAACTATTACTTCACGCAAACCAGCCTTTGGCAGTTAAACGTATTTGATGTAGGCCACGGTTTAATGGTACTGATAGAAAAAGATAAACATGCGTTTATTTATGATTTTGGCCCGAGTTATTTTAATCGCTTTAGTCGTGTCACTAGTGTTTTACTACCCTATATTAATGCTCATAACCTAACAGTAACTAACTCGATTGTAAGCCATCAAGATAACGACCATGCAGGAGGCGTTGCGCACTTTAAAAAAGCCGGTTATGCATGGAGCTTTGATTATTTTCATCCAAGTGGTGTATATAAAGACTGCATAGCGACAAAAATAGACTTTCAAGGCTTGAGTATTCAAACCTTTTCAAAAGATGAGTTTAATAACCGTAATGATAATTCCTGTGTTGTTAAAGTCTCAAGCGCAAACCATAGTGTGCTTCTCACTGGTGATATATCAAAGGCGAGGGAGTCTAAATTAATTAAACAAGGGCATGATTTACAAAGTACCGTTTTGTTAAGTCCTCATCACGGCAGTGATAGCTCTTCCAGTGTCGAGTTTATCGAGGCCGTAAACCCAACACTTGTGATTCATTCAAGTGCGTATCAAGGCCAGTGGCAATTTCCAAGTAAAGCGGTAGTTAAGCGTTACAATAAAATAAACGCCAAACAATATAGCACCGGTGATGTAGGACAAATTCGGGTTGATTTTTATGCTAAACACTTAGAGCTGAGTACCGCAAGAGGGGCGGAAAGTTATTGGTTTATCAAAGATTGACGTTTTGTTTTGCTGTTGCTAAGGATACAATAGGGGCTGTTACTGGTTTTAGAGAGTGTTATGGAACAAAGTACTACACAAATATATAAACGGCTTGTTTCTTACGTTGGCGCTTATAAGTCGATTGCCATCGTCGCGATTATAGGAATGATAGGTTATTCAGGTATGGATGCATTATTCATTCAACTGATGAAGCCGTTTATCGATGAAGGTTTAAACGAGCGTAACAGCCAGGTACTTACTTATGCGCCATTTGTGGTTATTGCGCTGGTTATCGGGCGAGGCGTATTTAACTTTATGTCATCTTACTGTTTAAGCTATGTAGGCTCACAAGTCGTGAGGGCGCTGCGCCAAGAATTGTTTGAACACATTTTACATTTACCGGTGTCCTTTCACGATAAAAACTCAACCGGCGATTTGATTTCTAAAATTACCTTTGACACCGAGCAAGTTCAACAAGCAATCACCAAAGCACTGCTTATTGTTGTGCGTGAAGGCGCTTTTGTGGTGTTTTTACTCGCTGTGATGTTTTATACCAGTTGGCAGTTGTCGTTAATCTTTTTAGTTATTATCCCGCTTGTGGCTATCATAGTAGCTGTGGTGTCTAAACGCTTTCGTCATATCTCGAAAAATATTCAGTCAGCGATGGGACAAGTTACCCGTAGTTCAGAGCAAATGCTCAGTGGTCACAAAGTGATCCATGGCTTTGGTGGGCAAACACAAGAAATTGATCAATTTTCTAAAATTAATAATCATAACCGCCAACAACGTATCAAGATGGATGCGACTAAAGCGCTGAGTGTCTCTATTATTCAAATTTTGGCTGCTAGTGCTATGGCTGTTATTTTATGGGTTGTGTCGATGCCCTCTATGATAGACAGCATTAGCTCTGGGGATTTTGTCGTACTCATCTCCTCGATGATGATGCTACTGCGCCCATTAAAGCAACTTGCCAATGTAAACAGTGATCTACAGCGAGGTATTTCAGCTGCTCAGAGTGTTTTTTTAGTGTTAGATGAAGAAATTGAAAAAGACACGGGCACCTTTTCGGTTGATAAGGTAAAAGGGCATATTGAGGTGAAAAATGTGACCTTTAAATACCCAACCAAGGATGAAGCCGTGCTTAACGATTTATCACTGAACATAAAAGCCGGTGAGAGTATTGCCCTTGTTGGCCGCTCTGGCTCGGGTAAATCGACTATTTCTAACTTGTTACCCCGATATTATGACTTAGAAGCGCCAAGCGAAATTTTACTCGATGGCATTGCTCTTAATGAATATAAGCTTACTGATCTTCGCCGTCAATTTGCGTTAGTGTCGCAACAAGTGGTGCTTTTTAATGACACGATTGCCAATAATATTTGTTATGGTTTACAACGCGAAATCTCTATCGAAGAGCTTCATGACGTTGCAAAACAAGCCCATGTGTGGGAGTTTGTAAAAGACTTACCTGAGCAACTTAACACTATGGTTGGCGAGAATGGGGTAATGCTTTCAGGCGGGCAACGTCAACGTATTGCGATTGCCCGTGCTATTTTAAAAGACGCGCCTATTTTAATTTTAGATGAAGCGACCTCGGCCTTGGATACTGAGTCTGAAAAGCTTATCCAACATGCTCTTGATATATTAATGAAAGATAAAACCTCCATTGTTATCGCTCATAGGCTATCGACTATTGAAAATAGTGACCGTATCTATGTGATTGATAACGGTAAAGTGATAGAAAGTGGTACGCATACTGAATTACTGACTAACGATGGTACCTACTCAGCTCTTTGTAAAATGCAGTTTGGTGAGCAGGGGTGAATAAAATAGAGCAAAGCTGGTACAAACCTTTTAGCTTAATTACCTTATTGTTATTACCACTGTCCGCTATTTTTGGCTGTGTTGCTCTAGTGCGCAAATACTGCTACGAAGTGGGTGTTTTTAAGCCATTTGTTAGTAATACTCCAGTAATTGTTGTTGGCAATATAAGTGTTGGCGGCAATGGTAAGACTCCATTTGTATTGTGGCTACATGATTACTTAACCACTCAAGGCTTATCTGTTGGTTTAATTAGTCGCGGCTATGGTGGGCAAGCAGCCCATTACCCATTATTAGTAACTGCCAATACGACGACTTTAGAAGCAGGGGATGAGCCGGTACTTTTATTTAACCGTTTACAATGTCCGTTAGTTGTGGGGCCAAATAGACAGAAGAATATAGAAATGCTCAATCATCAGTTTCAGCTTGATGTAATTATTTCTGATGATGGCATGCAACACTACAAAATGGCACGCAGTATTGAATGTTGTATTGTTGATAGCGAAAGAAAATTTGGTAATGGTTTTTTAATGCCAGCAGGACCACTTCGCGAAACGGTTTCTCGTTTAAACAGTGTTGATTTAGTCATTGAAAATGGTTCTGAACATGAATTTAGCTATCGCTTGCAGCCATCAATTATTAAACGTGTTGCTGATAATACTGAGATAACAACGGCTATAGAAACAGCGCATGCTGTAAGTGCAATCGGTAACCCTCAGCGCTTTGAAGCATCATTAAAAGCACAAGGTATAGCGTTGTTATCAACACATCATTTTCGCGACCATTATGCTTATACCGCCAATGACTTTGCTCAATTTGGTGAGGACTGTGTATTAATGACAGAAAAAGATGCGGTTAAGTGTCGTGACTTTGCCAAGCCAAATTGGTATTACTTGCCGGTTGACGCTCAACCAACTGCAGCAGTAATAAACACATTAAATTTATTATTAAAAGAAAAAGGGATCCACCATGGCCTTTGATACAAAATTACTCGAAATTATTGCTTGCCCTGTGTGTAAAGGTAAGTTGCGCTTTGATAAAGAAAACCAAGAGCTGATCAGCACAGCAGCAAAACTAGCTTACCCGGTACGTGATGATATTCCGGTACTACTTGAAAATGAAGCCCGTGAATTGACTCTTGAAGAGGTAGAAAAGTGGAATTCGTAGTTGTTATCCCTGCGCGTTACGCTTCTACTCGTTTGCCAGGTAAACCACTCGCTGATATTTGTGGCAAACCAATGATACAGCATGTGTATGAAAAAGCCTGTTTGTCAGGAGCCAGCAAGGTGGTTATTGCTACCGACCATCAAAGAGTATTTGATGCTGCTAAACGTTTTACTAGTAATGTTTTGATGACGCGTGAGGATCACCAATCAGGCACAGAGCGCTTAGCCGAAGTAGTGGATTTACTTAATTTAGCCGATGATACTATCGTGGTAAATGTACAAGGTGATGAACCTTTGCTGTCGCCTGATAACGTATCACAAGTGGCAACATTATTAGCGCAATCAACGGCACCAATGGCAACCTTAAGCGTTGCTATTGAAGAGCGTGATGAAGTGTTTAATCCTAATGCGGTTAAAGTGGTCAGTGATATCAATAAAAATGCTTTGTACTTTTCAAGAGCGAGTATCCCATTTGATAGAAGCGCCATGATGGCTGAGCAGCAACCACTTAATTTAGCGCCTTTTCAACGCCATGTGGGTATTTACGCGTATCGCGCAGGGTTTATAAAGCAATATATTGAATTAAGTGTTTCGCCATTAGAACTTCTTGAGTCGTTAGAGCAGTTACGTGTGCTATACCATGGTTATGCAATTAAAATAGAACAAGCTTTAGTGACCCCTCATGCAGGAGTAGATACACCAGAGGATTTAGCTAAAGTGGTTGCCCATATTCAAAGTAAAAGCGCGTGAATAAACCACAAACGCCTATATTAAAAGTGCAATATACGCATGATGATTTTTACATCATAAATAAACCGCAAGGGCTTAATTTTCATTCTGAAGAAGGCCCCGGTTTTGTGGTAAGTGCTGAACAGCAGTTAAATGAAAAACTATTTGCGGTACACCGTTTAGATAAGGTAACTTCGGGCTTGATTATACTCACGCGAAGCAAAGCGGCAGCAGCAGAATTTACGCAATTATTTACTCAGCATGCGATTAATAAATTTTATCTAGCGGTTAGTGATACCAAGCCTAAAAAAAAGCAAGGCTGGGTTAAAGGTGACATGGCAAAATCTCGCCGTGGCACGTATAAATTATTAAACTCACAGAGTAACCCCGCTATTACGCGTTTTTATTCGTTTAGCTTTAAAAGCGGTTTTAGAGCTTACTTATTGAAACCATATTCAGGAAAAACTCACCAGCTTAGGGTGGCATTAAAGAGTATAGGTGCCGCTATATTAGGCGATGCTAGTTATTCTGGGAGTGCCGCTGATCGCACCTATTTGCATGCATTTGCGCTGGACTTTGAGTGGGCTGGGGAACAAATACAACACACTCTGTTGCCAGAGTGTGGAGTGGAATATGCGCAATTAATAAAACATCAAGATTTTGATTCTTGGCAAACGCCTTGGAAATTGGATTGGTAAATGAGTGAACAAGTAACTGATATCCGCTTTGGTGGTATTAAACGACTATATGGTCAACAGCAATTTGAATGGTTACAACAGGCACATTTCTGTGTTGTTGGTATAGGTGGCGTAGGCAGCTGGACTGCAGAAGCATTAGCGCGCACCGGCGTGGGCAAAATTACTCTAATAGATTTAGATGATATATGCGCAACCAATGTTAATCGTCAAATTCATGCGTTAACAGGCACTATTGGGGAAGCAAAAGTGGATGCCATGAAGGCACGCTGCGAGCTTATCAACCCTGAGTGTGTGGTTAATGTGATTGACGATTTTATAACACTAGATAATATTCAAGAGCATATTCAAGGTTTTGATTATGTTGTTGACTGCATTGATGCGGTAAAAGAAAAAGCGGCGTTAATCGCGCACTGTAAGCGTAATAAAATGCCTATAATTACCACGGGCGGTGCAGGTGGGCAAACTGATCCAAGTCAAATTACATTTGGAGATGTGGCAAAAACGACTCAAGATCCATTGCTTGCAAAGGTGCGCTATATTTTGCGTAAGCAGTATAATTTCAGCTCTAATCCAAAACGTAAATTTAATATTGACTGTGTGTATTCAACGGAGCAGCTTGTTTATCCTGGCAGTGATGGCAGTGTGTGCCATGCGAAACAAAATGCAGATGGCAGTATGAATATGGATTGTAATAATGGCTTTGGTTCGGTGACGATGATCACCGGTAGTTTTGGTTTTTTTGTTGCCGCTAAAGCAGTAAGAAAATATTTAGATAAGCGAACACGCTTGAACATTTAATTACAGATTACACATCATATTGTTAAAAAAAGCGCTTAACGCGCTTTTTGTTTAGCTAAAGTTTGTATTTTTTCCACCATGGCGTTTATCCCATTGCCGCGAGAAGCGCTTAAGTGGCTAATTAAGCCAAGCTTTTCAAATTCTTCATAGGCATTAATGTTTAACACCTCTTCAGGTGTCAAACCGTTATACAGCGCTAAAATTAACGCTAATAATCCTTTTACTATTCGCGTATCAGAATCACCAATCACAACCAATGCATTTTCTGTCAAATCAAACTCAACAAACATCCATACTTTACTTTCACAGCCTTGGACTAGCGCATCATCTGTTTTTAGTATATCGGCTAACGGCGGTAGTGTTTTGCCAAGTAACATAATTTCACGATACTTCTGTTGCCAGCTTGTACTGTGTTCAATTTTTTTACTTACCAGTTGGTATGTGAGTGTCATTATTTATCCAATTTAGTCTAATAAAGCGATGCATTCTTTGAGCGCAGTAATAAAATGGTCTACATCTTTGGTCGTATTATAAAATGCAAAACTTGCTCTTAGTGAGCCATTTAGTTGCAAATGAGTCATTAATGGCTGCGCACAATGATGACCACTTCGTACTGCAATACCATAACCGTCAAGTAAAGTTGCCAGATCATACGGATGTTCATTTTTATAATTAAAGCATAATGTACCAATGTTCGATTTTAGGTCGCTATAGATGCAAATACCATCTATTTCCATCAGTGCGTTTGCTGCATAAATAAACACCTGCTGTTCATACTCTTTTAATTCTTGCTGATTGAGCACCATTAAATACTCAAGTGCCGCACCAAAGCCTAAAACACCGGCTATATTTGGGGTTCCTGCTTCAAATTTAGCGGGAGCGTCACGATAAGTGCTTTGCGTTAGGGTCACTTTTTCAATCATTTCACCGCCTGTTTGGTAAGGCGATAATGCATTAAGTGCGCTGTAGCGGCCATATAAACCGCCTAATCCAGTTGGCCCCAGCATTTTGTGAGCTGAAAACACGTAGAAATCACAATTAAGCTTGATTAAATTAGGTCTTAAATGAAGGGCGCCTTGTGCGCCGTCGACTAAAGTTAACGCATCTACTGCCTTCGCAGCGGTTATCAGCGGAGTTAAATCGGTAATATTGCCCAGCGCATTAGAGGCTTGTGTAATAGCTAGCAGCGCAGGCTTTGTGAGTTTAATCACGTCACAGCACTGGCTAATATCAAAGGTGGCATCGTCATTGAGTGGCAGCACTTTTAACGTTGCACCAGTGTATGCCGCGAGTTCTTGCCATGGCACAATATTCGCGTGGTGTTCGATTGGGCTAATTAAAATGGTGTCGTCAGTTGTTAGTGTATTTCTTAGGCCATGTGCAATTAAGTTAATCGCCTCAGTAGCGCCTTTTGTCCAGACAATTTCATTACCGCTTACCTGAAAGTAATCAGCAACGCGTTGACGTACTTGCTCATAAGCCGCTGTAGCTTGCTCACTCAGCGTATGACGACCACGGTGAACATTTGCATTCTGTGAAGTGTAAAACTGTGTGGTGGCGTCAATCACACATTGTGGCTTTTGTGTTGTTGCAGCCGAGTCTAAATAAACCAAAGGATTGCCATTGATTGTCTGATTTAGAGTAGGGAAATCATTACGGATTTTTTTAGGATCAAACGAGGACACAGACATAGGCTCATAAAGTTAATCAATTCGGGCAGGAATTGTAATCTGTTTAAGATAATTCTCAAGTAGCAGGTAATAAAAAAGGCCGCAGAGGCGGCCTTTTAAACTAACTTAATGCTTAGCGCTTGTCAGTTGCTTTATAATCACGGTGTGTTTCACCTGTGTAAAGCTGACGTGGACGGCTGATCTTGTGGCCAGGTTGAGAAAGCATCTCGTCCCAGTGTGAGATCCAACCTACAGTACGTGCCATTGCAAAAATTACAGTGAACATACTTGTAGGAATACCAATCGCTTTTAAGATAATACCTGAGTAGAAATCTACGTTAGGGTAAAGTTTCTTCTCAACAAAGTACGGGTCTTCAAGTGCAATTTGCTCAAGTTTCATTGCAATATCAAGCAATGGATCTTGAATATTAAGCTCTGCTAAAACTTCATGACATGTTTGACGCATTACTGTTGCGCGTGGGTCGAAGTTTTTGTAAACACGGTGACCAAAGCCCATAAGACGGAAAGGGTCCGCTTTATCTTTTGCTTTTGCTACATATTCGTCGATGCGATCAACTGAACCAATTTCTTCTAACATGTTTAAACATGCTTCGTTAGCGCCGCCGTGAGCAGGGCCCCAAAGTGATGCAATACCCGCAGCAATACATGCATAAGGGTTAGCACCAGAAGAACCAGCTAAACGAACAGTTGACGTTGAAGCATTCTGTTCGTGGTCAGCATGAAGCATAAAGATTTTATCCATTGCTTTAGCTGTTACTGGGTTCACTTTGTATTCTTCAGCAGGTACAGAGAACATCATGTGTAAGAAGTTTTCTGCATAGCTTAAATCATTGCGTGGATATACAAACGGTTGACCGATGTTTGTTTTGTATGCCATTGCCGCAATTGTTGGTAATTTAGCAACTAATTTAATAGCGCTTGTCTTACGTTGAACTGCATCAGTGATATCAAGATCTTCATGGTAAAAAGAAGATAATGCACCAACCACACCACATAGCATTGCCATTGGGTGTGCATCAAAACGGAAACCTTGGAAGAAATTTGCGATTTTTTCATCTAGCATTGTGCTACGAGTGATTTTTGTAGCGAAATCATCGTATTGCTCTTTAGTTGGTAACTCACCGTTTAATAGTAAGTAACATAACTCAACGTAGTTAGAGCTCTCTGCTAACTGCTCGATCGGGTAACCACGGTGTAATAAAACACCTTTACCACCATCGATGTAAGTGATGGTAGATTCACAAGAACCAGTCGACATGAAACCTGGGTCATAAGTAAAGTGACCATGTGAGCCGAGTGTACGTACATCAATTACATCTTGGCCAGCAGTACCTTGATAAATTGGAAGTTCGATTGGATCTAGCCCATCAATATGGACTGTGGCTTTCTTATCTGCCATCTATGTATCTCCTATTAAGATAACTATTCTGATTTTTATATTCTAAAATCTATTCTAAGCACATCTTTACATTTTAACGTGAAAGAGGGGTATAAAGTCAATTTTTATAAGTATTATGCACATATGTATAATAAATATTCGGTATAGATTGAATATTATACCATTGGCTAATTCGCAAACGACTCAAAGTAAACAAGAATTGTAAAAGAGTCTCCGGCTATATATACTAACGGAGGTTTTTAACCGATTTGTATTTGGGTAAACTTTTTTTTACATAATATTTTTCATAAAAAGTGAACTTTATTAGTATTAATACGTTTATTTTGATAGTTCCACCAGAAACATTTGGTGGGTTTTAGAAAAACAAGTAGATGAGCCCCACTGCGGGCAAGATGGGCAAGTAACTGTGAAAAAGCAAAGACCTGTAAATCTAGATCTAACAACTATATCTATGCCGGCAACGGCTAAAGCTTCAATTTTTCACCGCGTCACCGGTGTTGCATTATTTTTTGCTTTAACGTTTGTCATTTGGGCTTGGTCAGAGTCTCTTTCTTCAGCTGAAGGTTTTGAATTCGTCAAGGGTCTGTTTAACGGATTCATTGCCAAATTTATAGCTTGGGGCACCCTTTCTGTATTGGGTTATCACCTTATCGGTGGTATCCGTCACATCATTATGGATATGGGGCATTGGGAAGAACTTGAATCAGGCAACACTAGCGCTAAAATTGCGATGGCACTTGGCGTTGTGTTTGCTGTATTGGCAGGGGTGTGGATATGGTCTTAAATCAAGCAACTCTTAAACGTGATGGCGTACAAGATTTTGTATCTCTACGCACAACGGCATTAATAATCAGTGCATATGCAATTTTTATTATTGGCTATTTTTTAGCAATGCCAGAAGTCACATATGACGCCTGGACAGGCCTATTCTCTAACCTAGCAATGAAAGGGGCGACATTAATCACCCTAGTTTGCATTATGGTTCACACCCGTATCGGCCTTTGGCAGGTTCTAACCGACTATGTAAAGGATGCTAAATTGCGTGCTTTCTTAGGCTTTGTACTAAACCTAATGGCTGTCGCTTACGTAGCTGTAGGTTTAATCGTTTTATGGGGTGTTTAAGTGAAATATTCTGTTCGTGAATTTGACGCCGTAGTAATTGGTGCTGGTGGTGCAGGTATGCGCGCTGCTCTTGCTATTACTGAATCTGGCAAAACATGTGCACTAATCTCTAAAGTTTTTCCGACACGCTCACACACTGTATCTGCTCAAGGTGGTATTACAGTAGCGCTAGGTAATTCGCATGAAGATAACTGGGAATGGCATATGTATGATACCGTTAAAGGTTCCGATTTTATCGGTGACCAAGACGCTATCGAATACATGTGTAATACAGGCCCAGAAGCTATTACTGAATTAGAAAACATGGGCTTACCATTTTCTCGTTTTGAAAATGGCCGTGTTTACCAACGTCCTTTCGGTGGTCAATCGAAAAACTTTGGTGGTGAACAAGCTGCACGTACCGCAGCAGCTGCTGACCGTACTGGTCACGCATTATTACACCTTCTTTATCAACAAAACGTTAAAAATAAAACAAATGTATTTTCTGAATGGTATGCACTTGATTTAGTTAAAAACGATAATGGCGATGTAGTAGGTTGTACAGCGATTGAAATTGAAACAGGTGAAATCACTTTCTTCAAATCAAAAGCAGTTGTGTTAGCTACTGGTGGTGCAGGTCGTATCTTCGCATCAACAACTAATGCTCACATTAACACTGGTGACGGTGTTGGTATGGCGACTCGTGCTGGTATTTCTATGCAAGACATGGAAATGTGGCAATTCCATCCGACAGGTATTGCAGGTGCTGGTACGCTAGTAACTGAAGGTTGTCGTGGTGAAGGTGGTTATCTTTTAAATAAAGATGGCGAACGCTTCATGGAACGTTACGCACCAAATGCTAAAGATTTAGCGTCTCGTGACGTTGTTGCTCGTTCAATGATGACAGAAATTCGTGAAGGTCGTGGTTGTGATGGTCCTTGGGGTCCTCACCTTAAGTTGAAACTTGACCACTTAGGCGAAGAAACGCTTAACTTACGTCTTCCAGGTGTATGTGATCTTGCTAAAACATTTGCTCACGTTGATCCTGCAAAAGAACCGATTCCAGTTATCCCAACATGTCACTACATGATGGGTGGTGTGCCAACAAACGTAAATGGTCAAGTACTTAATATCGATGCTGCAGGCAACGAAAAAGTTGTACAAGGTTTATTTGCTGTTGGTGAGATTGCCTGTGTATCTGTACATGGTGCTAACCGCTTAGGTGGTAACTCATTACTCGATTTAGTTGTATTTGGCCGTGCAGCAGGTAACTTCTTAGGTAAATATCTAAATGATGTTGAAATTTCTAAAGCGGCTTCAGAGTCTGACCTAGAAGCGTCTCTTGCGCGCTTTAACCGTTGGGAAAACTCAACAACTGGTCAAGGCGAAGACCCAGTTCAAATCAAGAAAGACCTACAACAATGTATGCAGCTTAACTTCTCGGTATTCCGTGAAGGTGATTCAATGGCTACAGGTCTTACTGAACTTAAAGAAATCCGTGAACGTTTACAGCACGCGCGTCTTGATGACAAATCATCAGATTTTAACACCATGCGTATTGAATGTTTAGAACTAGACAACTTAATGGAAACAGCTTACTCAACTGCAGTAGCTGCAAACTTCCGTACTGAAAGCCGTGGCGCACACTCTCGCTTTGACTTCCCAGATCGTGATGACGAAAACTGGTTATGTCACTCAATATTTAATCCGGTAACGGATGAAATGAGCAAGCGTAAAGTAAACTACGAGCCTAAAACACGTGAAGCTTTCCCACCTAAAGCACGTACCTACTAGGAGCGAGACGATGGCACAAGTACAATTTTCAGTTTATCGTTACAATCCGGATGTTGATAATGCACCTCGTATGCAAGATTATACTTTGCAAACTGAGGAAGGCCAAGACATGATGGTATTGGATGCACTTTTACTATTAAAAGAGCAAGATCCTACACTATCGTTTCGTCGTTCATGCCGTGAAGGCGTGTGTGGTTCAGACGGCGTAAACATGAATGGTAAGAACGGTTTAGCATGTATTACTCCTTTATCTACGCTGCAAAAAAATGGCAAAGGTAAAATCGTAGTGCGTCCATTACCTGGACTTCCTGTTGTTCGTGACCTTGTTATTGACATGAGTCAGTTCTACACTCAATACGAAAAAGTAAAACCGTATCTAATTAATGATGAGCCTGCTGCAGGTGAACGTCTTCAATCTATCGAAGAACGTGATAAATTAGATGGGCTTTACGAGTGTATTTTATGTGCATGTTGTTCTACATCGTGTCCTTCTTTCTGGTGGAATCCAGATAAGTTTATAGGTCCAGCAGGCCTTCTTCATGCTTACCGTTTCTTAGCTGATAGCCGAGACACAGCAACAGAAGAGCGTTTAGCTGACTTAGACGATGCATTCAGTGTGTTCCGTTGCCACAGTATCATGAACTGTGTTAGCGTTTGTCCTAAGGGTCTTAATCCGACCAAAGCAATTGGACAAATAAAATCTATGTTATTAAACCGCTCGGTTTAATTTCTAGTAGACGAAAGATGGCTAATAATTTATTAGCCATCTTGTTATATAACTATTAATTTCTGCGCTAAAAAAAAGGGCTTATAAATGCACGAAGGTGTGATGAAGGCATGGCTAGAATCTTCACATTTAAACGGCGGTAACGTTGCTTATGTTGAAGAGCTTTATGAAGCGTATTTAGACGATGCGACTTCGGTGCCAGAAGAATGGCGAGAAGTGTTCGAACAGTTACCAAAAGTAGATGGTGTGGATGTTGAAGTAAAACATTCAGAAGTTCGTTCACAATTTGCGGCGCTTGCTAAAAACAAGCATAGAGAAGTAGTGGTAGCAGAGGGCAGTGGTGGCGACCTTAAACAGGTTAAAGTACTGCAACTTATTAATGCTTTCCGTTTTCGTGGACACCAAAATGCAAACCTAGATCCACTAGGTATTTGGCAACGAGAACGTGTACGAGATTTAGAGCTAGAGTACCACGACTTATCGGATGCTGACTTTGACCGCGAATTTAACGTAGGATCGTTTGCCGTTGGCCGCGATACTATGCCTTTAGGTGAGTTATACCAGGCACTAAAAACCACTTATTGTGGTTCTATTGGCGCCGAGTATATGCACATCACATCAACAGAAGAAAAGCGTTGGTTACAACAGCGTTTAGAGTCTGTTCAGTCTAGGCCAAAATTTGATAAAAATGAAAAGCTACGAATCCTCAAGGGATTAACAGCGGCTGATGGTCTTGAAAAATATTTAGGGGCTAAGTTCCCGGGTGCTAAGCGTTTCTCACTTGAAGGTGGCGATGCGTTAGTGCCTATGTTAAAAGAGCTTATTCACCGTGCCGGTGAAAGTGGCCAAAAAGAAGCCGTTATTGGTATGGCTCACCGCGGTCGCTTAAATGTTCTTGTTAATGTGCTAGGCAAAAATCCATCAGAACTTTTTGATGAGTTTGCTGGCAAGCACAAAGAAACGTTAGGCTCAGGTGATGTTAAATACCACATGGGTTATTCATCAGATTTTGCGACTAAAGGTGGCAACGTGCACATGGCACTTGCGTTTAACCCGTCGCATTTAGAAATCGTAAACCCTGTGGTTATGGGCTCTGTGCGTGCACGTCTTGATCGTCTTAATGACAAAACAGGTAGCAAAGCACTTCCAATCACTATCCACGGCGACTCAGCAATTGCAGGTCAGGGTGTTGTTCAAGAAACGTTTAACTTATCGCAAACTAATGCATTTAGTTGTGGCGGTAGTATCCGTATTGTTGTTAATAACCAAGTTGGTTTTACAACAAGCAAAAAAGACGACGTACGCTCAACTGATTACTGTACTGATATCGCGAAAATGGTTCAATCACCAATTTTCCACGTAAACTCTGACGATCCTGAAGCGGTTGCTTTTGTAACGCAACTCGCGCTTGATTTTAGAAATCAGTTTAAACGTGACGTTGTGATTGACCTTGTTTGTTACCGTCGCCATGGTCATAACGAAGCTGATGAGCCTAACGCTACACAGCCAATTATGTACCAAAAAATTAAAAAACACCCAGTACCTCGCTTAATATACGCGGATCAGCTGATTTCTGAAGGTTCTTTCACAGAAGATGAAGTGAAAGCGCTTGCAGATGATTACCGTAACGGTTTAGACGATGGCAACTGTGTTGTTGAAGAAATACAGCCAGAAACATCACACTCTTCAGATTGGGCTAAGTATGTAGGCCATGAATGGAGTGTTGATTACGATGCTAGCGTGCCAGTTGAAAAACTGAAAGAGCTTGGTAACATAGTTGCAAGTTACCCAGAAGAGTACAAAGCACAATCTCGTGTTAAAAAAATATACGATGATCGTAAAGCAATGGCTGCTGGCGAAAAACCACTTGATTGGGGTATGGCAGAAACTTTAGCGTATGCAACTATTGCAGCTGAAGGCACTGATATTCGTCTAACTGGACAAGATTCAGGCCGTGGTACCTTCTTCCACCGTCATGCGGTTGTTCATAGTCAAAAAGATGGTGCAACGTATTTACCATTACAGAACCTTAATGAAGACCAAGGTACGTTTGAAGTTTTTGATTCGGTACTGTCTGAAGAAGCGGTATTAGCATTTGAATATGGTTATGCAACTGCAGAGCCGACTTCATTAGTATTGTGGGAAGCACAATTTGGTGATTTCGCTAATGGTGCACAGGTGGTATTTGACCAGTTCTTAAGTTCAGGTGAGCAAAAGTGGGGTCGCTTATGTGGCTTAACCTGTTTGTTACCTCATGGCTATGAAGGTCAGGGTCCAGAGCACAGCTCGGCTCGTCTAGAACGCTTTTTACAGCTTTGTGCTGATCACAACATGCAAGTATGTGTGCCATCAACACCGGCGCAAGTGTACGCAATGTTACGTCGTCAATCAGTTAGACCACTGCGTCGTCCACTGATTGTAATGACACCGAAATCGTTATTACGTCATCCATTAGCAACATCGACACTTGAAGAGTTATCTCAAGGTGTGTTCCACAATATCATTGATGAAATTGATGAGATTGATGCTAAGAAAGTAGAACGTGTTGTATTTTGTAGCGGCAAAGTTTATTACGAACTATTACAAGAGCGTCGTAAACTTGAGCAAGACAATATTGCAATTGTTCGTGTTGAACAGCTTTATCCGTTCCCACATGACGAAATGAAAGCAATTATTGAACGTTACCAGCACGTTACTGATTTTGTGTGGTGTCAGGAAGAGCCGCAAAACCAAGGCGCTTGGTACTGCTCACAACATCACTTTGTTGATGCAATTCCTCAAGGTGCAAAATTGAAATATGCAGGTCGTAAGGCGTCAGCATCTCCTGCATGTGGATATATGTCAGTACATACTAAAGAACAACAAGCGCTCGTTGCCGACGCGCTTACTATAGAAAAGAAAGGATAAGCAATGAGCACAGAAATTAAAGTTCCTGTTCTTCCTGAGTCGGTTGCAGATGCTTCCGTTGCTACATGGCATGTAAGTGTTGGCGACAAAGTAAGCCGTGACCAAAACTTAGTAGATATTGAAACAGACAAAGTGGTTTTAGAAGTGGTTGCACAAAATGACGGTGTGATCACTGAAATTTCTCAAGAAGAAGGTGCTACGGTACTTGGTGACCAAGTGATCGGTTTAATTGGTGATGCGCAAGAAGCATCACCTAATAAAGAGCCAAAAGAAGATAGCTCAGCATCAGAAAAATCAGAAGACGCGCCGGCGGCGCAATCAGCACCAGCATCAGAAGGTAAAGAAGTGGATATTAAAGTACCTGTACTTCCAGAATCAGTTGCAGACGCAACAATTGCTACTTGGCATGTTCAACCAGGTGACGCGGTAACACGCGATCAAAACTTGGTAGATATCGAAACAGACAAAGTTGTACTTGAAGTGGTTGCCCAAGAAGACGGTGTTATGGGTGAAATCATTCATGACGAAGGCGACACTGTTCTTGGTGAGCAAGTAATTGGTAAAGTAAAAGCTGGCGCTGCACCCGCTAAATCTGACGTTAAAGCAGATGCTAAAGCTGCCAAAGAAGAAAGCTCAAGCGACAGTTCAGATGTGTTAACGCCATCTGTTCGTCGTTTAATTGCTGAGAAAGGCCTTGATGCATCAAAAATCAAAGGTTCAGGCAAAAATGGTCGTGTGACTAAAGAAGATGTTGATCAATTCTTAAAATCACCTGCGCCAGCAGCAAAAGCTGAAGCAGCGCCAGCAGCACCTATGGGTGACCGCACGCAAAAACGTGTGCCTATGACACGTTTACGTAAAACCATTGCGAATCGCCTTCTTGAAGCGAAAAACTCTACTGCAATGTTAACTACATTTAACGAAGTTAACATGAAGCCAATCATGGATCTTCGTAAGCAGTACCAAGAAGTATTTGAAAAGCGCCACGGTATCCGTTTAGGTTTCATGTCTTTCTACGTGAAAGCAGTGACTGAAGCGTTAAAGCGTTTCCCAGATGTAAATGCATCAATTGATGGCGATGATATTGTTTACCACAACTATTTTGACATCAGCATTGCTGTTTCTACACCTCGTGGCTTAGTAACACCTGTACTTAAAGACTGTGACAAGCTATCTGTTGCAGAAATCGAAAAGGGGATTCGTGAGCTAGCGCTTAAAGGTCGTGATGGTAAGCTAACGCTTGACGATATGACCGGCGGTAACTTCACTATTACTAACGGTGGTGTATTCGGTTCGTTACTATCTACTCCAATTATTAACTTACCGCAGTCTTCAATTTTGGGTATGCACAAAATCCAAGATCGTCCAATGGCTGTGAACGGTAAAGTTGAAATCTTACCTATGATGTACTTAGCGTTATCGTACGATCACCGCCAAATCGATGGTAAAGAATCAGTTGGTTTCTTAGTAACAATTAAAGAGTTACTTGAAGATCCAACACGTTTACTGCTGGATGTTTAATTAAGTAGTATGAAATATAAGCTGTGAGTTAAAATCACAGCTTTTTTTTTGTGCCTATGGTCATACTGGGGTTTTCATGTAGCGCCATGAGATCTATACTAGGCATGCAATTTGGGATAGTTGTTTATTTGCATAAATATTCAACTCTTTTAATATAAAAAATTGGATAAAGCATCATGAATTTGCATGAGTATCAGGCAAAACAACTTTTTGCCGAATATGGTTTACCAGTTTCTCAAGGTTTCGCTTGCGATACACCTGAAGAAGCTGCAGCAGCTGCTGAAAAGATTGGCGGCGATATGTGGGTTGTTAAAACTCAGGTTCACGCAGGTGGACGTGGTAAAGCTGGTGGTGTAAAGCTAGTTAAAACTATCGACGAAGTTAAAGCGTTTGCAGCTAACTGGTTAGGTAAAAACCTAGTTACTTACCAAACAGATGAGAAAGGCCAGCCAGTTGCTAAAATTTTAGTAGAAAGCTGTACTGACATCGCTAACGAACTGTACCTAGGTGCTGTTGTTGACCGTGCTTCTCGTAAAGTTGTGTTCATGGCGTCTACTGAAGGCGGCGTTGAAATTGAAACTGTTGCTGAAGAAACACCAGAACTTATCCACAAAGCTGAGATCGATCCATTAGTAGGTCCTCAAGCTTACCAAGCACGTGAGCTTGGTTTTAAATTGGGTCTTAATCCAACGCAAATGAAACAGTTTGTTAAGATCTTCATGGGTCTTGGTAATATGTTCAACGATTTCGATTTTGCATTACTTGAAATCAACCCGCTAGTAATCACAGATGAAGGTAACCTTCACTGTCTAGATGGTAAAATCGGTATCGATGGTAATGCACTTTACCGTCAACCTAAAATCCGTGAAATGCACGATCCATCTCAAGAAGATGCGCGTGAAGCTCACGCAGCAAGCTTCGAGCTTAACTACGTAGCCCTTGATGGTAACGTAGGTTGTATGGTTAATGGTGCAGGCCTAGCAATGGGTACTATGGACATCGTAAACCTACACGGTGGCAAGCCAGCTAACTTCTTAGATGTTGGTGGCGGTGCAACGAAAGAACGTGTATCTGAAGCATTCAAAATTATCCTTTCAGATGACAACGTTAAAGCTGTTTTAGTTAACATCTTCGGCGGTATCGTTCGTTGTGACATGATTGCAGAAGGCATCATTGGCGCAGTTAAAGAAGTAGGTGTAACAGTACCAGTAGTTGTACGTTTAGAAGGTACTAATGCTGAACTAGGTCGTGAAGTACTTGCTAAGTCTGATCTAAACATCATCGCTGCTGAATCATTAACAGACGCGGCTGAAAAAGTTGTTGCTGCTGCGGAGGGCAAATAATGTCTGTATTAATCAATAAAGATACAAAAGTTATCTGTCAAGGTTTCACTGGTGGTCAAGGTACTTTCCACTCAGAGCAAGCGCTTGAGTACGGTACACAAATGGTTGGTGGTGTAAGCCCAGGTAAAGGCGGTCAAACGCACCTTGGTCTTCCAGTATTTAACACAGTACGTGACGCTGTAGAAGCAACTGGCGCAACTGCATCAGTTATCTACGTACCAGCACCTTTTTGTAAAGATGCAATCTTAGAAGCAATCGATGCGGGCATCGAGCTAATTGTTTGTATCACTGAAGGTATTCCTACACTTGATATGGTTGACGTTAAAGTTAAACTAGATCAAACAGGTACACGTATGATCGGTCCTAACTGTCCAGGTGTTATCACCCCTGGTGAGACTAAGATTGGTATCATGCCTGGTCACATCCACAAGCCTGGTAAAGTAGGTATTGTTTCTCGCTCTGGTACTTTAACGTACGAAGCGGTTAAGCAAACTACAGATGCTGGTTTTGGTCAGTCTACGTGTGTTGGTATTGGTGGCGACCCAATCCCAGGTACTAACTTTATCGATGTTTTAGAAATGTTCGAAAAAGACGACCAAACTGAAGCAATCGTAATGATTGGTGAAATTGGTGGTACTGCAGAAGAAGAAGCTGCAGAGTACATCAAAGCTAACGTAACTAAACCTGTTGTTTCTTACATTGCTGGTGTTACTGCACCAGAAGGTAAGCGTATGGGTCACGCTGGCGCAATCATCGCAGGCGGCAAAGGTACTGCTGATGAGAAATTTGCTGCATTAGAAGCTGCGGGCGTAAAAACTGTACGTTCACTTGCTGATATCGGTAAAGCACTTAAAGAAAAAACAGGCTGGTAATCAGCGGTTATTCTTTAAAAAAGGCTCGCAATTGCGAGCCTTTTTGTTATTTATAGCAAGAGCATAAAGCCCTTAATTTTAAAACGGGTAACTGATATGCTGAAAAAAGCGTACAGCTAAATCTTGGCGTTGTTTATTAATTGCTAACTCATCACATAAGCCATGAATAGTTTTTTCTACTTGGTTCATAAAGCGACCATAGCCAATTTCATGTTTATTATGCTCAGCTGCTACAATGACAAAATGCAGCGTCTCTACTAGTTTATTTTCATCAAAAAATACTTTCATTTGTGGCGCTGAATCTTCTATATCAAAACTAATTTTTTGTAGTTCTTCATTTCCCTCATTTCGATCTACTTGGCTGTTGCGAATTATTGGCATTGCGCCATTAGCAACCATCGCAGCGTGCGTGAGTTTATTATCTTCACATAACTGGGTAAATAGTTTTGAAAAGTGAAAGTAGAATGGCTGGTAAGTCTGGCTGTTAATTTCACTCTGAAACTGCGTTTTAATATTACGTGACACGGGAATAGAGAAGGTGACATAAGTCATTTCAGCATGGCTACTAGGTATCGCGCATTGTCTGGACTGATAACGAGGGTATAAACTTCTTAGTTTATATCCATAGCTTTCTTTATTACCTTTTTCTTTAGCGAATAAATCATAGGTTAAATGTTGATGATCGCGCAGCTTAAAGCTTGGCTGGTCTAAAAATAACTGATCTTGTAAATGACTCAATACTTTTTGTACATTGGTATGAAATTGCGCAGAGTGGGCACGTATATCTTCACCAGTAGCTAAAAACAATAGGCGTATTTTTTTACTTTGCTGATTTTGTGTGTGATGTAGTTTATGCGCTTCATGGTAACGAGGGTTATAAAAAAACAACATTTGCTTATCGGTTTCAAGTTGGTAAGACTCATCATGAAATCTCACCACGGGGAGTTTGTCATTTGCGAGTAAATGGACATTATGCAGTTCATATTCATCACATAATGCAAATAACTGGCGCGCAATTCGTTCATAGCAAGTATTTATATTAGTGAAGTTTTTATAAAAATCGTCATTAGGTGTAATTTCAGCTAATAAGTAATGATTTGCACGTGCATTACTTGGAATATATATGCGCTGTTGATTTAATGAGGCCATCTTCGTTCCTTTAAGTTGGGGTTATTCATTTACTATAAATCGCTTTAATGACTTTAATATTGCGCTAAAACAAATTTTGCTCATAAACTATCCCTTATCTAACAAACTTTGGTAATAACTGCATAAACCCGCATCTATTACTGTATGTTAAGGTTGGTTTTTGTAATAATGCAGTAGTTTTGTTATCACGCAATATACAGAGGTTTATAATCCTATGGCGGAAATCGAGAATCGCCCAAATAACTTTATTAGAACCCGAATTGATGAAGATTTAGCAAGTGGAAAACATGCCACAACGCATACCCGTTTTCCACCTGAACCTAATGGCTTTTTACATATTGGCCATGCAAAATCAATTTGCCTAAATTTTGGTATCGCCAAAGACTATAACGGTTTATGTAACCTTCGTTTTGACGATACAAACCCAGAAAAAGAAGATATTAACTACGTTAATTCAATTAAAGAAGACGTACAGTGGTTAGGGTTTAATTGGGATGGTGAGATTAAGTATTCGTCAAACTATTTTGATCTGCTTTATGGTTATGCGGTAGAGCTTATTAATAAAGGCTTAGCGTATGTTTGTTTCTTAACTGCTGATCAAGCTCGCGAATACCGTGGTACATTAAAAGAGCCTGGTAAAAACAGCCCATACCGCGAAACATCACCTGAAGAAAACCTCGCATTATTTGAAAAAATGCGTAACGGTGAATTTAAGGAAGGTGAATGTGTCCTTCGCGCTAAAATAGATATGGCCAGCTCATTTATGGTGCTGCGCGATCCAATTATATACCGTATACGTTTTGCTAATCATCATCAAACAGCGGATAAGTGGTGCATTTACCCAATGTACGACTTCACGCATTGTATTTCTGATGCACTTGAAGGCATTACTCATTCATTATGTACGTTAGAGTTCCAAGATAACCGTCGTTTATATGACTGGGTATTGGATAACATCAGCCTTGAATGTCACCCGCAACAAATTGAGTTTTCACGTTTAAACCTTGAATATACAATTATGTCAAAGCGTAAGCTTAATGACTTAGTGGTTAATAAGCACGTAGAAGGGTGGGATGATCCGCGTATGCCAACCATTGCGGGTCTGCGTCGTCGTGGTTATACACCGGCATCTGTGCGTGAATTCTGTCAGCGTATCGGTATTACTAAGCAGGAAAATATGGTTGAAATGGGCATGCTTGAAGCGTGTATCCGTGATGACTTAAACGAAAATGCTCCGCGTGCAATGGCTGTACTTGATCCAGTGAAAATTGTGATTGAGAATTATGAAGCCGATACTGTTGAAACATTGTCAGTTGCTAATCACCCAAATAAAGAAGAAATGGGTCGTCGTGATGTGCCTTTTACCCGTGAAATTTTTATTGAACGTGAAGATTTCCGCGAAGAAGCAAACAATAAGTTCAAACGTTTAGTACTTGATAAAGAAGTACGCTTACGTGGTGCTTATGTGATTAAGGCAGAGCGTGTTGAAAAAGACGACAATGGTGAAATTACCACTATTTACTGTACTTACGATCCTGAAACATTGGGTAAAAATCCAAGCGATGGTCGTAAAGTAAAAGGGGTTATTCATTGGGTATCTGCGCCTGAGTCAGTGACAGCTGAAGTACGTTTATATGACCGTTTATTCAGTGTGCCTAACCCTGCAGCCGCAGAGGATTTTGAAAGCACGTTAAACCCAGACTCATTAGTGGTTATTTCTAATGCTAAACTTGAACCTTCATTGGCTAATTCTGTACCTGCACAAGGTTTTCAGTTTGAGCGTACCGGTTATTTCTCACGTGATACTAAATCAGAAAACCTGGTATTTAACCAAACGGTTGGCTTACGTGATTCGTGGGCTAAAATAGAGCACAAATAATATTGCTCTATTTTATAGTTATAAAAAACCTGCTTAATCGCAGGTTTTTTTTATTAAACTAAATAGGCTTTTAACTATTGCTTTGCGCAAACGCTTTACACACGTCTTTATCTTCACATTCGCCATATAGGTAAAGAGAGTGATTGGTCAGCTTAATACCGTTTTCTTCAGCTATTTCAAGTTGACGACGTTCAATTAAATCATCTTCAAATTCAACAACCTTGCCACATTTTAAACACACTAAGTGGTCATGGTGAGTGCTGCCAGAAAGTTCAAATACTGACTTACCGCCTTCAAAGTGGTGACGGCTCACAATTCCTGCATCATCAAATTGATTTAAAACACGGTAAACAGTCGCAAGACCAATTTCTTCGCCTAGATCTAATAAAACCTTGTAAACATCTTCAGCGCTTATGTGTTGGTTATCTGGAGATTGAAGAATCTCTAAAATTTTAATACGCGGTAAAGTTACCTTTAGCCCGGCTTTTTTAAGTTCCAAGTTATGATCAGTCATTAAATCTGTCTCAATTTTATTTAGTTATACTAGACATCTTGCAAGATGTACTCGTCACAATAACAGTTAGGATAACGTGCCTTAGCAGGAAGTGCAAAGAACAAGTGATCTATATCAATATTAACGCGGAAAATGCTAACTGTTTGATAATATTTTAAACAGTTAGCATTAAAAAGGGGGGATTAATCTGCTAACTCACTTAAGCACATTTCATCATATACCTGAGCACACCATTGCTTAACGCGCTGCTCAGTCAATTCTGGCTGACGGTCTTCATCAATACCTAAACCAACAAAATGCTTGTCATCAGCCATGGCTTTTGATGCTTCAAAATCATAACTGTCTGTAGGCCAATGGCCTACAACAATAGCGCCACGTTCTGTTACGATATCGTTAATCATGCCCATAGCATCTAAGAAGTATTCTGCATAGTCTTCTTGGTCGCCACAGCCAAAAATAGCCACTAATTTACCTTCAAAGCTTATTTCTTCAAGTTCAGGAAAAAAATCATCCCAATCACATTGCGCTTCACCATAGTACCAAGTTGGAATACCGAATAAGATCAGATCAAACTCAGCAATCTCTTCTTTAGAGCTTTTTGCAATGTCATGCACAGCAACGAGCTTTTTACCCAATTCTTTTTGGATCATTTTTGCTACGTGTTCTGTGTTACCTGTGTCACTTCCGAAAAAAATGCCTACACTTGCCATGGATTTAAACCTTTTATCTATCAATAGCCAATCTTTCTTGTAAAATTGTTTCGATCAACGCACTGCGGCTAATATTTTGTGCATCTGCCATATCACTCAGTGCCTGATACAGCTGTGACGAAACTTTAAATTCAACACGCTTTAAACCACGTGCCTTATCTCTTTTTATTTGATTACGTTTATTAACCTTTAACTGCATATCCCGAGGAAGGGGATTCGTTTTAGGTCTACCTGGACGTTTCTCGTATTCAAATAAATCAAGCGTTGTTCTATCTGTTTCTGACTTGGCCATGCTTAACCTACACCCGCACCTTGCCAAAATACCTGAATAAGTCCTTTGGCAATAAAGCCAGAGCAACCTAAAAAGAGTACCAGCCACACAATATAACGACCAAATTTAGGCACATTGCCGCTTTTCAGTACGTCTTTAATTGCCAAGCCGATAAAAATAAAAATACCTGCTAAGCCAAAATACAACCCTAAGGTATCAAATTCGTTAATAAACTGACTGACCATCGACGTATAACCTTTAAATTAGACGGCGCGTACTATAGCACATAAATCTTTAATTATTTAGTGTGATAAATCAAAAACACGCCATAAAAATAACATTAAACTGCAGTTAAAAAATCATTGATTGCTTTGTTTACAGCCTGTGGTTTTTGGGCATGTAACCAATGACCCGCACCATGAATAATTTTTGCACTGACGTTTTTAAATAGCGCATTAATCGCTTCGCGATGCTCGGTTAAAATGTAGTCAGAGTCATTACCTTTAATAAACAGAGTTTCGCACAAACAAGAATTATTTGCATTAATGTTTGCGATAATAGTTGAATATTTATCATCGAGCACAGGTAGATTAAACCGCCAAACAAAGTGCCCATCATCATTTTTATATAAGCTTTTTAATAAAAACTGACGTACACCTAACTCCTCTATATACGGTTGCATTACTAAATCAGCTTGCTTTCTATCACTAATATCTGCATTTTTTACTGCATTTAAAGCCTCAAGTATTTGAGTATGGCGCGCAGGGTAGCTCACAGGCGCAATATCAAGAACCACTAGTTTATCGACTAAATCAGTATGGTTCAGTGTTATTTGCATCGCCACTTTGCCGCCCATAGAGTGCCCAACCAGATGCGCTTTTTGTATGTGTAATGCCGTCATTAATTCAACAACATCATTAGCCATTGCAGTATAATCCATTTCATCGCTGTGGGGGGAAAGGCCATGATTACGTAAATCAACGTTGGTTACACAAAAATGCTCGCTTAATGGTTTTGCAATCACATTAAGGTTTTCTAAAGAGCCAAACAGTCCATGGATCAAAATAACATTTGGACCTTGACCAATTTGTTTGTAATTTAATTGCATAGACGTCTCCTTCAATTTTGCGCATAGTTTGCCGAGCATTACCCTAAAAAGCAAAAAATACAGATATTATTTAAACGTTATGTACAAATATACCTAGCTCCCTGATTATTTGGTCGATATTAATTATTTATATGTTAAGGCAGTGAGGGTTTAAAAGTGATTTATACTCGTCATAGGTTTTAAAACTGGAGTTACTATTATTTGTAATAATGTCTTGCCTAAATCGCTTTTAATTCCAACGACGCTCGCATCTTGAGGTGATTTGGGTATAATCATATCGAAAGAAAAATGTGACCCGTAATGACAGGAAGAACATGAAACAAATCGACATAGACGACGAGTTATATCAGTACATTGCAAGCAACACACAGAGTATTGGTGAGAGTGCATCCACTATTTTACGTCGTTTATTAAATCTTAACGGCGAAAAAATTAACACCACTAAACAAGACACTGATCATAAAAATGAAACCGTTAGTGTGTCTAATTCACCATTAGAACAACCAATAGCAGACGTTGAACAGCCAACCCAAGTGGCAAAACCGCCGGTAAATAAAAAAAATGCAAACGTATTTAATATTTTAAATAAAGAAGAATTGGCGATGCAAAAAGGCGTTGTAGGTCGTTTCTTATTTATTTTAAGTGCATTTTATCGAACCCATAAAACAGATTTCTCTGCGGTGCTAGATATTAAAGGTCGAGATCGTGTTTATTTTGCGACCAGTAAAGAAGACTTAGTGAATAGCGGTAGTAGTATGAACCCAAAAAATATCACTGACAGTGAATATTGGGTGATGACCAATTCTAATACCACGCGTAAAAAAATGATGCTGCATGAAGTTGCACTTAGTTTAGGCTATAGCAACGAGCAAGCTGAAAAAATTCGTGATTATCTTTAAGGAAAGACCATGGCAATTCATTCCGGCGCAGGTAAAACTGCACCACAATCGGCTTTAGTGAATGTACCAAAGTTAGTGTCTGCGTATTATTTAAATGAGCCTGACTTAGAGCAAAACCCCGAGCATTGTGTTGCATTTGGCACCTCAGGGCATCGAGGCTGTGCCTACGATGTAAAATTTAACGAATCACACATATTATCAATTACCCAAGCTATTTGTGATTACAGAAAACAGAACGATATATTTGGTCCGTTATTTTTAGGTAAAGATACCCACGCACTGAGCGAGGCGGCCTTTAACTCAGCAATTGAAGTGTTGGTTGCTAATGAAGTCCAAGTGATCACCCAAGAAAATGGTGACTTTACTCCAACGCCAGTTATTAGCCATGCTATTGTTAGCTATAATAAAAATCATCCAAATGAGCTTGCCGATGGCATTGTAGTGACTCCATCTCATAATCCACCAGAAGATGGCGGTTTTAAATATAACCCGCCCAATGGCGGTCCTGCAGATACAGACGTTACAAAATGGATTGAAGACAGAGCCAATCAATTATTATTAGAAGACTTAGTTGAAGTAGAACTGTTTCCTTTTGCTAAAGCTTCACGTTCTGGTTTTATTCGCTACGAAGACTTAATGACGCCTTATATTGATGATTTAAAAAACATTATTAATTTAAAAGCGATTAGCGATGCAGGCATCAAGATTGGTGTTGATCCATTAGGTGGCTCAGGCATTAACTTTTGGCCAGTGATTGCGCAAAAATATAATTTAGATTTAACGGTCGTTAATGACAGTGTTGATCCGCGTTTTGCATTTATGCCGCTTGATAAAGATGGCAAAATTCGTATGGATTGCTCATCACCTTATTCAATGGCTAATTTAATTGCCCTTAAAGATGATTTTGATTTATCGATTGGTAATGACCCTGATTATGACCGTCACGGCATAGTAACACCAGATGGGTTAATGAATCCTAATCACTTTTTAGCCGTAGCGATTGACTATTTACTAACGCATCGTGATTGGGATGCCAGTGTTGAAATCGGTAAAACCCTTGTTTCTAGCTCAATGATTGACAAAGTAACTGAGCGCAACAAGCGTAAAGTAAAAGAAGTACCCGTTGGCTTTAAATGGTTTGTTGAGGGTTTAAACAAAGGCAAATTGGCCTTTGGTGGTGAAGAAAGCGCTGGTGCGGCTTTCTTACGTTTTGATGGCACGGTTTGGTGTACAGATAAAGATGGCTTTATTATGGGGTTGCTCGCCGCTGAAATTCTTGCAGTTACGGGTAAAACCCCGTCTGCGCTGTATAAAGAACTAGAGCAAGAGTTTGGTGCGCCACTTTATAAACGCCTAGATGCGCCAGCAACGCCTGAGCAAAAGTCGAGATTAAAAGCACTCAGTGCTGATGACGTAAAAGCAGATACCTTAGCGGGTGAGCCTATTTTACAAAAGCTAACTCATGCGCCAGGTAATAATGCAGCTATTGGTGGGCTAAAAGTGGTAACTGAAAGCGGCTGGTTTGCGGCGCGTCCGTCAGGTACAGAAGATATTTATAAAATTTACTTAGAATCATTTAAAGGCGAAGAGCACTTAACCTTATTAGAAAAAGAAGCTAAAAAACTGGTTGATTCAGTGATTAGCTAATATGCAATTACAACTAAAAACGGCTGATTTTATCAGCCGTTTTTGTATCTATAATTTACAAAAAAAAAGGGCTTTTATCGGTATGTCAGCCACTGCAGAATATATTAATCAATTAAAACAAGATGGTGATTTTTTAACGCTTTCGCGAAACCATGAATGGCATTTAGAGGCAGGTCAGTTTACGCTTAACAACCAGACTAAAGTAACCATTCACGATACCGGAGTGATTGAGTTTGAACCAGATTGTATTACGTCAAAAAATGTGGTGCTATCCAGTGCCATTCATGGCAATGAGACAGCCCCCATTGAAATTTGCGATGAACTCATTAAACACATTATTAGTGGGCAACTTAAATTACAACAGCGTGTTTTATTTATTTTTGGTAATCCTAAGTCAATTAATATTGGTAAACGATTTGTAGAAGAGAACTTAAACCGCTTGTTTAACGGCCACCACACTGTTGATGGTATAGCGATGAACGACGAACGCGTTCGCGCTGATAAACTTGAGCAATATGTTAGCGATTTTTATGCGCGTTCAGAGCAGGGTACGTATCGCTGTCATTATGATTTACATACCGCTATACGCGGTTCTAAAAACGAAAAATTTGCTGTTTACCCATTCTTACATGGCAAGCCTTGGAAAAAGTCGCAACTGCAGTTCTTATTAAGCTGTGGTGTAAATACAGTATTGATGATGAAGTCGCCTGCTACCACGTTTAGCTACTATTCGTCGTTTGTGCATGGGGCTGACTCATTTACTGTGGAGCTTGGGCAAGTGAAACCCTTTGGTGAAAACGACATGTCACGCTTTGCAAAAACAAAACAAACTCTAACTGCATTAATTAGCCAAAAAGAAGTAAAATACCCAGAATTTAATGCAAGCGACTTTGAGTTGTTTTCTGTTCATCGTACTATTAACCGCACAGAGCAAAACTTTAGTTTTCCGTTTTCTGACGATGCCGAGAATTTTACAGGGTTTGCAAAGGGTGAGCTTTTAGCCACCGATGGCGATAATGCCATATATGCCGACGTAGAAGGAGAAGCAATTATTTTTCCTAACGCACAGGTTGCCATTGGGCAACGTGCATTACTCACGGTAGTCCCTATGCAAGTGGATAGCCGCTTTAGCTAAATCAACACATCAGACCACTTGTTATGAAAGCTTAACCAGCTGATTAATAAGTGGTTAATTATATGTATAGTTAACTTGCCAGTTTTTTGCTCATTATTTACTTTTGTTTGGTCACAGTTTTGTTGAATAACACTTTACGTTAACGTAAAGTGTTGGCAGCTTTAATTAAATACAGTGCAGATGTTGCAAAGTTTATTCAGCAACTATCACCCATAATAATAATCCAAAGGGGCGCTGTGATACCGACAACAAAAGAAGGTAGGTTATGAGTAATCCCAATAACGTATCGCTGAATATTAATCATGAGCTTGAGTTTATTGATGGCCACGCACTTAATATTCCAACCCTGAGTATTTTAACTGAGGACGGCGACATTCATCCTAGTGCTCCTGCACCTGATATTTCTAAACACACCGCTATTAAATTATACGAAACCATGCGTTTTATTCGTTTGCTTGATGAACGTATGCAGGGTGCTCAACGCCAAGGCCGCGTCAGCTTTTACATGCAATGTTTAGGGGAAGAAGCGGCGGTAACAGCCTCTGCTGCAGCCCTTGAACAAGATGACATGATCATGGCGCAATATCGTGAACAAGCAGCCTTGCACTACCGTGGATTTACCCTTGATCAATTTATGAACCAAATGTTTTCTAATGAATTAGATTTAGGTAAAGGCCGTCAAATGCCGATTCATTATGGTTCTAAAGCACTTAACTACATGACCATTTCATCACCTTTGGGAACACAAATTCCACAGGCTACGGGTTACGCATATGGTCAAAAAGTAAAACACATTGATGCTAAAACAGGTGAACTAGCAAGTACTATTGATAACGTTACTATTTGTTATTTTGGTGAAGGGGCTGCTTCAGAAGGTGACTTTCATGCAGGCTTAAATATGGCTGCAGTACATAAAGCACCGGTTATCTTTTTTGCACGTAATAATGGTTATGCTATTTCAACCCCAGCCGATGAGCAATTTAAAGGCGATGGGATTGCATCGCGTGGTGTGGGTTATGGTATTAAAACCATTCGTGTTGATGGCAGTGATGCGCTCGCCGTTTACGCGGCAACTAAAAAAGCTCGCAAAATTGCTGCGACACAAGGTGAACCGGTATTAATTGAATCGATAGCGTATCGTTTAGGTGCGCATTCAACATCAGATGATCCAAGCGGTTACCGTTCAAAAGATGAAGAAGCAAACTATAAAACATGCCCAATTGAGCGATTTAGAAAATGGTTAGTAAAACAAAATTGGTTAGATGACGCAGAAGATATCAAAGCGAAAGAAACAATTCGTGATGATATTTTAGCGGCACTCAAACGTGCTGAAGTAATTGATAAGCCGGCGTTAGAAGAGCTAATTTCAGATGTTTACGATACGCCAATTCCATCTCTACAACGTCAATATGATGAACTTAAAACGCACATAAAAGCACATCCAGACGCCTACCCAACAACAGCAGGGAGAATTAAGTAATGGCTAAAATGAACATGCTACATGCAATTAATTCTGCTTTAGATATCACCATGAATGAACATCCTCAAGCGTGTATTTTTGGTGAAGACGTGGGTTATTTTGGCGGTGTTTTTAGAGCAACATCAGGGTTACAAGAAAAGTACGGTAAGCATCGCGTATTCAATACCCCGCTCACAGAGCAAGGTATTTTAGGCTTTGCTAATGGTTTGGCAGCCTTTGGTGCACCTGCATTGGCAGAGATTCAATTTGCTGATTACATCTTTCCTGCGTTTGACCAAATAGTGAATGAATCTGCTAAGTTTCGTTATCGTAGTGGTAATGAGTTTAATGTGGGTAATCTAACGATTCGTACACCTTACGGTGGCGGTATTGCTGGTGGTTTGTATCACTCGCAATCGCCAGAAGCGTACTTTGCTCACACGCCAGGGTTAAAAATTGTCGTGCCGCGTAACCCGTACCAAGCTAAAGGCTTACTGCGTGCGTGTATTAAAGACGACAACCCGGTGTTATTTTTTGAGCCCAAACGTTTATACCGCGCTTCAACTGGTGAAGTGCCTGAAGAAGATTACAGCATTGAACTTGGTAAAGCTGAAGTGGTTCAAGAGGGTACTGACGTTACTTTACTAGCGTGGGGTGCACAAATGGAAATTATAGAAGCAGCGGCAAAACAAGCCAGTGAACAGGGCATTAGCTGTGAAGTAATTGACCTTCGCAGTATTTTACCGTGGGATGTTGAAACGATTGCTAAATCAGTGACTAAAACAGGCCGACTTATTGTTAGTCATGAAGCACCTATTACCAACGGCTTTGGCGCAGAAATAGCCGCAACCATCGCTCAAGAGTGTTTTCTGCATTTAGAGTCGCCTATTTTACGTGTTTGTGGTCTAGATACGCCATACCCGCTGGCGCTCGAAAAAGAATATGTTCCAGATGCATTAAAAGTAATGGCCGCAATTAAACAATCAGTGAACTTTTAGGGGTTTCCATGGCTAAAGATTTTATATTACCCGACATTGGTGAAGGCATAGTTGAATGCGAAGTAGTCGAATGGCTGGTACAAGAGGGCGACACTGTAAAAGAAGATCAGCCTATTTGTGATGTGATGACAGATAAAGCCTTAGTGCAAATTCCAGCGGCACACGATGGGGTGATCACTAAGCTGCATTGTAAAAAAGGCGATATTGCTAAAGTACATGCGCCGTTATTTGCAATGGATGTGGCTGGAGAAGCGCCTAGTGAAGAGGCTGAAACATCTTCTTCACCAACAAGTGCTCGTGAACACTTAGAAGACTTTATTTTACCCGACATTGGTGAGGGTATTGTTGAGTGTGAAATTGTTGAATGGTTAGTGGCAGAGGGCGATGAAATAGAAGAAGATCAAGCCGTTTGTGATGTAATGACCGATAAAGCGCTAGTACAAATACCGGCTAAATACACAGGTACAGTGCAAAAGCTGTATTATCAAAAAGGTGAAATTGCAAAGGTGCATAGCCCACTATTTCAAATGACGATTGCAGGGCAAGCAGCAAAAGAAGATGTTGATGTTAACCAAGCTGTTGTAAAAGCACAAAGTAACGCAACGTCAGACTTACCCGCTAAGCAAACGCAAACTGCTATAGTTAACGAAAAAGCGGTTGCATCACCGGCGGTTAGGCGTAAAGCGCGTGAGCTTGACGTTGATTTAACCTGCGTACCAGGTAGTGGTAAAAATGGCCGTATTTATAAAGAAGATATTGAAGCGTTTATAAAAAATGAAGTGCCATCTGGCATGGATACCTCTGAGCTTAACAAGCCACAAACGACTCAGAGTAAAAGCACTCGTAGTACTGGACACGCAACTAGTTCGGGTGGAACGCGAACAGAAGCAATTAAAGGGATTAAAGCGGCCATGGCAAAACAAATGGTGGCGTCGGTTTCTACTATTCCACATTTTACCTACAGTGATGAAATTGACTTAACTGCTTTAATTGCACTTCGAACTGATCTTAAAGAGCAATATAAAGCACAGGGCGTTAAACTTACGATGATGCCGTTTTTTATTAAGGCGTTATCCTTGGCAATGACTGAATTCCCGGTACTTAACTCAAAAGTAAACGATGATTGCAGTGAAATTACCTACTACGATGATCACAATATTGGGGTTGCAGTGGATTCTAAAGTGGGCTTATTAGTACCAAATATTAAAGCCTGCCAAACTAAAAGTATTGTAGAGGTAGCTAATAATTTAACGCAATTAACTGACTCAGCTCGAGAAGGCCGCGTAGCACCAGATGATTTAAAAGGCGGTACTATTAGTATTTCCAATATTGGTGCGATTGGTGGCACTATAGCTACGCCAATTATTAATAAGCCAGAAGTGGCGATTGTTGCCTTAGGTAAATTACAGCACCTTCCGCGCTTTGACGAGCAAGGGCAAGTGGTATCGCGTGCAATTATGCAAGTAAGTTGGTCAGGGGATCACCGCGTAATTGATGGCGGCACTATCGCGCGCTTTAATAATTTATGGAAAGAATACTTAGAGCAGCCAGCTAAAATGGTGATGGCAATGCGCTAAGTCTTCATATTCATTTATAAATTAAAAAACCAGCAACTAGCTGGTTTTTTAATAACTTAATAAATAAAAGCTAGACTGATTTAGCTCAGAAAATACAGGCCATAACCAACCATTAATGCCGGTATGGCGGTATAAATTGTAGCAATAATAGCCGCTTTGGGTGTCATTGCAATGGCTGGGAAAAGCGCATCGCCATCGTTGGAAATGGCGTTTGCTGCTAAAGCACTAAACGGTATCACACCTTGAATGTATAACGTGGTCACAATGATTTGCGGCCCACAACCGGGTAAAAAACCAATTAATACCGCAATTAAAGGTGCTAAATAGGCATAATTTACAAACCATGTTTTTAAATCAAGACCAAACACTGTCACCAATAGTTCAAATAATATAAAGGAAGCAACCACCCACGCGGTTACAAAATGCGTATCTTGCAGTACTTTTGTGAATTGTGAAGGTGGACTGCATATATCCTCTTCTGAGGTTACTTCTTTATAGCTTTCACCTTTTGAAGATAACGCCCACATAAATACGACAAACAACGCCATTAATGCGCCAAAATGAGTAACAGTGATTGTGGTGTACTGTCCAAATTGGCTCAAATCAATATTAAAAGCGAGTAAAAAGGCAATGAGTAACCCCGGAATAATAGCGATGTACCAAATAGGCTTACTGAGCGTAATTATTTTCGTCGGTAAAAGGGTAACTTGTGGTGTGTGCTTTTGATCAGTTGGGCATAAGTAGCCTGTTTTATGAAGTGTGTTGACGATTAAACCCGTTACTGAGCCAACCACAAACCCTATTGTCATGATGGTTAAACCCTCGGTAGGGCGAGTCGCTAATAATAAAAACGCGGCATCACCCATAGTGGCCGTTAATACAGCAACAATTGCGCCAAAGCTAGCTTGGCCTTTTGTAAATTGAGTCACTACAATAATCGCGCCACCACAGCCTGGTAACATACCTAAAAAAGCAGCAAAGCTGACCTCTAATACCGGTGACTTAGCATTTAGGTAACGAAGCTCTAGTTGGGGTAAATGATCAATTGCGTAGTAGTAAATAAATAAGGTCGCAACAACAAACACACTGACTTGAAAAAAAGCATCACTGAGCGCAGTAATTGTTATGGCGCGTAAGCTGGACAGGGCTAAACAGGCTAAAATTAACAGCGGTAAAATTAGGCGTTTATTTTGATGAAAAACACGTTTTGCAGCTGGCGAAATAACTCCTAAATGAGATGTTAAAAACATACAGTACGACCTAACTAAAGAATGAGATCGCACTGTACTATTTTATTAAATGATAATCAATATCATTTACATGTTGGCGCAGTAGTTACTTTTTACGTTGAAACTCTGAGTTTTCATTCCACGTAGGCCACTGAGTTTGTTGTGAAATATCAAACCCTACTTTATAAAATAATTGTAAATCTTGAACCGCACCTGATAAATCCCACTCATCACGGTATCTATCACAAGGTTGGTGGTAACAACCACGCAGTACTAAGCTCATACGCTTACGGTAATTTGCAGTTTCATCGTCAAACGCTTGTGTACCGCCACCGGCATACATGGCAGGAACACCCATATTAGCAAAGGCAAAGTGATCTGAGCGGTAGTAACCACCTGAAGATGGTTTAGGGTCGCCCGATACTGTTCTGCCTTGCTCTTTGGCCGCAGTTGCTAACAGCTCATCCATTTGTGATTTACCAATACCCACCACACTAATATCTTTTACTTTACCTAATAGGTTTAAGCTGTCCATATTAATATTTGCAACGGTTTTATTAGCTGGAATAACTGGATTCGCAGCATAATATTTCGAGCCTAATAAACCTTGCTCTTCAGCGGTTACCGCTAAAAAGGTCATTGAACGGTCAGGGCGTTTACCTAGTTTGGTAAAGGCTTCGGCAACTTCTATCATACCGGCTGTACCTGTTGCGTTATCGTGTGCGCCGTTATAAATTTGATCGCCTTTACGGTTTTTATCCGTTCCTAAATGATCCCAATGCGCAGAGTAAATAATATGCTCATCGGGTGTTTTACTACCAGGAAGAGTGGCAATAAAGTTATAAGATACCGATTTTTTGATGGTGTTTTTTACATTCACAGTGGCTGTTAAATCGCCCATATCAACATGGTAAGCACCTTTGGCGGCGTTTGCTTTGGCGGTTTCAAAATCAAGGCCTGCTTTAGAAAAAAGCTCTTTTGCTACATCAACAGTAACCCAACCTTCAACAGCAACACGGTCCATATTATTGTTTTCTTTTACGAAACCAAATTGTTCGCCACTCCATGAGTTCTCAACCACAGACCAAGGGTAAGACGCTGGAGCAGTTTCATGAATAATAATAGCGCCTGCAGCGCCTTGACGGCTTGCTTCTTCGTATTTGTAAGTCCAACGCCCGTAATAGGTCATTGCATCGCCGGTGAATAAAGCAGGATCTTTAGTTGCAAAACCCGGATCGTTTACCAGCATAACAACGGTTTTACCTTTAACATCTAGGCCTTCGTAATCATTCCAGTTATATTCAGGTGCGTTAACACCGTAGCCCACAAATACAAGCTCCGAGTTTTCAATTCCTTCTTGCGCACTAATACGGCTGCTGCCCATAACCATGTCTTTTTTGTATTGGTAGTCTTTACCGCCAATATTAAGCACCATATCAGAGTCAGCTTCTAACGATACAAGCGGCACTTCTTGGAAAAAGCTGTCGCCATTACCCGGCTCAAAGCCTAAAGCAGTAAATTCTTTTGTTAAGTAATCAAGCGTAAGCTTTTCACCTTCAGATGAAGGAGCACGTCCACCAAATTCATCAGAAGCTAACACTTTTACATGCTTAGCAATTTCATCCGCTTGAATGCTGTTGTAGCCTTTAGCGACATCATCAGAGGTGATACTTGTTGTTGCACAGCCGGCTAAAATTGCCGTTGTTATTAGGGTCAAAGAAAAATAACGTTTCATATTGGCTCTTTTTTTGTTCTAAGTGGCGTTAGTATATGAACTTCTGTTAATTAGAACCAGTTTTTGCGGTAAACTGTTGCTGATAAAAATGTACAGTAAAGGTAACAATGAAGCGTTTTACTCCCCCAGAACAATTTCAAGTAACGAGTCTAAATGGAGGTGCATTTGAGCACCTTCGGCAGCTGTTTAAAATAGATCAGCAAATAGACTGGCCTGAGCCTGCGTACTTTACCCCGTATTTAAACGCCATCAATGCTAATAATCTCCCCATTCGTTTGGTCGATGATGCCAAGGTTGATTTTGCTGAGCGCTATTATGAACAAGTCATTTTTGAAACAGGGGACGTGCCCACCCGACAACAAAACTGGCATGATCTGTTTGGTGGTTTTATTTGGTGTTTATTTCCAAAAACAAAAGCCTTAATAAATCAGCGCCATGTAGACGAAATAGCCGAGCATGGATTAAAACAGCGTAGCAAACATCGTAACGCTTTAACCCTGTTTGACGAATGCGGTGTGGTTTTAGCTATTAGCGAATCACAGTGGAAAGAGTGGTTAAGAGATCATCAATGGAAAACAGCCTTCATCGAACATAGAGAGCTGTGGGGTAAAACCATAGCGCCTTTCATGTTTGGCCATGCTAACTACGAAATGTTGACTAAACCTTATATTGGACTGACTGGCAAAGCCTTATTTGTAAATGTACCGGATGAAATATTTTGTAAAGATTTAGTAACTAAATACCAGTACCTAGATCAGCGCCTTTATGAGATGATTAAAACTGATGATTGTTTAGCCGATAACAAACAGCTTTCACCTTTACCTTTATTAGGTGTTCCTGGTTGGTGTGATGAGAATAACAATCCATCATTTTACGATAACACGGACTATTTTAGACCGAAACGAAGGACACGAAAATGATAGAAGTTACCGCGCTTAAAAAGAAATTTAAGCTCACTAAAGATCATAAAAAAAATAAAATAGATGATATAGACCCCCGTGAAGATAAAGATTATTTTCACTCGGTTAAAAATGTCAGCTTTAGCTGTGCAAAAGGCGAAGTCTTAGGGCTGTTAGGGCCTAATGGTGCGGGCAAAACCACGACATTAAGAATGATCTCTACCGCTTTAAAACCTGATGATGGCAGTATTACTATTGCAGGAAACGACATAATTAAAAAGCCACTCATTGGGCGCAAGTGTATTGGTTTTTTATCCGGCTCTACTGGTTTATATGGTCGTTTAACGGTAAAAGAAAACATAGAGTATTTTGCAAAACTGCACGGCATGAGCAAGCAGGCTATTAAGGCACGCTGTGAAGAGTTATTTACCTTACTCGATATGCATAAATTTATTGATAAGCGCGCTGAGAACCTATCAACCGGCATGAAGCAAAAAGCCAACATTGCGCGTGCTGTGGTACATCACCCAGACGTTGTTATTCTCGATGAGCCAACTACCGGTCTCGATATTATGACCACCCAAACGGTGATCAACTTTATTAAAGGCTTAAAAGCACAAGGTACTCCTGTTATTTTTTCTACGCATCATTTAGATGAAGTTGCGCTTTTATGTGACCGCGTTGCGGTAATTAATGAAGGCGTTAGTTGTTTTGATGGCACGCTTGCTGAATTTAAACAGGAAGGCAACAGTGAAGAATTAAATCAAGCGTTTATGAACATATTAACGGAGAAACATGATGTTTGAAGTATTTAAAAAGGAATTAACAGAGCTACTACGCGATAAAAAAACCTTATTGTTCGTGGTGATATTTCCTATTGTGGTTTTTCCGTTGTTATTTGCTGTGGTTGCGTTTATATCCTCGCAAGCTGCGCTTGATGCTGAACAAAAAGTAAATACCTATGTGATTATCAATGGCGACTATGCACCAGAATTTTCTGATAAAGTGTTTTATCACAAAAGCTTTGAGTTATATAAAGGTGATAAAACTTTCAACAGTGTTGAGGAGCTAAAAACAGGTGTTAATGCCGGCGATATCGACATGGGTATATACCTGCCAAGCGATGCAGTGCAAACATTAAATGAGCAACAGCAAAGCGAATGGCAAGTTGTATTTAATGACTCAAAATCAATTAACTTCTTATTTGAGCGTGTCAAAGAGCTTGCTAAAGAGTACAGCGATACTTTACAAGAAAGTAAACTATTGAGCTTTGGTATAGATAAAAACGCACAAGAAGCTATTTTAAAGCCAGTTAATGTGGTTAAAGTAGATACTGCCGATAAACGCGAAAACCTAGGTGAAAAAGTGGGTGGGTTTTTACCTTATTTACTTATCCCGTTAGTACTGGTAGGCGCAACGTATCCGGCTATTGATTTAGGGGCCGGTGAAAAAGAACGAGGTACCTTAGAAACGTTATTACTTACGCCTATTACTCGTACTGAGCTAGTATTGGGTAAATTTATTACTCTATTAACCACGTCAATTGCATCAACCACTATAACCGTAATTAGTATGGGGTGTTGGATAGCCTTAGCGCTGGCATTTGCTGATCTTGAATTTATTAAAGCCGCTTTTAGTACATTGGCTATCACAGACTTACTGATGATTTTTGTATTATTATTGCCTATAGCAGCAACCTTTTCTGCATTAGCTCTGGCAATATCAATCTATGCACGCTCGTTTAAAGAAGCGCAAAATTACATGACGCCATTAAGCATGGTCGTGTTTTTCCCGATTATTATTTCAATTATGCCTAATATGGAACTGAGCTCGAAAACGGCGTTTATTCCGGTAACTAACGTCGCTTTAGCGATTAAAGAAATTGTTAAAGGCACCGTCGATTACACGCTGGTGGGATTGATATTCCTAGCAACAGCATTCATCGCTGGGGCACTACTGGCATTTTGTGTGAAATGGTTTAACCGTGAAGATGTACTATTTAGGTAAAATAATATAGACCATAAAAAAGCATCACGTGAGTGATGCTTTTTTCGAAGCTATACATTTAAGGTAGTTTGAATTATGTAATTAAATAGTTAAACTTTATTATCATAACTATGGACTAACCAAACAAGGATGGATTCTTGTAAATACCCCTTTTTTATCTCTCACTATTGAGTATGAGCTGCACTTTTTGCTCGCTAACATACACAACACCATTACGCGCAAAAACTATTCAGCCAACTACCCAGGTAGGCACATGGCAAAATAAAGACGAATACGGCGATGGCGTGCCTAATGAACAGGATGTTTATCCGTTTGATGCAAATTTATCGGCAGCGACTTATTTTCAAGAATCAGAATTAAACGATAATCTAGGCAAAGTTGAAAACTTAAACTCAAAAATACCGTATTTTGTTTCAGGTGTAGTACAGCAAACACAAGATTTAGATTTGTTTAAGTTCTCAATAAATAAGGCAGAGCGGGTATCAGTTGTACCTAATACAACGAACTCAAATTTTAGACCCACTTCACTGAGCGAAATTCGAAAGTAAATAAAAGATATATTAAAGTAGCTGTTGTTGGGTGTTTTTAATTTAGGTAGTAAGGTTGATATGCAAGATTTAGTATACAAGTATGGACAAAGAGTTATTTCTTTTCTGATCGTTATTACATTGCTCGTTAATTGGGAAATGTATTCAATTATAGGGGCGGTTAGATTGACGCTTGCAAATAACTTGCTAATAATTATATGGATTATTCTTTTATTTACCTTTGCCGTGCAGCAGCAATTAATGAGTGTTCTCGTTTAGCCGTGCTCCGAGGTGCTATACAACTTAGGCTTCGCGTTTTAAAATAAGCCCAGCGTACCCGCATTATGCTCGAACGGGATTTATTATAGATAAAGATGACGACCATTTTTACTATATGTCTAAACGTATCGCTTAAAAGCTAATTGCCCCAATTTTAGGCGTTTGTAATGGTAACTTAATTCTTTGTTCAGTCACTCTAAATGACTGTGTGATGATACAAAGATAAAACACTATTTTATAAGAGTCACCACGGGTCATACTATGCACTTACTTACTAATAAAACATTGATGCTTGGTTTTTGCTTGTTACTAACAGGCGCTATTTTTATGCTTGTAGAGAATAGTTATTATCAATACGTTGATAATAACGGTGTATTGCATGAAAGCTTATTTTTGCCTTTGAGTATGCTGTGTTTTGCTTTGGGGTTATTTTTTGTGGCCAGTTTATTAGCCCGCAAAGTAATAGGGCTCTTTAAAAGCGCTAGTGGAGGTGGGCATTAACCGCTGTTGTTATTGCTCATTATTTAAGTTAGAGGGTTCTAACAAACTAAATGTAGGTAAGCGCCATTTAAAGTGTACCGATGCCATTCGAATTAAATAACCTACCACTAAACTTGCAACCACGCTGATATTGTCATCAATGTTGTAGTGGTGCAGTGCTAAGTATAAACAAGCAACAATAAGCGCTACGCTTGCGTAAAGTTCATGATGAAGTACTAATGGCGCTTGTCGACAAATTAAATCACGTAACAACCCACCAAATACACCGGTTACTATGGCTGCAACTACACAAATTCCATAGTGCAAACCCATATTTAGCCCAACTTGGCAGCCAATTATACTAAATGCGGCAAGCCCTAGGGCATCTAGGCGCATAAATATGCCTTTAAATTTAACCACCCATTTTGCCAACCAAGTAGTCACAATACCGGCTAGGCAAGTGATCATTAAATATTCTGGGTGTTTTACCCAAGTCAGTGGGTAATTACCTAATAAAATATCTCGCACGCTGCCACCACCAATTGCTGTAGCACTGGCCACTAACATAACACCAAACCAATCCATGTTTCTGCGTCCAGCGCTAAGAGCACCAGTCATGGCTTCTGCTGTAATACCCATAATATAAACGATGGTTAAAAGCATGAGATGATCACTTGAAAATTTAACATGAAAATAAAAGTGCGATTGTAGAGATAAAATAGTGTATTGACGAGTGAAAAATTACATTAAAAACAGCCACTTTCAGATTAATAAAACTAATGTTATAGCAAGGTGTGAATAGCCTGTTAATGCAAAGAAACCACTTGCTTTAGTGTTAAAAACAAAAAGGACAAATGACCGTAAAAACGCAATAAAGCCTGAATAAATTTAAGGGTGACAGGGTGTTATTGCCTTTTTTTTGCTAGTTTTTAAAAGCAGTGTTAGCTCGACCCACGTGCAATTAAACGCGGAGGCAGCAGGGTGCTTTGTACTTGCTCACCACGAATTAATTTGAGTAAGTTTTCAACTAACATTTGCCCCGCTATAGTGGTGTTTTGCTCTATGGTTGTCAGCGGCGGATTTATGTAACTGGCAATAGATATATTATCAAAGCCGATTACGGCTACATCTTTTGGCACGTTTATATTGGCTTCTTTTAAAGCCCGTATTGCGCCTATTGCAATAAGGTCGCTGGCAGCAAAAAGTGCATTAAAGGTAATGTTATTAGCAATTAACGAACGCGTGGCATGATAGCCAGACTCTTCAGTAGAAATAGCGTTAGCAATTTTACGATCATTAAGTGTAATACCATTTTGTTGTAACGCGTCTTTAAAACCATTGAAACGGGCAAAAAATTCAGGGCTATGATCAGAGGCATCGCCTATAAACGCGCAGTCTTTGCGGCTATGTGCCAACAAATGCTCAGCGGCGAGTTTACCGCCGCCATAATTATCACAACTTATGGTTAAATCAGGGCGGTTATCAACACTTGCTCCCCAGCAAACAAACTTGGTGTTTTGTTCAAGCAAGGTGTTAAATTTTGGCTGAAAATCAATGTAGTCGCCATAACCCAATAAAATGATGCCATCTGCACGGTGACTGTCTTCGTAATCTGCCTGCCAATCAGCACTTGCCGATTGAAATGACACGAGTAAATCGTAACCCTCTTTAGCGCAGGCACGAGTAATACTGCCCAGCATGGCTAAAAAAAACGGATTGATTTGTGACTCATCTGAGGTAGGGTCTTCAAACAACAATAATGCTAAAGTACTGCTTTGTTGAGTGCGAAGGTTACTGGCGTTTTTGTCTACTTTGTAATTAAGTTTTTTAGCAATATCGTGAACACGTCTTCGTGTTTCGTCATTTACCAGTGGACTATTTCGTAAAGCACGAGAAACTGTAGATTGAGACACCCCAGCATAATGGGCTATATCAAACGAGGTGGCTTTACCTTTCATCACTATTACTTACTAAAGAGGACAATAAGAGACTATTCTCGTTTATTGATGGATTTTTTCAAGCTTATTTATCAATAAAGGCATTTTTTTATTGATTTTGACATGACACCGGTGTCACAATAGGGGCGTTTTATCATTTTGTTGTCAAAACGTATTAGCTACCTTTATTATTTAAGGTAGCTTTTTTTACAGTGATAGCTGCTTTGAGGTGATAGCTCAAAGTAAATAAGTATCAATGATACCCCATTAAAATAATAAGTACTCATTACTTAAACAAAAGAGATAACACTATGGGTTTACACTCTAGCACACACTTTGATCCTATTCTGGTTGCCGATATTGGCGGCACAAATGCTCGTTTTGCGTTGATCACTGGGTTCGACGAATCAAGTAATCAATTTACCATTGAGCATAACCTTACGTTTCCCAGTGCTAACTATGGATCGCTCGAAAGTGCTACCGAGTACTACTTATCAACAGTGTCTCATATAAATCCTAAACGTGCGTGCTTAGCAGTAGCAGGCCCTATAAATGCAGGGCAAGTTCACTTAACTAATTTAGGTTGGCACTTTAGCGTTAATGATTTTAAACACCACTTTGACCTTACTCAATTAAGCGTTATAAATGACTTTGCTGCTTTTGCCTACGCAGCACCGTATTTAGACCCTTCACAAAATGTCACTGTTAAACCTGGTCAAGCGGATGAGTCTGCCAATATAGGTGTAATGGGTCCAGGCACTGGTTTTGGTGCAGCGTGCTTAGTTAGAACCGCACATTCATGCGCGGTGATGAGTTCAGAAGGCGGGCATATTTCCTTAGCAGCCGTTAATCAACTCGACGCTCAACTTATTCAAGAACTCAAAAAAGACCACCCACATGTATCGGTAGAAACGGTATTTTCGGGCCCTGGCATTGCTCATTTGTACAAAGCCATGGCTGCAGTTAAAGGGGTCGCCGCAAAGAATTTAGACGCTGCACAAATTAGTAGCTTAGCCAACAGCGGTGAATGTGAAGTGTGTGAAGCAACCCTTAATCAATTTTGTGATTGGATTGGCAGTGTTGCAGGCGATTTAGCGTTGGCCTACGGCGCCTTAGGCGGCCTTTATATTGGCGGTGGCATATTACCAAGAATGCAGGCTCGTTTACTGGAAAGCCGCTTTATTGAGCGCTTTTCGCAAAAGGGCATTATGTCGCAATATACAGGCCAAATCCCGGTCACATTAGTAACACAAGACAACATTCCTTTAATTGGTGCTGCCGCGTGTTTGCATACGAGTCAACAGGTTTAATTACGTTGCATACATTTGGAAATAAATAGATGAAAAAAGTCACTATAAACAGCGTTGCCAGTCATGCAGGTGTTTCTAAAAAAACCGTATCGCGAGTACTCAATAATGAGCCTAATGTCAGTGCAGCTACACGCGAAAAAGTGTTAGCGGTATTTAAAGAGCTAGATTACACCCCAAACCCGATTGCTCGAGGACTTGCACAAAACCGTAGTTTTATTATTGGTTGCTTATACGACAATCCAAGTAAAAGTTATATTACTCGGGTGCAAACAGGCGCATTGGCTGCATGCCAAGAAAACAACTATAACTTGTTGATTCACCCTTGTGAGCTCAGAGGTGAGGCACTCATTAATAATATAGAGCAATTATTACAGTCATCACGCCTCGATGGTTTAGTACTTACGCCACCATTTTGTGACTTTTCAGAACTGGTTGATTTTTTAAAGTCGAAAAAAATTCCTTATGCTCGAGTGGCTTCTGCTATTTTAGAAGATGACTCTATTTCTGTTACCAGTAATGACGAGCAGGGCGCATTTGAGATTACCGAACATTTAATAAACCTAGGGCATACCTCTATCGCGTTTATTAAAGGTCACCCAGATCACAGTGCTACACAGCAGCGTTTTAAAGGCTACAGACGCGCACTGGCAACCCATGGTATTGAATTTAACGAACGCTTAGTTGAAGAGGGTAACTTTAGTTACCATTCAGGGGTAGACAGTGCCCGTAGTATTTTAGATTTATCTCCACGTCCTACTGCTGTATTTGCATCGAATGATTACATGGCAGCCGCTGTACTTAAATTAGCCACTCAGCGCAACTTACGCGTTCCAGACGATATTTCTATTGCAGGCTTTGATAATGCGCCCATAGCGCGCCATATATGGCCAGGCCTGACCACCATTGCTCAACCTGTAGAAGAAATGACTAAACAAGCGGTTACCCAATTAATTACCCACATTATTGAGCCGCAAGAGTCGCCTTATAAAGTGATTTTAGAAGCAAAATTAATCACGCGTGAGTCTACCGCAGCCGTAAAATAACATCGCTTTTTCACAGTAGCCCGAGTATGAGTGACGCTTACTCGGGCTTTTTTTTATCTGCATTTTAATCTTCAATATTTTCCACTGATATTTCATTAAAAATTCACGTTTATTTATTGTACATGCTAAAAAAAAGAACTATTTTTATTACTAAGGGTTGACACCGGTGTCATTGTCATGCGTTAATGGCTGACACCGGTGTCAGGGTTGTTGTGAGAGGCTCCCTGGTAGCGTACCTTTGAACGGGTAAGTCAAAGATGCTCAGTACAGTTATTTTCGTGGAGTCTATAGTTGTTACTGAGCCTTTATCCTCTAACGAATAGAGATGAGTAAAATTATGTTGCACCCTCGAATTCAAGAAGTCACAGAACGCGTTATTGAGCGCAGTAAACAAACCCGTCAAGCCTATTTAGATCGTATTTCGCACGCAAAAAAACAAACAAGAGTTCGTGCTGGATTAGGCTGTGGCAATATTGCTCATGTAATGGCTGCGTGTAGCAGCGATGACAAAGCGCGTTTAAAAGCAGACGAGGTGCCAAACCTTGCAATTATCAATTCATATAACGACATGTTATCTGCGCATGTGCCTTACAAAGAATACCCAGATTTAATTAAAAGCATTGCCACTAAATTTGACGCGACCGCGCAAGTTGCTGGCGGTGTACCTGCAATGTGTGATGGCGTTACCCAAGGTCGTGACGGCATGGAGCTATCGCTTTTTTCTCGTGACGTTATTGCTATGTCTACTGCGGTTTCGTTATCGCATGACGTGTTTGATGGTGTGTTTTGTTTAGGCGTATGTGACAAAATCGTCCCAGGTCTATTAATTGGTGCTTTATCATTTGGCCACCTACCTGTGTACTTCTTACCGGCAGGGCCAATGCAGTCAGGTATTCCAAACAAAGACAAAGCACGTGTGCGTCAGAAGTTTGCCCAAGGTTTAGTATCTCGTGAAGAGCTATTAGAGGCGGAAAGCGCTTCTTACCATAGCGCCGGTACCTGTACATTTTATGGCACTGCAAATTCAAACCAAATGCTAATGGAAATTATGGGCTTACACCTTCCAGGTAGCTCGTTTATAAACCCATACACAGAACTGCGTGATGGCTTAACCGGTAATGCGGTTGAAACTATGCTTAAGCAGCTTACAGAAAACAAAGATGGCCCGTGTTTAGCGGATGTGGTCAGCGAAAAAACTATAATTAACGGCTTAGTTGGGTTGTTATCAACAGGTGGCTCAACCAATCATGCAATCCATATTGTGGCGATTGCTAAAGCGGCCGGTATTCAAGTTACATGGAAAGACATGTCTGATTTATCAGCGGTTGTTCCACTACTGACGCGTATTTACCCAAATGGCTCAGCAGATGTTAATCACTTTCAAGCAGCCGGCGGAATGGGCTTCTTAATGCGTGAATTAGCAGGTGCTGGTTACCTTCATACAGACGTAACCACTATTTTAGGCGAAGGCCTTGCACCTTACATGTGTGAGCCGCTACTCGATAAAGACGACAACCTAATTATGAGTGATGCGAATGGCCCAAGCAAAGTTAAGTGGGTAGCGTGTCCAGAAAACTCACATGATGAAGAAGTACTTCGCCCAGTAAGTAACCCATTTAGTAAGCAAGGTGGTTTACAGCTACTAACGGGTAACTTAGGTAAAGCGGTTATTAAAGTTTCTGCGGTTGCAGAGTCTCATCAAGTGGTGTCGGCACCGGCTAAAGTATTTAGCTCACAAGGTGAGTTACAAGATGCCTACAGCCGTGGCGAACTAAACCAAGATTTTATTGCTGTTCTTAAAGAGCAAGGGCCAAAAGCCAAAGGCATGCCTGAGCTTCATAAGCTCACACCGGTAATGGCAACATTACAAGATCAGGGCTATAAAGTGGCTATTGTTACCGACGGACGTATGTCGGGCGCATCAGGCAAAGTACCAGCGGCAATCCACTTAGCTCCTGAAGCGGTAGAAGGTGGCATTATAGCTAAAATCCATGAAGGCGATATTGTTACTTTAGATGCGCCTAATGGTATTTTAAAAGTGTATGTAAGTGATGAAGAGCTTGCTAAACGAGAGCCGCAAATTAGCCAAGCAAGCCAAACGTTTGGTACAGGTCGTGAATTATTTACTGGATTTAGAAACATAGTAAGCAGTGCCGATTTAGGTGCAAGTGCTTTTGGACTTGAATAATAATTAGCCATATTGGGTAATGAGGAACAAGTAATGAGTATTGAAAAAATCTTAGCATCGGCACCGGTAGTGCCAGTGGTGGTAATCGAAAAATTAGAAGATGCCGCACCACTTGCAAGAGCGTTATATAACGGTGGCTTAAAAGCACTTGAAATTACACTGCGTACACCCATTGCAGCTGAGGCTGTAAAACTAATGAAAGCGGAAGTGCCCGAAGCTTATGTTGGTACAGGTACTGTGGTGGATAAAGCAAGCTTTAACGCATCAGTAGAGGCGGGTGCTGACTTTATGGTAAGCCCAGGTGTTAGCGATGAGTTATTAGCGCTGGCAAAAGAGTCTTCTATTCCATTTTTACCCGGTGCAGCGACCCCAAGCGAAGTGATGAACTTAGCTGCTCATGGTTTTAAGTTCTTAAAGTTTTTTCCTGCAGAAGCTGCAGGCGGTGCTGCTATGCTTAAATCTATTGGCGGCCCATTACCTGATATTACTTTTTGTCCAACCGGTGGCATTAGTTTAGCAACCGCTCCTGATTACTTAGCACTTAACAATGTTATTTGCGTAGGTGGTACCTGGATGTTAGATAAGCAACTTATTGAAAATAAAGACTGGCAAGCTATTGAAACGCTTGCTCGCCAAGCATGTGAAGTTAATAGGAGTCAAAAATGATTAATGTAGCAATTAATGGCTACGGCCGAATTGGTCGTAATGTATTGCGTGCACTGTATGAATCAGCGCAAAATAATGAAATTAAAATTGTGGCTATTAACGATTTAGCCCCAGCCAATGTAAATGCTCATCTGACTCAGTTTGACTCAGTACATGGTCGTTTTTCACAGCAAGTAACACTTAAAGATAACACTATGCTAATTGGCGATGATGTGATCACGCTAACGCAAGAACGTGACCCTGCTAATTTACCGTGGAAAGAACTAAACGTTGACATAGTACTTGAATGTACGGGGTTATTCACGTCACGCGAAGCGGCTAAAAAGCATATTGAAGCCGGTGCTAAAAAAGTAGTGGTATCGGCACCTGGTACAGATATGGATGCAACGGTAGTTCATGGTGTAAATAGCGATGTAATTAATGCCGATAGCAACATCATCTCAAACGCGTCGTGTACAACTAACTGTTTAGCGCCAGTAGCCAAAGCAATAAACGATACGGTAGGGATTGAACAAGGTAGCATGACTACTATTCACGCTTATACCAACGATCAAAATTTATCGGATGTATACCACCCAGATTTATACCGTGCGCGAAGTGCAACTCAATCTATGATCCCAACTAAAACGGGTGCTGCAAAAGCGGTTGGATTAGTTCTGCCTGAACTTGCCGGTAAACTAGATGGTATGGCGGTACGTGTACCTACAATTAATGTGTCATTAGTTGATTTAACATTTATTGCTAAGCGTAACACAAGTATTGAAGAAATTAACCAAGTAGTTAAAGCAGCCTCAGAAGGGCCAATGAAAGGTATTTTAGAGTACAACGAGCTGCCGCTTGTTTCTATCGACTTTAACCATAACCCAGCCTCATCTATTTTTGATGCAACGCAAACACGTGCTGATGGTAAATTGGTTAAAGTAATGGCGTGGTACGACAACGAATGGGGTTTCTCAAACCGCATGTTAGATCAAGTTAAAGCGCTGGGTGCTTATTTATAATTTTTCCGTGTAGTTAAATTTTACTTTATCCAGCCAAGCCACGCACTGCGTGGCTTTTTTTGTGTTTTAGTTAGCCCAAAGTTTGCTAGAATATACGCACTAGAATAGGGACTGCATATTATATTAAGGGAAATAATGCTAAAACACGTCACTAAAAAAATATTTCGCACCAGTCACCTGCAAATTGGTGAGGGTAATATCAGCGGTTATATTGCTTGCTTTTTGGCAATATTAAGTTGCTTAGGAGTGCTTGCATTCCACTTTCCTGAATATTTAACGACTCCCGAATTACGCAAAAGCTATAGCGTCGAGTTTTTACGTCAGCTTATGTTTGTTGCCCTTATTATTTCAGGAAGTCTAGGCTTTCAAGCGGTATTTAATCACGCCAACGTAAATGTAAAATTTGGGTGGTTAAAGTATTTTATGGTTACACCGCAGTTTCATCATTGGCATCACGCATCCGACAAAGCCGCAATTGATAGAAATTATGCAGCTCATTTTTCGTTTTTAGATTACTTGTTTGGGACTGCAGTAAAAGGGCAAGCAGAGTGGCCTAAAGAATATGGGGTTGTGGGTGATTACATGCCTGTAGGTATGCTAAAGCAACAAATTTACCCGTTTAAAAAACAAAAATAATGTTCAATTTTAGCTTGCGGCCATAATATTAATGGCCGCATAACCACTATAAAAAGTCAGCTAATGCGCTAAGTGTTGGCCGCTGTGTGATATTTTCGCTCATGCATTGCTGCGCAATATGTTTTAAGTGCATGACTTCAGCGCTTTGCTCTTGGCAGGTTGTGAGTAAATCCTCGATTAAACACCCTAAAGCACGCACTTCTATTAACTGCATTTGTTGACGTTGATAGTCACTGAGCATAGTAAGATCAGTTGCCGCGCCAAAATCTCCAAACAGCACACGCGCGTGCGGGTCAACCATGGTATTGTGCGCATATATATCACCATGGCTTATATTGTGCTGGTGCAAGTGGGCCACAGTGCTAACCATTTGCTGCGCTATGGCATAAATTACTTGGGTAGAGTAGTGGCAATCGCTTTCAAATGTATCTCGAGTACAGGTTTCAAGGCTCGGCGGTAAGCCAAGATTTGTAAAGCTTGAATCAATTAACTCCATCACTAAACCAAGCTGTTGCTGTTGTTCAATGTAAGCCAGTACTTTAATTAAGTTTGGATGCTCAAGCGCTTGCAAGCAGCAATTAACTTCATCCAGCGGATAACCATCGCTTGTAATAGTCCCTTTAAATAACTTAACAGCAACCGGCTCTTTATTCGTTGAATAAGCAAGATGGATAATTCCTGATGCACCTTGGCCTATTACTTTACTGAGTGAGTAATCTGCCAGTGGTTTATTGGTTAAATTTGATTGGGTAAGGCACTGTGATTTATTAAAGCAATTACCTGCAAATGCAAGCCAAGTCAGCTTTGGTAGTTCAAATAGCCAATCATCAATTTGAGTTAACTGATTTGCAGAGAGCCTAATTAGTTCTAAGTTATGGCAGTTTGCCATGCTTATTGGTAGCTCACTGAGCTGATTACCTGCCAATGCCAGCTTTTTAAGCGCAGTGTATTGGCCAAATGTTGCAGGTAGCTTAGCTATTTTATTATCTGTAAGAATAAGCCATTCAATCGCTTTAGGTAGGCAGTGATCTGCAAATTCAGTGATGTCATTACCTTTAAATGCAACCATGATCAAAGCAGGGCACTTAGCGAGTATTTTAGGTATATGGTTAAACTGATTAAACGATAAAAACAGTCGTTTTAATTTTGTTAAGCAAGCAAATTCATCAGGTAAATCAGATAAATTATTATTAGATAAATCCAAGACTTCAAGGGTATCCGCGAGGGTAAAAATTTCCTCTGGAAAGTGGCTTAGCGCTTCAACTAATTGTAGGTGTTTTGCACCAAGTAATTGGCCGCTGCGAAGTTGTGAAAGGGTATTCAAAATTAATAATCCATTTTAAAATCAATAAAAAGGCCAACTAAGTTGGCCTTTAAATACGATTAAGCTTTAATGTTTAAAATTGTGCGTTGTGGTACACGTTTTGTACGTCGTCACAATCTTCAAGCATGGCTAAAAAGCGTTCCATCACTTCTACATCTTCGCCTTCAATAGGGGCTTCTACTTGGGGTACAAAGGCAATTAAGTCTTCGTCAAACTCTGTCACACCCATCTCTTCAAGTGCGGTACGCGTATTGTTGTATTCAGTGTGCGGTGCAAATACGGTCACTTTACCGTTTTCTACTTCTACATCGGTTACATCAACGTCAGCCATCATTAGCGCTTCAAGAACGGTTTCATCGTTGTCACCGTCAAATACAAAAATAGCAAGGTGATCAAATAAGTGTGATACCGAGTTTTGTGCGCCAATTTTAGCATTTGCTTTAGTAAAACACACACGTACATCAGCAAAGGTACGTTTGTTGTTGTCGGTTAAACAGTCAACAATAATCATGCAATTACCTGGGCCGTAACCTTCGTAGCGCGTAGCTGCATAGTCTTCACCGCCGCCGCCTTTAGCTTTATCAATGGCGCGTTCAATTACGTGAGCCGGTACTTGGTCTTTTTTAGCGCGTTCAATTAAACGACGCAGTGCTAGGTTACCGTCTGGGTCAATACCGCCGTTTTTAGCACAAATATAAATTTCTTTACCGTATTTTGAATAAACTTTAGTTTTAGCACCCGCAGTTTTAGCCATTGAATCTTTTTTGTTTTGGTAAGCTCTTCCCATCTGCGTTTCGCCTTAATATGTATAAATAATTGAAAAAATTTGCAAGCCCATATTCTAAAGGTAAATGCGGGGCAGGGCTAGTAAGTATTGAGATTGATTACTAAGTAACGAAGGGAAACATTTATTATGGTTGGAAAATAAAACAACCCGCCAAAGCGGGTTGTTTAATACCTTACAATCGATGAACAGTTGTCAGGGTATTACCAAATACGAACACGTTCGTCTTCTGGTAAGTACAACTCATCACCTGGTTTTACATCAAATGCTTTATACCAAGCGTCGTGGTTACGAGGCGCTTGTGCTCTAAAGCGACCTGGCGCATGCGTACCGCCACGTAATTGGTTTAACATGCTTTGCTCAGTACGTTTTTCTTTCCATACTTGTGCCCACGCTAAGAAGAAACGTTGATCGCCAGTTACACCATCAATCACAGGGGCTTCTTTACCATTTAGGCTTAGTTTATAGGCATGATAAGCCATGGCTAAACCACCTACATCACCAATATTTTCACCTAAGCTATTACGGCCATTTACAAAGTTACCTGGAATTGGTTCGTATTTGCTGTACTGAGCCGCCAGTTTGTCGGCTTTAGCATCAAAAGCAGCACGATCTTCATCAGTCCACCAATTACGTTGTATGCCGTTAGCGTCAGATTTTGAGCCTTGATCATCAAAACCATGACCCATTTCGTGGCCAATCACAGCACCAATACCACCGTAGTTTACCGCAGGATCTGCATTTGGATCGAAAAACGGTGGTTGTAATATAGCGGCAGGGAATACAATTTCGTTAAACGAACTATTGTAATAAGCATTTACACGTTGTGGTGTCATACCCCAGCGATTGCGGTCGGTTTTCTTAAGCTCTTTTTCAACGCTATCGGCTTGGAAAAACTCACGCATATTTTTTACATTAGCCATTAAATCATTTTTGCTAATGCTTAAGCCTTCATAAGATTGCCATTCGTCTGGGTAACCTATTTTTGGCACAAATGCCGCTAATTTTGCACGCGCATTTACTTTTGTTTCTGCGCCCATCCAATCTAGATTATCAATACGCTCGCCAAGCGCTGTGCGTAAGTTTTCAACTAGCTCAGACATTTGTTGCTTTGATGACTCAGGGAAATAACGATCTACATAAATTTTACCAATCGCAAAGCCTAGTGAACTAGTGCCAGACATTTGGCTGATAGCACGTTTCCAGCGTGGACGAGGCTCTTGTTGACCATTTAACTCTTTACCAAAGAAAGCAAAGCTTGTGTTAAATATGTCTTCTGACAACAGCCCAGCGTTGCCATTAATTGCATGGTACGTTAGGTAGTCTTTCCATACGCTTATATCTTCGTTGTTGATTAAATCAATCATGGCCTTTACAGGTTCAGGCTGCGACACGTTTAGCTGCGGTACTTTGTAACCTGTTTGCGCAAAGTATAAATCCCAATTAAATCCAGGGTACTGGGTACTTAACTCGTCACGTTTTATTTGGTTTAACGTTATGTCACGATTACGGCGTTTTTCACGTGGCCAATGACCTTCTGCAATTTTTGTTTCTAACGCTAAAATTGCTTGTGCACGTTCAGTGGTATTTTCAACACCGGCAAATTTAAGCATATCGGCAATATGTGCAACATACGCTTCACGGGTTTTTACAAAACGTTCTGCATCTTCAAGGTAGTAAGAGCGATCGGGTAAGCCTAAGCCACCTGCACCTAATGACATTTCGTATTTATTGGGATCTAAACGGTTAAACCACATACCACCACCAATTGGGGCGCTAACACCTGTGAGCCATGAATTACCAAATATTTTTGCTAAGTCATCAGTTGAGTCGACAGCGTTAATATCGTTAAGCAATGGTTTAATGGGAGTCACACCGAGCTTATTAAGCGTGTCGGTATCCATGTACGAATTATAAAAATCAGCAACTAGTTGCTCTTCTGCGTTTAAATTTTCACGTGCTGCAATGTCTTCAATGATTTCTTTTACGCGTTCTTCACTGCGTTCAGCTAACGCAGAAAACGCACCATAGCGTGTTTTATCTGCTGGCATTTCATAGTTGTCGTACCATGAACCGCTGGCATACATAAAAAAGTCATCGCCTGGTTTTACAGCTTCGTTACGGGCAGTTAAATCAACCCCAAACGTGCCTAATTCAGCTTTCTCAGTTGCTTGTGGTTTTTCTGCAACGGCTGCGACTTGCTCAGTTTTTGTAGTTTGTGGCTCTGAACAGCCGGTAATAAATGTGGCAGCGAGCGCCGCTGCAATTAAACTCTTTTTCATTACTTTCCCCTATGAATTCACGTTATTTAATTCGTTATATTTTTGTTATAAAAATAGCCATTTGATTGTATTGATAACTTCACTGCAAATAAACCTTTTGAGGTGAATAACCGTACCGGTCGATAAGATGAATAAAATACTATCAAAATAGCAAAAAAACACTCAACTACTTCAATCGTTCTTGAGCGGCTTAGTTTATTGCGCCTTTGACTGCTTTTGCTGTAATGCCCACATACGGGCATATTCACCGTTTTGATCTAGTAGTTCTTGGTGTTTGCCTTGTTCAATAATTTCACCAGCTTTTAAAACAATAATTGAGTCTGCATCGGTTATAGTCGAAAGTCGGTGTGCAATAACAATACTGGTGTGATCATTTGCCACTTCACGCATTGCTTTTAAAATAGCTTGCTCTGCATGAGAGTCGAGCGCAGAGGTTGCTTCATCAAAGATTAAGATGGGTGATTGCTTTAAAATAGCACGGGCAATGGCAATCCGTTGTTTTTCACCCCCTGAGACTTTTAGTCCGCGTTCACCGACTAAGGTCTTATCGCCTTTATCTAAGCTATTTATAAAGTCGGTTAAGTGCGCCATGTTAATTGCTTTGTTTACCTCATCTTCACTGGCGCTAGGTCTGCCATAGTGAATATTTTCGCGTATGCTGGTATTAAATAACACAGTATCTTGCGGCACTATGGCAATAGCTTTACGCAAACTTGCCAGGGTGACTGTGTTTATGGCTTGATTATCAATTTTTATAGCGCCTGATGAAAGTTCATAAAAACGATATAACAAGCGGGCTAACGAGCTTTTACCTGCGCCACTAGCACCTACAATCGCTACCTTAGCACCAGGGTTTACATAAAAACTGACATCCTTAAGAATAGGGCGTTTACTATCGTAGCTAAAGCTGACATTTTCAAAGCTAATTGCCCCATTTTTGAGTGCTAATGGTTGCGCGGTTTCGCTATCTGCTACTTTGGGTGAGGTATTTAGTAATCCAAGCATGTTTTCAAGGTCGGTAAGGGCTCGGCGTATTTCACGGTACACAAATCCCAAAAAGTTAAGCGGTAAAAAGAGTTGAATCATATACGCATTGATCATCACCAGTTCACCAATCGTTAACTCGCCCGTGACGACCTCGCTTGCGCCAAGCCACATTAATGCGGTTATTGCACAGGCAATGATGAGCGCTTGCCCTGAATTTAGCGCCAGTAACGAGAGTCTGTTTTTTAATCGTGCTTGTTCCCAGGTTGCTAAAAACGTATCGTAAGTTTTAGCTTCATACTCTTCGTTATTAAAGTATTTAACGGTTTCGTAATTTAATAAGCTGTCTATGGCGCGGGTGTTACTTTGGTTGTCGGCAGCGTTTGACTCGCGAATAAAGCGGTTTCGCCATTGGGTAACTGTCACGGTAAAAAAGATATAAATAGCCACAGCAAGTAGGGTGATCAACGCAAACCAAATAGAAAACAAGGTGCCAAAAATAATCGCCACGGTAATTATTTCAAACAACGTGGGCACAATATTAAACATTAAAAAGCGCATCAAAAAGCTTAAGCCACTGGTGCCGCGCTCTATGTCTCGACTTATACCGCCAGTTTGCCTGTCTAAATGAAAGGCTAAATCTAACGAATGCAAATGTTTAAATACTTTAAGGCCAATATCACGCATGGCATGCTCGGTGACTCGAGAAAATACAGCATCGCGTACTTCACCTAAAAACACGCTGGCAAATCGCAGTGCGCCGTACATAACGAGTAATAAGGTTGGGACGAGCAGTAGGGGGTTAATTGATTTATCAACCGCATCAATTATTTCTTTTAAAGCCCATGGCATAAGAAGTGTCGCGCCTTTAGCACCCACAAGCGCTAATATGGCAATAAGCACACGCCCTTTAAATTTAGTGATATAAGGCCAAAGAGTTTGAATGCTTTGTTTTAAATTCATGGCATCGGGGCGTTTTACTGAACTTTGTCTGGAGCGCATCGAGGATCTCAGTATTGTTTTTATATAAATGAAATAGCTTAATGTTGGCTATTGTATTTTAATTAGCTGCCCTTATATACTAGCTATCCTTTATTTTAGTTTTAAATGACAGATGTTTAAATTTCGCGTTTTTTTAGCTACATGCTTGTTTTTTGTCGCACTCTTTAGTGTGCAAAGCCATGCTATGGGTGTAAAACACGAATTAAACAGTAACCAAAGCAGTTATAGCCATGTTGTTAATGTCGAAAATTTAACTAACGCTCCCACACCTTTAAAATCGCTAGGTAATTTACAGCATAAAAACTCAAAGCATTCTGAGTTTGCTGCGCATCAACCTAGGCTAACAGCCAATAACTCATTTTTATTTTTACACAGTGCGCAGGGCGATCCTGAATACGATGTAGTGCATGAGTTTTTTGCCCTAAATGGGTGTAGGCATATTTTTTTGCGACCGCAAACTGTCACCATAAGTCAGCCTTGGTATACCTGGGTATTTAAAAGTAAAAAGTCGCGCTTGAGCGGCTGGAAAGATGCGAATCTATTATACACCGCGGTAACCACCTACCACGCTTAATGTTTCTTATTTAATTTAATTGGTTTTAACGCTTTGCGTTTTGACCTGCAGATTAATTGTACCTAATAGGTACGTTACTGGGCTATGCCGAGTAATAAGGAACAACGATGTTAAGTCTAAAAAAACAAAAAAAGCCATTTATGGCTAAATTTAAATTAAGCTATGTAGCCATGCTGATTGTATTGGTTTTACTAGCAATAAGCGCCTTACCTAATTTATACCCGAATAAATCGTGGTTGCATATTAGTGCCGCTCCTGAGGTTAAAACACAAGCAATACCAAGTACTGAAAACATAGTACGCTTTTTAAATAGCCAAGGGTTTGAGGTCAGCCAAGGGGTAGAAAACCAAGCAACAATTAATGTGCTTTTAAATACACCTACGCAAAGTGCGCAAGCTCAAGCGGCTATAAAATCGAATTACCCAAACACACAAGTTAAAATTGTAGAACATGCAACCAGCCCTATTTGGTTACAAGAGTTTGGTTTATCGCCCATAAAGCTGGGTCTTGATTTAAACGGCGGAGTATTATTTGTACTTGATGTTGATTTAGATAAAGCTATTGATGAGCAATTACTCAGTGCTTACCAGCAAACGAAAGCCATTATTGTTAAACAAAAAGCCTATGGTGTTAAAGCAAAGCAAACTAACCAAGGCTTTGAAATAAGTGCATTAGAAAATGCAGCCGAAAAGCTAACCTCAGTTATTAACGACCTTAAAAGCCGCTTTGAAAATCTAACTATAACCACATCAACTCATGGCAACTTACAGGTCGTTAAAGTGAGTTATTCTGAGCAAGGGCGCAGCGCATTTGATAATCAAGTCATGAGCCAAACACTCACTACGCTTCGCTCACGCATTGAAGAGTTAGGAATTACCGAGGCGGTTACACAGCGCCAAGGCAAGCAGCGCATTCGCATTGAGCTACCCGGCGTACAAGACCCAGCCGAGGCAAAACGTATTATTGGTGCTACCGCGTCACTTGGATTTTATCAACTTAAAGAGATTGGCGGGCAAACATTTAATTTGCAATCGGGTGGGACTATAAAGCTCGACCCTGTGCCTATTTTTACTGGTGAGCATATTAATAATGCCAATATTGGCCGTGATGACTGGGGTAAACCTTTAGTACAACTGAGCCTAGATAGCCAAGGTGGCGATGCTATGTCGGCGTTTTCTAAGGCGAATATAGGCAAGCCGATGGCAACGCTCTATTCAGAGTATTCACAAAATGCTCAAGGTGAAGTGGTTAAAAAAAGCGAAGTCATTAATGTGGCTAATATAGCCCAGCATTTAAGCTCACGCTTTAGTATAACCAATATGCAAAGCCAGCAAGCGGCTGCCGATTTAGCGCTATTACTTCGTGCGGGGTCGCTTACTGCGCCAGTGACCATAGTACATGAACAAACTATTGGTCCAAGCCTTGGTCAAGACAACATTAACAATGGATTGGCGGCCTTAATGTTAGGCATGGGGTTAACGCTTGTCTTTATGGCGCTGTGGTATCGTCGTTTAGGGCTTATTGCAAATGTTGCGTTAGTTTTAAATTTAACGTCTTTAGTGGGGTTAATGTCATTATTACCAGGGGTGGTTTTAACACTTCCTGGTATTGCAGGTTTGGTACTAACCATAGGAATGGCGGTTGATACTAACGTGATTATATTTGAACGCATTAAAGAAGAGCGCCGCAAAGGACGCCCTCCATATCAAGCGATACAAGAGGGCTATAAACAAGCTGCGAATACGATTTTAGATGCCAATATTACCACGATGATCACCGCTATTATTTTATATGGCATAGGTTATGGCCCTGTAAAAGGCTTTGCTATAACGCTGGCGCTGGGACTTATCACATCGGTATTTACTGGTGTGTATGTATCGAAATATTTAAGCCAAAGCTTATATTTAAAGCTGGGTAAAAAAGCAGGAGTAAACGCGCATGCTTAATTCTTTTTTAAAATGTGAGGCAGGGTCTCGTATACGTTATACAGGCATGCTGATCAGCGCCATATTTGTGTTGCTGTCGGTATTCACCATTGCACAAAAAGGGCTAAACTTTGGCCTTGATTTTACGGGTGGATACTTAATAGAGTTTACCACCAGCCAAGGTGTTGAACTAAAACAGCTTGAGCAATTTATTGCAAAAAATCATCAGGGTGAATTTGAGCTAACAGCACAGGGCAATAATCATTTTCAACTAACACAAGGCCCCAATAATACAAGCAATAACGATGACTGGAAAATGGCTATAATCCAAAATCCAACTATAAATGCTGAGGTTTTATCATCGGCTTATATTGGCTCTCAAGTGGGTGATGAACTATTTGAACAAGGCTGCTTAGCATTATTTGCTGCTATGGTTGCGGTAATGATTTATTTAGCTGTTCGTTTTGAATGGCGTTTGGCATTAGGCTCTGTGGTGGCTTTATTTCATGACTTAGTGCTGGTTGTTGGCTTATTCTCATGGTTACAAATAGAGTTTAACCTAACTGTTTTAGCCAGTTTGTTGGCGATTATTGGCTATTCATTAAATGACTCAATAATAGTTGGAGATAGGGTGCGCGAGCTGTTGCGCATACCAACAAACATCACACTCAAACCAAGTAGTATTATCAACAGTGCAATTAAAAGCACCTTAACTCGTACGCTTATTACCTCCGGGACTACGCTCGCAACGGTGGCAAGTGTTTGGCTGTTAGCTGGGGCGCCGCTTCAGGGATTTGCCATTGCTCTGTTTGCAGGAATAGTCGTAGGCACGTTATCGTCCATTTGTATTGCTGCAACATTACCCGAGCTACTTGGGTTAAGTGCTAAAAACTACGATAAGCAAGTGGATCAGCAAACACAGGCATTAATGGATATGCCATAGGCTTAAATCAGCATTGTTGTTACACAGCAAAGGGATAGTGTTAGGTGTAGCAACAATGCTAATACCAACCTGCATAAATATTTGAATAATTTAACGAATTAAATTCCCCTATAACGTTGTTAAAATTTTTTTATTTAGAACAGCTAGATGTCAAAAATTTTGCCTAGTTATAGAGTCATTTTCTTATCGTTAAAATAGGTCCCATATCAAAGTAGATTGGTATAAAATGGCAAAATTATTTTTACCGTATTTAGTGAATTTCCAAATGAATAAAGCCCATGTTATAGAGCACCTGCGTTTTGCCTTAGAAGAGCAGCTAAATACTGCGAAAATTGCAGCTAAAACAGCTCACGATACCGCGACTCACGAAGAAAGTATTGCAGAAACTCAATATGATACGCTCGGGCTTGAAGCCGCGTATTTAGCGCAAGGTCACGCTGATCGGGTGAATGAGTGTTATAAAGAAATACAACTATTTGAAGCCATCTACAACGACGCCGTTACAGGCACAATAGTAGTCAGTTCATTGGTGTGTTTAGCTGATGATGCAGGCACACAAAAATGGTTTTATTTAGGCCCAGCAGCTGGTGGATTAACCGTTGATATTAAAGGCACAACTATACAAGTACTTACCTCTGGTGCACCATTAGGCCAACAGTTATTAGGTAAACAAGTCGATGATGAAGTTAGTTTAACACTCGGTGATGTAAAACATAGTTACGATGTAGTTAAAGTGTTTTGAATGTAGTATTTATTTGTCTTTTACTCTGAGACGCAGCATCTCGTAGGCCTCTTTATTAAATAATTGCCTGAAACTGAACCCGCATTCGAATAATTTTAATCAACGCGCTTACGATGAAACATTAACTGTGTTACCTAATAAGCTAATATAATAAACTAGTTAAGGGGTGTTTATAGCTCGATGTTAGCCGGTTTCACTCAACACAACTAAGGTATTTATAGCGTGAACTTATAAGATTTACTTGAGTCTGATAATCATTAACGGATAAGCAGTTAAATAAAGGACATAAATCTAAGGGAATATTATGGAGATAGGGATTTTTACCGTCACAATTACGGGTGTTTTACTCACGGCTTTAATTATAAAGTACTTAACTTTTAGGCCTGAGCGTGTTTTTTCTGATATTGGAGAAAACGTTCTACTTTGCAAAAAACCTCACTGGTTCAATAATAATAAAAGTAGAATGCAGCTTATTCCTAAAGGGGCGATAATTAAAATACAGCTAGCGTCAAATACCGTTACTTTATTTTGTAAAAGTGGCAATGTTATTGATATACCAGTGCCAAACTCAAAGTTTACTGCCGATGTTTTGCAAAGCGCAAAAACACACTTTCACAAAGCAGAAGTCGTAATACTAGACAACTAACACACCAGTATGAGAACTGAATTTAGATTTTCAATTTTTAAAAGGCGCTTAAAATCAATTGGTTAAATTAGATTTTAGTTTGTTAATGCAATAAAGCGCCAAGATTACACAGGTTATGGCTGAATTTAATTTTTAATCTCAATGGGTTTAGGCTTTTTTAACAAATTTAGCCGTCACCATCATTTCACCTATGCCATCTACTTTACAGTCAAGCTCATGATCTTTTTTATCAAGTACATGTCTTACTAAGGCCTTGGTGCCAATTTTAATAACTTGTGAGCTACCTTTAATTTTTAAATCTTTAGCTACGGTTACTTTGTCGCCATCAGCAAGTAAAGTGCCGCTTGCGTCTTTCACTAAAATAGCGTCTTCGTCATTAATAACATTTGGGTTCCACTCATAGGCACATTCTGGACAAATAAGCAGCTGTTGGTCTTCGTAAACGTATTCACATTGGCATTTAGGACAAGCGGGAAGAGACATGATGATCACTTTTAGTATTAAATTTTGGCTATTTTAAAACACAAATTAGCAATAAAAAAGTTCATCAAAAATTTTTATCTTTACGCTAAAAATATCTCGTTTGTGCGCATCTAAAAAAGGGCATATAAATCACCTGTCGCTTAAGCAATTTAAGCGCTAACGTTTATAGTAGATATTCGTTAAAGCACCTATCGTATTAAGTGATTTGCTAAATGCTGCACTTAGTGCGATAGGTGTTTCTATTTGCTGTTTTATTCGCTGAGCTAACTGATTAGCAAGGCTGCTTTGTATATTTTGACTTAACTAGGAAAAGTCGTGTTTAAAACCTTAATAGTGGTTGATAACAATGAGCAAACGCTTGCTCTTTCATTTGAAAATGTCATTACCTTTAACACCTATTTGCGTGACTACCCAAAACGCAACGAACCAAAAACCCGCATTATTAATTTATGTGACTCAAGCCAATACTTGAGTAAGGGTTATTATTGTTCATTGCTTGCAGAAGCCCGCAAGCACCAAGTATTACCGAGTGTAAAAACAATTAACGCGCTTCGAAGCAATCAAGCGTCATTACAAAATATTGGCCATATTGATGGTGCTGTTTATTTTGGTCACGCGGGAAATGATCAACAAGCTAAAGCCGCTAAATCGGTATTTAAACAATACCCAGCGCCTATTTTATTTGTTGATGAGCAAGGCCTATTACAACAAGGATCATTAGCGTCCCTAAGCGAGCAACAATATGCTGCGTTTATTGAAAAGCTAAATGAGTTTACCCAAACGCAATGGCGTATTGGTAAAGTAGAGCGCCGTTTTCGTTGGGATATGGCGATATTGGTTGATCATAACGAAAAAGTACCGCCAAGTGATAAAGATGCAATAGCCCGTTTTATAAAAGCAGCAGCGAAACATGGTATTAACGCAAAAGCACTAAGCTTTGAGGAAATAGACAATATTGCCCAATTTGATGCGTTGTTTATTCGCCAAACAACAGCGATTGATCACCCAACCTACCGCCTTGCAAGTAAAGCGCAAAGCTTAGGTTTAGTGGTGATTGATGATGCGGAGTCTATTTTACGATGCTGTAATAAAGTGTACTTACATGATGCATTTAATTATCAAAAAGTACCGAGCTTAAAAACCGTGGTTGTGGCAGATCAATCAAAAGACACAATTGAGCAACTAGAAGCGTCGTTTACTTATCCGCTGGTATTAAAAATGCCAGAAGGATCGTTTTCAAAAGGCGTGTATAAAGTTGCTAATCGTGATGAATTAGAAGTTAAGCTTAGTGAGTTATTTGCTTTAAGTGCGCTAGTTCTGGCGCAAGAGTACATGTACACAGAATACGATTGGCGTGTAGGGGTACTTAATGGCCGTGCTATTTATGCGTGTCGTTATTTAATGGCGCGTAACCATTGGCAAATATATAACCATGACGCGAAACGGTTTTTCTCGGGTGGCTTTGAAACATTGCCTACGTTTGAATTACCTAAAGCTGTACTGGATGCTGCTTTAAAAGCATGTAAAACCGTGGGTAAGGGTTTATACGGTGTGGATGTAAAAGAGCATCAAGGCCGTGCGTATGTGTTGGAAGTAAACGATAACCCAAGTATTGATCACAAAGTAGAAGATGGTTACTTAGGTGATGAGTTATACATGATCATTATGGATGAGTTTAAACAGCGCCTTGAAGCACGAGGTCGCGGCTAATGCTTAACGCATTGTCTGATATGACGATTTTGGCAGGAGCGGGTATTAGTATTCGCCCTGCAAGCGCGAGTGATTTAAAAGCCTTAGTGGCGCTTGAAAATGCCTGCTTTAGTATCGATAAGCTTAGTGCGCGAAGTTTAAAGCGTTGGCTTAGTGCTAAACATGGGATTTTATTAGTCGCCGAGCATAATGCGCAATTATGTGGTTACGGTTTGGTGTGGTGCCACAAAGGCACGCGGTTAGCACGTTTGTATTCGTTAGCCGTATTACCGACGATGCAGGGCAAAGGAATTGCTAAAACGCTGCTTAAAGCCCTTGAAAAAGCCACTAGTGAGCGTGGGCGTATTTATTTGCGTTTAGAAGTGGCAGTAAATAACGACAGCGCCATAGGGCTTTATAAAAGTGTAGGGTATCGTGTTTTTGGTCAGTACAGTGATTATTACGATGATCACAGTGATGCCTTGCGCATGCAAAAAAACATCCGTCAAACCAGCGAGTTGCAAGTTGAGCGTTTAACGCCATGGTATCAGCAAACTACCGAGTTTACCTGCGGGCCTGCGGCATTATTAATGGCAATGGGCTCGCTTGATAACAGCACAGAGCTGAGTCAGTCACATGAACTTGCCTTATGGCGTGAAGGCACCACTATTTTTATGACCTCGGGGCATGGTGGTTGTCATCCGTTTGGCTTGGCATTGGCTGCAAATAAACGGGGATTTAAAAGTGAGGTTATTGTTAATACCTCAGAGCCATTATTTTTAGATGGGGTACGCAGTGATAATAAAAAAACGGTGCTGGCGACAGTACATCAGCAATTTGTTGAAGGCATAGCCTCGGCTAATATTTCTGTTACCTACAAAGATGTTGAACTAACTGATATAGAAACCTGGTTAAACCAAGGTTTTAGTGTGTTGCTGTTAATAAGTACTTATCGGTTTGATGGAAAAAAATCACCGCATTGGGTATGTGTTACTCATTTAGATGCGCACTGTGTGTACGTACATGACCCGTTTTGCGAACCAGGTAACGACAACCAATTAGCGATTGACTGTCAATATGTGCCAATTGCACGCAGCGATTTTAGTAAAATGTCTGCTTTTGGTAGTCAAAGGCTTAGAACGGCAGTTGCTATTGGTAAAAAAGAATAGATAGGATTTTAAGTGACATTTTTAGATTTTATCGATGTAGCTCCATACTCGTGGGCAGCTATTGGTACGGCGGCTTTTTGTGGGGCTATTATTGGTATAGAACGGCAATTGCGAGGCAAACCTGTAGGGATCCGTACTTCTGCACTGATCACTTTAGGTACTTACTTGTTTTTATCGACTGCGTTTAATTTACAAGGGGATGTGATTGATCATTCTCGCGTAGTCGGGCAAATAATTACCGGCATCGGCTTTTTAGGCGCAGGCGTAATGCTCGCAAAAGACGGTGCAGTAGTCGGGGTTACCTCTGCTGCCACCATTTGGGTACTGGCCTCCATTGGCGTGATGATAGCAACCGAGAATCTAGGGGCTGCTATTAAGCTCTCGGTGCTTGTGGTGGGTATTTTATACGGCGTTGATGTGCTAGAAGCTAAGTTTAAAAGCTTAAGTAAAGGCGTGCATGCTAAAGTGAAAAGTTATCATAAACGCTATTATCGAAAAGACAGTATTGATACCGAGCGCCACTAATTAGTGGCGTTTTTATGCGGGTAGTGCTTTGTTTTGGAAGCTAAGCGCATCTTCAGTTGGTGCGGGGCGGCCAATAAAATAACCTTGTACACTGTCTACATTGAGTATTCTTAACGAGTTTAGTTCTTCTGCGGTTTAACCAAACGAGAACAAGCCGCTATAAATTATGGCATCGCTATGCTGTTATTTATACTTACTTTGCGGTTGTGTTGCTCGCTATCACCGCAATTGATCTAGAGACTGGCATATCGCATTGGGTGTGTACTCTTCCTGTATTGGTTTACTTATTGTTTGGAAAAAAGCATGGCTTTATAAGCAGCTCTGCGTTGTCAACGGGCTGACTAAAATATCAAACAAGGGCAAAGAAACAATTAACCAAATAACTTTCGTCTGACTACTTTTCTGTATTCGCTCGGGGTTTGGCTCAATACCTTTTTAAACACACGGGTCAAGTGTCCTTGATCGTTATAGCCAACTTCTAACGCGACTTCCTGAATTGATAAGTTCGATGAGGCCAGTAATTCTTTTGCACCTTCAACACGTAGCTGCTGCCAGTACTCTATAGGGCTTTGATTTGTAGCAAGTCGAAACCTGCGTGTAAACGTGCGGTAGCTTAAGCTAAATTGTGCCGCGACTTCTTGTAAATCTAACTCACTAGATAAATTAGTTTTTAACCAAAATTGTATTTGTGCAATAAGTTCATCAGCATGTCGGTTAACGGCGCCTTCTAAATAGCGTTGATCTTCGTAGGGTTTACGTATTTCATGTGAAAAGTTCCGCTCAACATGCTGCGCCGCTTCTTTACCATAGTATTGGCTAATAATATGAACAATAACGTCAGCTAAGGCATTTAAACTCGCTACCGTATACAGGCGCTCTGATTGGGTAATAAAAAAGTCAGGTTTTAAGCTAACGTTTGGATAATCTTGAGAAAATTGCTTGGCATAATGCCAGTGAGTGGTTGCAGGGTGACCATCAAGTAAACCGGCTTCTGCGAGCAAACAATTGCCGGTACCAACACCAATAATATGGCTTCCCATCGTAAAACTCTCATTGAGCCAATTAACTATTGGTTGATTCGTTTTAACAACCGGGCGTGGATTACGCCAAATACCCGGAACAATGATTAAATCGCAATAGGGGGCGTTATCACTGCTGCAATCAGGCACGATGGCTAAACCTGTTCTGGTTGCAATAGGAGCCATATTTTTAGCAATTAAATGAATATTCAGCGCTCTAAAGTGTTGCTTACTAGTGTGCCCCTTGGCGAACGCTTCACCTGCTCGGAGCATTTCAATTGGCAGGGTTAAACTAGTTACCAGTAGGTGCGAGTAAACAGCAATGGCTATATTTAATGGTGAATTTGTTGGATTATTGCTCATTTAAATGATCCGACCAGTTTTTTTTGGCCTTTTGTGCTTAATATTTGGCTATTAAAGCACAAAGATGTGTGCGTAATCCATTTAAACTAATTCCATATTCTTATAACACGTTTTTTTAAAGGTAAATTATGACCGCATTACCCGTCATTGTCGGCATGGGAGGCATTAATGCCGCTGGCCGTACTTCTTTTCATCAAGGTTATCGTCGTATCGTGTTAGATAGCTTAGAGTCTCAAGCTCGTCAAGAAACATTTTTAGGCCTTGCCACATTAATGAATTTAGTGAGTGTTGTGAATGGACAACTACAAGACATGCAAGGCAATAATGTTGAGCAAAGCGACATAGAAGCACGTTTTGGTGAGCAAATTATTGCAGGTACATTAATTCGCAAAATTGAAAAACAACACTTTGATGTAGATGCCACGCCGTGGCAGCAAAAAATGACGTTAACCGCATCGGATGAAAACGCGATTGTGTTTGAAACACGCCGTCGTGATTTACCTTCGCCAGTTCCTGAAAGTTGGCACGTAGAAGAGCTTGAAAATAAAAAAGTGAAAGTAACTATTGCGGCTCAATTTGATATTAAACATGATTCTACTCGTGATAACCCAATTAAATCGGCAGGGCAACTACCCACAGGGTTTGATCCGTCAATTATGTACAATAGCCGCTACCAACCTCGAGGCTTACAAGCCACTATTTTTGCTGCCACCGATGCAATAAAATCAACAGGACTTGATTGGCAATACATTATGAATAGTGTTGAGCCTGATAAAATTGGTACCTATTCAGCATCGGTTATTGGCCAAATGGACGATAAAGGTTTAGGTGGGTTAGTTAAAGCGCGCCAGCAGGGTGATCGCGTCAGCACTAAGCAGTTGGCACTGGGTTTAAATACAATGTCGACTGATTTTATTAACGCCTATGTTACGGGCAATGTAGGAACTACTTTTTCTACATCGGGTGCGTGTGCTACCTTTTTATATAACTTGCGCGCAGCAGTAAATGATATACAAGCAGGGCGCACACGTGTTGCAATTGTGGCAAGTGTAGAATGTGCGATTACCCCTGAGGTGGTTGAAGGCTTTGGCAATATGAGTGCGCTGGCTAATATTGAAGGTTTGCGCCGCTTAGATGATTTAAGTAATGACGATGAACCTGATTATCGTAGAAGCAGCCGCCCATTTGGCGAAAACTGTGGCTTTACTTTAGGTGAAGGCGCACAAGTGGCTATATTAATGGATGATGCGCTGGCACTTGAACTAGGTGCAGACATTATGGGCTGTGTGCCTGATGTATTTGTTAACGCCGATGGAGTAAAGAAATCAATTACTTCACCTGGGCCTGGTAACTACATTACCATGGCAAAATCGGCTGCACTTACCAGTAGCTTACTAGGTAAAGAGGCATTACAGCAACGTAGCTTTATTTTAGCCCATGGTTCAAGCACACCACAAAACCGCGTAACTGAGTCGTTAATTTATCATAAAGTAGCGCAAACATTTGCAATAGATAATTGGAAAGTAACCGCCCCTAAAGCGTATGTTGGCCATACTATAGCACCTGCCAGTGGCGATCAGCTTGCCATTGCCTTAGGTGTATTTAGTCATAATATTATGCCGGGTATTACCACTATAGATAAAGTGGCTGATGATGTTTATGCAGATCATTTAGATATTCGTAACAATCACTATGATTGTGGTGATATGGATATTGCATTTATAAACTCTAAAGGGTTTGGTGGTAATAATGCAACAGCCACAGTACTTTCAGCAAAAGTAACGATGCAGATGCTTGCTAAGCGTCATGGCGATGAAACGATGGGGCTTTATACCAGCAAGCATGCAGCAGTAAAAGAAGCACAACAACACTATCAACAACAAGCAGATTTAGGTCAATACGTACTTGTTTATCGTTTTGGTGATGGGCTGATTGATGAAAATGACATTGTTATTGATGAGCACAGCATTCAGCTGCCAGGCTTTGAAAAAGCAATTACATTCAGTACAACAAATTCCTATCAAGATATGTTCTAAGCACACATACTTGTTAGCAAGGCGCTTTTTAAGCGCCTTTTTTAATATATGAACCCATTTTGTAGTTTAACTAATGCGCTAATTAGTTCCTTAACAAAAATATTAAAACTTCACCTCTTTGCAAATACTTCAAATTACTAATCTCTTATTCCGCATTAATCTTTGGATGGCCAGCCTGAAACTATTTTATTGGTGAAGCTTTGCACAGGCGTTGAGTCTTGATTATGTTTAACTTTTGAAGGGGCAGGCTTTATATAAAACAGGCAAACAATAGTACTATAACACCAGCTGCAATGGCTCAGAGCTGTTCAAAAAATAAAAGAAAACAAATAGATAAATAAAAACGCTATAAAGCAGGTAGGTTACTTTCATTCCATTGACCTCATTACTGTTTGTTTTTTCACCTTTGGCTATAAATTAAACAAAATCAATTAATAAAACGGTTTTAACTGTTTATTTATGAGGCCTTACCTATAAAGCTACTCAGTAAAATGCAAAAAGCGCCAAAACAGTAAACCTACTTTGGCGCTTTTATTAGTATTAATAAACAATTAGTTAGCTAATAACCATTCGCTTAGTAAGCGAACACCAAACCCCGTTCCCCCTGGCGAAAGCTCATCTTTACCTTTTTTCACTAAGGCATTACCTGCAATATCGATATGCACCCAACGTGTATCGCCAGCAAAATGCTCTAAGAAAGTGGCTGCAGTGGTTGCGCCTGGGCCACCTGATCCCACATTTGTTAAATCTGCAATGTCAGACTCCAACATATCTTTATACCCTAAAGGTAGGCGCCATAGGTTTTCGTTCACTTGTTTACCGGCTACCGTTAGTTGAGATACTAAAGCGTCGTCATCTGAAAACACAGCCGCGTATTCATTGCCTACAGCACGGATTTTTGAACCGGTGAGTGTTGCAACATCAATCATAATTTCTGGTTTGTAATACTCACGCGCATACCACATAGCATCACTTAATACTAAGCGGCCTTCGGCGTCGGTATTTAAAATTTCAACACTCAAGCCTTCAGCTGTGCGAACAACATCACCTGGTGCTACAGCGAACTGCGATACCATATTCGCAGCCATACCCATAACAGCTACCACGTTTTTCTCAGCTTTAGCTAACGCCATTGCTTTAACTGTACCCAATACTGCAGCAGCACCGGCCATGTCTGACTTCATACGTGCGATAGATGCGCCGGTTTTAATGCTGTAACCACCTGAGTCAAATGTAATGCCTTTACCAACAAGGGCAATAGGGGCATCGTCAGACCCTTTATAATGGGCAACCACTAAACGGGCACCTTGCTGGCTACCTCGGCCAACAGCTTCTAATGCACCCATACCCAGTTCTTTTATTTCTTTAGGCTCTAATACTTTGATGGTTACGCCTAAAGATGCTAATTCTTTTGCCGCATTAGCAAAGTCAACCGGCGTCATTTCGGTAGCGACTTCAGAGGTTAAATCGCGGGCTAAAAAAACACCCGCTTGAATACTTTCTAATTGGGTGTAAAGCTTGCGAGTTTGCTTGGTGTTATTAACATCAAATGTGTAGCTAACTGTTTCAGTGTTTGGTTCTTTTTTATAGTTTTCAAAACGATGATCGCGTAAGTTTGCACCATGGGCAAAGTTAGCAGCAAGTAATGCATTGTCACTTACACCGGTTACATCTTCAAAAACAACGCTGGCAGTACCAACTTTGGCTTTAACTAGTTGAGCATGAATATTACCGCCTAACTTAGCTGCTTTTGCTTTATCAAGCTCGCTAGTTTTACCAGTACCTACGACTAAAACGCGGCTGTAGTTACTTTTACTTGGCGCAGCAAGTTGTGCCACTTTAGCGTAATCGCCGGTAAAATTTTCTATATCAATAACGCGTTGCAATTGGCCATCGAACTGCTTGTCGAGCGCTTTAAATTGGCTGTTATTTCCATCTTGGCTATAAAATACAACCAGCGTATTTGCATCGCTGTTCACTTTTGAAGAAAAATTAAAGTCTGCGGCTTGGGCATTCATGCACATACTCAGTGCAAGCGCGATTGAAGAGGCTTTTATAATACGTTTCATTTTTTTACCTAAGAATAATATAAAGGTGTGTTTTACACTATTTACGATGCTGTGGTTAAGTAGGATACGGCGAAATCGCAAATAACAGCGATATACGTCTAAATACCATGACATAACGACTTGATAAACATATTGTGATGCTTAAAGGTTTAATTAAAACAATGCTCGCGTTACTATTAAATATAAAGGTAACACTGCGCTTTTAACAACTAACCTAGAGAACCCACATTGAAAGCTAAAGAAATTCGCAATTTTTATATCAACGAAGAGCAATCGGTTTATTTGCTGTCACACCGTGATGCAAAAAAACATCGTCAGTGGCTTAATATTTGTATTAAACAGCTCACTTTGCTTGGGTATAAAAAGGTAGAAATGATTGGCTCAGGGGCATTTGGGTTTGTATTTGCAGGGGATGATGAGCATGGCCTACCTTGGGTGTTTAAGTTTTCTAGAATTACGCTCGCGCAAAGTGTACGTGATCGCCTTGAAGATGAAGCGTATATGCTTTCGCAAATCAAAAATCCCTTTGTGCCAACATTTTATGGCTTTGAGCGAATAAAAAAGCAAGGTATTTTGATGATGGCGCGCGCCATTGGTGAAGACCTTGAAAAAATATCACTAAAGCAAGGGCGCTTACCGGCCGCCAAAATAATGAGCTTAGCGGTTAAATTAAGAAATGTGTTGCTTGATTTACGTCGTCATAAAAATGGTTTAAGCCCGCAGCCTATTGTACATGGTGATATTAAACCCTCTAACTTGGTGTGGGATGAAAATGAAAAGCAGCTATCCTTGGTTGACTGGGGAAGCTCTGTTTATGCCCAAGTAGATGAACAAGGAAACCCAATTGCCAGTAATTTTATGGATTTAATGTCCGGCGATTTAAGTACCACTAACGCACGAATGGGTGATGTTTATTTTATAGGTGATGCGCAAATGTCGGGTGAAAAGTCATCCCCTCGTTTTGATGAGCAAGGGGTTGCATCAACGCTATATGCACTTGCCTCAGCGCAGTCTTGCCGATTTGGTGCTCAGGCTATACCGGCCAGCAGTTTAATGTTACCTAAGGAGCTGGCAAACGTTATTGATGGCATGCTTTCAAAAGAACGGTTGGTTAGAGACAAAGCGGGTGACTATTTTATGCGTAACATAGAAACCATGGCAAAAGCGTATTTACCACAACTACCAAAAACAGAAACTAAAGCGGCAATTCCGTTTTGGTTTAGCCAAGACCCCGAACCCGAAACCGTAGTTTATAGCTCTAGAAAACAATTTTTACGCCAAGCCGACCATAAACAGCAATTACTCGATGTAAACGATGCTCAGCTTGATAGGTATTATAAAGAGTTTTTATTTGATACTGGGGATACCGAAAAAGCATTTTTAGCCTCTATTAGTCGTTTAGCTAAATATCCTGTAGTAGGAGGGCTCAGCTTTCATTGGAAAGATGAATCTTTGTATGTTGAATCGTCACTCATTATGCATGACGAAACACTCGCAACCGCGTTTACTGATGCGGTTAATAACACGGTGATGCTTGCACAAGCTATTAGCCAAAAAGGCTTATTTAAGTGCTGTTTATTTGATGCCCGCAAAACAATTCAGTTAGAACGTGATGGCACCGGCGCATTTAAATTTAATCAATTACCAGAGCTTGATTATGAAGTGGTTAATGTAAAAGCCAGCGAGGTGACGCGTCCGCATTCATATTTTGAAGATGGTAAAGACCCCGATGAGCAACTGCAACTGCCTAAAAAAGTCATTAAATGTGTATTTGAGCTAAACCAGATACATCATACCGGCTGTATTATTTTTGAGGCGCTGCCAGATAGGATGAAAATACATCATTACTACAGATTACTTGATGCCAGCAAAGAAGTACAATTTAAACGATTACTAAATAAGCTTATGCAATACGCGGTAAATATTACCGACGTGGGGGTGGCTGGCTTTATGAAGTTACCTTATAAAAACACTCGTGAGTTCGGTTTATGTGAACAACAACCCAGCAATTATTACCCTAAAAATCCAAAGCAACTACTTAATTAATAAACCGCTCGCTTAAGCTGGTGGTTTAAAAATTGAAAGTCAAAAATAGAAAGTTCAATGGCAAAATCTAAACCACAAATTACATTACAAAGTTTCGGCATATATAGTCACTGGGACAAAGACAGTAAATCACTACCGCAAATTACTCAATTCACTACGCAAGTCAAAGCAGAACTTGATGTAGAATTTGGTCTGATAGTTAATATTAAAAAAGCCAAAGGCGAAAAACTACATTTCTGTATTTACCACCCAGATATTATAGATACCAATGGCGAAGTGATGCTGCCTTTTGAGGGCACTGTATATGTTAAAGATAACGACTGGTCGTTTTATTTAGGCGATACGGTATGGGAGCCTATTGAGGATAAAATAGGTGACTGGCGTATGACCTTATCTTTAGCGGGGAAAGTCATTGCGGATAAAACATTTAAGTTAGTGGCTAATGAAGAGACAAAAACCGAAGACGACTTTTGGAAATACCGTGGTTATTAATTGCTACACTATGCAATAACGCAAGAGCTAACGTTTATTGTTAACTCTTGCCTAAAAGGTGTATTAGTTACCCCACGGGTTACTTGAATTTGAACGTTGCTTACGGGTACGCGCACGTTGTTTTGCTGCTTTTTTTGCTTGAATACGTTTGGCATCAGAAAAGCTTAACTCGCAAGGGTCACCTGGTTTATCACCTTCAGGGATAATACGGTCGCGTGGAGGCAGTTCGTATTGTACGTCATCTGGGCGAGGTAAGTTTTTAAGGCGGTACAAATAGAAATTATCTACTTTTTGTTGTGCCCACTCGGTTTTACGCAAAAATTTAACTGCAGATTTAATGTCTGGATTATTTTTAAAGCAGTTAAGTTGTAAGTAGGCATGCAGGAGTTCCCACCCATATTGCTCAACCAGTTCTTCAACCACTTGCTCTAATTTAACGCCTTGCAGTGGGTTATTACTGAAAAGTTCTTGGTTGCTCATAGGTGTTCTCTCGTTATTAAAAAATCAGCGAACATTATAAATTTAATAACGAGAGTTTAGTAGCAAAAATGCTTAACTTTGACAATTAACCACTACACGACCACGAATTTGGCCTTGCATTAGTTGCTCGGCGTTTTCAATGACTTGATCAAGATTTATTTCAGTTGAAATTTTATCCAAATAATCAGCATTAACTAATGAAGCTAAACGATCCCAAGCTTCAACACGATCCGCTTTAGGGCGCATAACGCTATCAATACCCATTAATGAAACCCCACGTAAAATAAATGGTGCAACCGAGGCCGGTAAGTCCATACCTTGAGCAAGCCCGCAAGCAGTAACAACCCCCCCGTATTTAAGTGATGCACAAATATTTGCAAGTGTATGGCTACCCACAGAATCAATAGCTGCAGCAAAGCGTTCTTTTTGCAGAGGTTTACCAGGGTTCGAAAACTCATTTCTATCAATTACATTAGTTGCTCCTAATGATTTTAAATAGTCTGCTTGCTCCATACGACCTGTTGCAGCGGTGACTTGATAACCTAGCTGGCTTAGTAAATAAATAGCAAAACTGCCTACGCCACCATTAGCACCGGTCACTAAAATTTCACCTGACTCGGGAGTAACGCCTTGCTTTTCTAGTGCAATAACACTGAGCATTGCCGTATAACCGGCAGTACCAATTTGCATAGCTTGTTTAGGTGATAAGTTAGCGGGTAGGGGAATTAACCAATCACTGCTCAGTGCTGCTTTTTGAGATAAGCCACCCCAGTGCTTTTCGCCAACACCAAAACCATTTAAAATAACGTGGTCGCCACTTTTAAATTCAGCACTGCCGCTGCTAGTCACTGTACCCACTAAATCAATCCCCGGCACCATAGGAAAACTACGTACAACTGGGCCTTTACCCGTGATGGCTAAGCCATCTTTATAATTTAAGGTACTGTAAAGCACATCAATTAATACATTTTCGTTTGGCAGATCGTCACTGTTTATGGTGCTTAGGGTTGCAGTGTAGTTGTCGTCTTGCTTATCTATAACAATAGCTTTAATAGAATTGCTCATTAGATTTCCTTTTAGACCGATCGTCTTTAAATTAATAATAAAAATACATTAACTGAGTAATGCGCGTAAAAACATTTCTGTGTATAAGGTAAGTGGCTTACTTGATTGGGTTAGTTTAGCTCGCATTACTGCACCTTCCCAACCCACCCAAAAATATTCACTCATTTGTTCGGTATTAATGTGTGGATTAATAGTTTGTTGCTGCTGCGCTAAATCTAAACATCGTTTTAATTGTTGTTGCCAAGCGATGTAGCTTTGCATTAAACGGGTTTTAAAGTCGTCACTTAAATGATTAAGCTCTTGATTTAAGTTACCCACCAAGCACCCGCGTTTGTAATCATACTTTTGCATTCCAGCAATTGCGCTTTGTGTGAAATTAACAATGCGCTCGAGTGCGGGGACTTCGGATTGCTCTAGGTAACATTTAAGTTTATTTATAAAAAAATCGTCGTAGGCATCAACAAGTGCCAAGCCATAGGCTTCTTTACTTTTAAAGTAATGATAAAAGGAGCCTTTTGGTACTTTTGCTTTTTTTAATATGGTATCGAGCCCTGTGGCACTAAAGCCAAACTCAGTTAAGGTTTCTAAGCCCACACGAATGAGCAGCGCTTTTGTATCTGCGCTGTCTCTGGCTATTTTGGGTGGGCGGCCACGCCTAGTTGCAACTGCTGGTGTTTTGTTCATGCTTCATATTAGACCGATCGGTTTTAATTAATCAAGTTTTTATTTGGAATGTTTTTAAAACAGCACTGACGTTCATTTTTTGATTACAAATTAATTTGGAACTTAAGGGGATATTGTTAGTCACAAATATGACACTTGTGTGTTTTGAACCGATGTATCGGTACATTTTAATAAAGTTAAATAGGTTAAAGTTGAGCAATAAAATTATTTTTAAATTAATTTATCATTGCATCAGCAGCTTAGTTAAAGTCAAACAAATTAATTGTATTTTGTGTTTGAATTAAACATTTTTGTTAGCTATTTATTAAATGTAGATGAACTTAATGCTACAAAAATATAAATATAAAGGTGAGGATTTTACCGATGAAGAGACAAAAAAGAGATCGTTTAGAAAGAGCTCATTCTCAAGGTTTTAAAGCTGGTTTAGCTGGTCGCTCAAAAGAGCACTGCCCTTATCAACAAGTTGATCCTAAGTCTGAGTGGCTTGGTGGTTGGCGCGAGGCAATAGAAAATCGGAATATGTATAAAACATAAACTCACAACGAATTTAAGCAAAAAAGCCTCTAGCTAGAGGCTTTTTTGTTGCGTGCGTTAAAATTAAAACGCGCTAGTGTCTTGGAATAAGCCCACTTTTAAATCTTTTGCTTCGTATATAACGCGGCCGTCTACTTCAACAGTGCCATCAGCCATACCCATAAACAACTTACGTTTAATAACGCGTTTCATATCGAGACGGTAAGTTACTTTTTTTGCCGTTGGTAGAATTTGGCCAGTAAATTTCACTTCGCCTACACCTAATGCGCGGCCAAGACCTGGGCCACCAGACCAGCCTAAGAAAAACCCAACCAGTTGCCACATTGCATCTAAGCCTAAACAACCCGGCATTACAGGGTCGCCTTTAAAGTGGCAGTCAAAAAACCAAAGGCTAGGGTCAATATCTAGCTCAGCAATAATTTGGCCTTTACCGTGCTCACCACCATCATCGGTGATAGAGATGATACGATCCATCATTAACATGTTGTCACTTGGTAAACGACAATTTCCTTCACCAAACATTTCACCTTGACCACAAAGGATCAAATCTTCTTTTGTATAGCTATTTTTAGGTTCCATAACACTTTATCTTTGCTTAGAAATTGCCCCGTACTTTAGCGTACACTTGTACGCTAAACAACTCGGAGCAGTTAAAAAATGGTCTAAATATAGCCAATCAGTCAATGCAACTGATTTTAGTATGATTAAACCGCGCAATTACTAACAGAAATCATTATAATTAGGGCTGACTTTTAATCAGTTTAAAGGAAATTTATGACCCTTTTTGTTAACTCACTCACTGTGATTGATTTTTCTTACTTATGCAATAAACGCGGTGCAGTTGGCGAAAGTTGGATTGTTGATTTGACTTTACATGGCAAACTAAATGAAGAGTCTATGGTTTTAGACTTTGGCTTAGTTAAAAAGCAAATAAAAGGCATCATTGATGAATGTATTGATCACCGTTTAGCTGTTCCAAATAACATAAACGGTAGCATTAATGAATTTGCTGATCATAAAATTTTAGATTGTACATTTGGTGAGAATAAGCACCTTGCAATGAGTGCGCCTCATCAAGCTTTTTGCCTGATAGATACCGATAAGATAACCATTGGGTCGGTTACAGAGTATTTAGTTGCCACAATACTGCCACAGCTTCCTGATAATATTGAAAAAATTGAACTTGTATTAAAGCCTGAGCACAATCAAAGTTTTTACTACCACTACAGCCATGGCCTTAAAAAGCATGATGGTAACTGCCAACGTATTATTCATGGCCATCGCTCACAAATTGGTATAAGCCTTGGCGGTATTTCTATGCCTCGTTTACAAAAACAGTGGGCTGATAAATGGCAAGATATATACTTAGCTACCAGCGAAGATAAAATCAGCGCCTCTGAATTAAAACATATTATCGCCAAAGAGGATGACGTGTGTTTTGCATATACAGCCGCGCAAGGTTATTTTGAAATGGCTATTAGCGAATCGCGTTGCGACATTTTACCAATGGATACCACAGTAGAATGTATTGCTGAGTATATTGCCGGCCAAGTAAAACTGCAGCATCCAGAAAAAGACGTAAAAATTACCGCTTATGAAGGCGTTGGCAAAGGGTCTATTAGTTATGCTTAAATCCTTATTAGTGTCAGCGTTAATTGCATCATTTAGTTTTAGTGCTTTGGCAGTTGAACTAAAAGGGCATTTAACTCAAGGCGGCTTGGTTACAGGGCAATTAAATAACGCAAAATCGGTTAGCTTAAATGATAAGCCATTAAAGCTATCTGATACTGGCTTATTTGTATTTGGTTTTGGTCGTGATGCAAAACCAAACCACACTTTATCATGGGTTGATAAAAGTGGAAAAAGCCACAGCCAAGATTTAGTTATAACCCTTCGTGACTACAACATCGATAAAATAACCGGTGTTGCAAAAAAATATGTATCGCCACCAAAAGCGGTCAGTGAACGTATTAGCCGTGAAGCGGCCGCGGTAAGAAAAGCGCGCGCTGTTAACTCTGACCTAGAATACTTTTTACAGCCTGTGCTTAGGCCAGCCGAGGGCCGTATTTCAGGTGTTTATGGAAGCCAGCGTTACTTTAATGGTGAACCACGCAGACCACACTTTGGTTTAGACATAGCAAATAAAACAGGCTCTCCTGTGTATGCGCCGATCAGCGGTACCGTGGTATTTGCTGAACCAGATTTATATTACTCAGGTGGCACATTAATTTTAGATCATGGCCATGGGGTTACCTCGACTTACATTCATCTAAGCAAGCTAGATGTAAAAGTGGGGGATAAAATTACACAAGGTATGAAAGTGGCAGAAATAGGTGCTACGGGCCGTGTAACTGGCCCACATTTAGATTGGCGATTTAATTGGCAAGGTGAACGCCTTGACCCTGCATTATTGATGCAAGACACATTAGCAAACAAAAAGTAGAGATTATGACTCAAGTAGAGCGCGAAGCAATTATTGCGCAGCGTATAAAAGATTCGACCACATCGGTTACAAAAGCGGTATTTCCTGGGCGTACTAATCACCACAATACGCTATTTGGTGGTGATGCATTAGCGTGGATGGATGAGGTTGCTTTTATTGCAGCTACCCGTTTTTGCCGTAAGCCATTAGTGACTATTTCATCTGATAGGGTAGATTTTAAAGAGGCTATTCCGGCAGGTTCATTTGCCGAATTAATCTCAAAAGTGTCGCATGTAGGGAATACCAGCCTAAAGGTAGATGTTGAAATATTCCTAGAAACTATGCACAAAGATAATAAGCATTCTGCTATTACGGGTAGTTTTACCTTTGTTGCCGTGGATGATAACCACAGACCAACACCGGTAATATGCGATAAAATGCTACATGGCTTTGAGTTATAACGCTAAATAGTAAATTAATATAAGCACCTAGTTTTGGTGCTTATATTGAAATCCGTCAAGAACACATCATACTTAATCTGTTAGTGCTGCAAACTTAGCATTAATGTTTGTTTGCGATAATGAGTAAAAGGAGGGGGTAAATTTCAAAATAAAAAGGCGTGCACAAAACACACCTTTTAAAAATTAAAGTACCATGGCGGCTATCCAGCCGAATACCAATAGCGGTAAATTAAAGTGAATAAAAGTTGGAACAACCGAATCCCAAATATGGTCGTGCTGACCATCAGCATTGAGTCCGGAAGTTGGCCCTAACGTGGAATCGGAGGCAGGGGAGCCGGCATCACCTAATGCGCCAGCAGTACCAACAAGTGCAGCGGTTGCCATTACGGAAAAGTTTAGCTCTAAACATAAAGGAACAAATAAGGTGGCAATAATAGGTACCGTTGAAAACGAGCTGCCAATTCCCATCGTTATAAATAAGCCGACTAATAAAATTACAGCCGCAGCCATCGGCTTATTACCATCAAAAATAGCGGCGCTACTGTGAACTAAGCTGGCTACGTGCCCAGTTTCTTTCAAGACTGCGGCAAATCCTTGTGCTGAGATCATAATGAAGCCAATCATGGCCATCATTGCCACGCCTTTACTAAATACGTCGCCGTTTTCTTCCCACTTAACCACACCAAATACACTAAATATAACCACGCCAACTAGGCCGCCTAATATCATAGAGCCACTGGCATTTTGAGCAATTAACGACGCAACTACAGCAAATAAACCAACCATCAATACTTTTTTGGGGTTATCAATTTCTGTTTGTTTACTTTCAACGGTAAGGGCGGTATTTGTATATTCTCGGCGTTTTCTGTAAGTCATAAACAGCGCAATTAACAACCCCACGAACATGCCAATAGCAGGAATGATCATTGCCAAAGGTACGCTGGTATTGACTATTTCAAGGCCATTATCCACTAGGTTTTTATGTAATATAGAGTATAAATAAATTCCACCAAACCCATAAGGGAGTACCATATACGAGGTGGCTAAACCAAAGGTTAAAATACAAGCAATAGCGCGTCTGTCTAATCGCAATTTGTTAAACACCACCAATAACGGGGGAATTAGAATAGGAATAAACGCAATATGAACAGGGACTAAATTTTGTGAAGAAATAGCACAAATCAAAATAATAAACAGAATAAAATAGCTTAGCAGGGTTTCGCTTGAGCCAGTTTGTGCGTTAACTTTTGCCAATAACTTCGCAGCTAAAATACGTGTTAGGCCTGACTTAGAAATTGCCACGGCAAATGCGCCCAACATAGCATAACTTAAAGCAATCTCGGCACCTGACGATAATCCTGAATTAAATGCATCGATGCTTTCTTTCAATCCCATGCCAGCGGTTAGTCCGGCAACCAGTGCACTTATCGTCATTGCAACAATCACATTTACACGGACTAAAGTGAGTCCAAGCATTAAAATAACGCCGATAATTACTGCGTTCATAGATTTCTCTGTTTTGTAGATTTAATTAATTTTATCAGATATTTAGCCTGATTTTTACGTTCTTTAGTAAATGGATGCCTTGCATAGCGCACTTGCTTAAATAACTCACAAAAAGCGGTTATTTGTTGCTCTGCATGGGGCGCTTGGTTGCTAATGTATTCTAAAGTTTGGGTTGGCGTGGCATTTTCAGGATAGCTAATCGCGTGTTTATTAGCCCAACGAATAATTTCATAATACTCATTGACCAGTGGCGGTTGTTTTATTGAGGCTTTAGGCCTGTTTAAATAAATAAAGTAAGCCGTAAAACTCAAAATTAAAATAATAATAACCCCAAGCGGCACCAGCCAAATAAACTTATTACCAAATAAGGTAGCAAATAAATCTTGTTGTTTGTCTTTATCAAACCCAAGTACCCAACTAGACCATTGATAATCTAAGTTTTCTAATTCAAGTCTAAGCCAATTAATGGCGGCATAGTTACTTAAACTAACGAGTCCAAAGTTAATATTATTTTTAAATTCGTCATTAAGAGTGGTGCTTTGTGACAAGGAGCCGTTTAACCGCTCGGGTGCGACAACCGCTGTGGCATCAAATACTCTCCAACCGGCACCGGTATATACTTCAACCCAGGCATGCGCATCGTATTGACGAATAGTCATATAATCACTGTTTTTATTTAGCTCGCCTCCTAAATAGCCACTGACAACACGCGCAGGAATACCTGCACTTCTAAAAATAAAGGCGGCGGCACTGGCATAATGCCCGCAAAAACCGCGTTTATTATTAAACATAAACTGATCGAGCGTATTTTCGCCGCGCATGGGGGTGGGTGTAAGTGTATAGCTAAATTCATTTTTTGAAAAATAGCTTAAAAGTTGATTAAAAAATTCATCAGCATTGGCGCTATTATTTTTTAATTGTTGCGCTAACTGCTGAGATTTTTGATTATTAGTAACAGTTAATTGGCTATAAAACCGCTGTTGGGACTTATTAAGCGATGTACTAGATAACGGTTCACTATTAACTGCATATTGTAAAACCTTGGATTTATATTGTTGTTTACGTAATAAACCTAAAGTATTGGCAATAACATTGGGGGTTTCACTGCTTGAAAAACCAAGCCCATATAGCCAATCTGAAATAGCAGGCTCAGCTATAACCGTATACTGAGCCTCATTTTCACTCGTACTTTTTTTAGCGGGTAATATCAACGCTTGCTTTAAAAAGGAGGATGTTTTCCACGCTGCACCATCAAATTCATCATGTACAATAGCGCGCCAATAATAGGGCTTAGGGGGTGGTGTACCATTAAATTTTGCTCTAAATACTAGTTCATCTGAATTTGATAACTTTGCTATATTAAACGGATCGACTTGTTCTGATAATCCTGTTTGTGCCATTTTGGGCCCAGGTAGTTGCCAAAATGCTGGAAGTTTAGGTAAAAATAATAAAAGTATTACGGCTAAAGGAAAAGCCAGTAGCATAATTTTAGCACTTTGTTTTGAAGAGAGTTTTAAGCTATGACTAGACTCTAATAACCCTAGCACCGCAAAGTTTAAAATATAGAAGGTGCTTATAACTAAGGTAGTAAAAATGGTTTGGCTAAACAAATATACCGCTGAGAGTGAAAAGAACGTAAGGGTAATGATCAATTGGTAATGCTGTTTTGATTTTGCCTGCAATAATTTAAAAACACACGACAATAACAGCATGGCTACAAACAATACAACGGTATCTTTAAAGCCTATGCTGCTTAGCATAATAATTAAAGCAATGGCGGCCAATCCATTAGCAAACCACGCGTTGGGTTTCTGCTTTTGTTTAACTGTTAAATAAACATTCCAGCCACATAACACGCTAAGCATTGCAATAAAGGGCAGGGGTAAGTGCTCTGTAAAAAAACTGACTAGCCCTAAATAAATAAACGATAGAGCAAAGTTAATAACGCGATGGTTTTTAATCTCATTCATTATCATTACCGACTTGGCTTAACGCTTGTAAACAGCGCTGATGATGCAGCTTGCCTGAATTGCTGGCGATTAATTTATTAGGAAGTTTTAAAGAATAATTAATGTCACTTTCAAATGCTTGGCAAACTAAAAAACAGAGTTGCCCTAAACGCTGTTCGGTATCGCCCGTGACTAAGTTAAAATCGAATTGTGCATCGGCTGATTTAAAATCACTAAATTGTTTTACAAGTAATTGCTGTGTTTTTGCATAGTGCTTCCATGATATTCGCTGTAACCCCATTTCTGGCAAATGAGTAATTAAACTTTCAAATTCATCGTCACCTTTATGTTTTTCAGTGCCTTCATCGGTATTATTTGCAACTAAGTTTGGGTGTTTTTGATTTGTTGTTTTAATTATTGACGGATAAACATACACCACTTTATTAGGTTGTATATAACTCCACACACTGACTAAACCAAAGGGGTAATTACTGGCAATTTTTATTGGCTTTAACTGATAACAGCCTCGCTTGGTATAAGGTAATGATAATTGACATTTTATTGCTTCATTTTTAACGCGCGTAATGTAACACGCATTTTTAAAATCATTGGGGTAACTTAATGTAACTGATTGACAAGGATCATCGGCTTCTATTTGCCAAACTAGCTGTGGTGTCTGAGGCGCAAAACTGTCAATGGCGTATTTAAAGCTGACAGTTAAACCTCTGGCATTACTGTAGCCCAATAACAATGCAAAAATTATAATCACAAACATTAAATAAGCCATAAACAGAATTAAATTATTTTGATAATTAATCCCCATTACAAAATTTAATGATGCAACAACGCTAAAGTAAACGCCAAGCGTGGATGGTAAAACATAAATAGTATTATGTTTTAAGGTGATGCTATTTTTTTTGTGCTTATTTTTTAATAAGGCCGTTAAAATCGCGCTTTTTATATCGTGAATAAAAGTAGGGCGCTTAAATTTATAAATACGCATTTACCTAAACGGGCACTAAAACATGTTGTAAAATGGCCGCTATTTGTGTATCGCCCGCATCACTATGTAAACCTAATCGATGCTGACACACACTTGAAAAAACAGCTTGTACATCTTCGGGTAATACATAATCACGGCCTTCAATATAGGCCCACGCTTTGGCCGATTTAGCCAGTGCCATACTGGCTCTTGGGGAAAGCGAAGTCGTTAATGTTTGAGACTCACGAGTATAAGTCACTAACTCAATTATATAATCAACCACCGGCGAACTTAGCGTGATATTTGATATAGCATCTTGAATTTGCTTAAGTTGATGTTGTTCAATTCGCTGCGGTAACTGCGAATAGTCACGTTTTTGATTATTTAACAGTAACCGTTTTTCTGCATCTTTAGGTGGAAACCCTAAACTAATTCGCATCAAAAAACGATCTAGTTGTGATTCTGGTAACGGGTATGTACCTGCCTGATATAATGGATTTTGAGTCGCAATTACAAAAAATGGAGTAGGGAGCGGGTACTTGTCTCCATCTACTGTTACTTGATGTTCTTCCATCGCCTCCAATAAAGCACTTTGTGTTTTAGGACCCGCGCGATTTATTTCATCAGCAAGCACCACTTGGCTGAAAATTGGGCCTTTATGAAATGAAAAACTATGTTCATTATTATTAAATATATTGGTGCCAATAATATCAGCGGGCAATAAATCGCTGGTAAATTGTATACGCTGATAAGATAACCCCAGTACTGCAGCTAATGCATGCGACAAAGTGGTTTTTCCCATGCCAGGTAAGTCTTCAATTAGTAAATGGCCTTCACTAAATAAACAGGCTAACGCTAATTTTATTTGTTGTTGTTTACCAAATATAACGGTAGATAGGTCATCAATTATTGTCGTAACAATGTGCTGCATAATTTCCTTTAATCTATGAGTTCTAAACGTTTCATTACCGCATCAACTTTTTGCGCGTTAAAAGGCTTAGCTATAAATTCTTTTGCGCCTAGCTCCCAGCTATTTTGCACTGTTTCAAAGCTATTGTGGCCTGAACACATAACAACATGTGCATGAGGGTGTTCGTTGTTAATTGACTCTAAAATTTCAATGCTTTCAGAATCAGGTAAATCAACATCTAAGAATATAACGTTGGGTGATTTTTCAATAAGCAGAGGTTTAGCACAATTAAAATTATCGCACTCAATAATGTCATCAAAACCTAAACCAGCTAATACTTGGCTTAAATCAGCGCGGATCTGTTTAACATCATCAATAATTAAAATTGGTTCGAGTGGGCGTACAAATTCCATATGAATACTTCAACGTTTTTTACGGCTTGTGCTTTAATATTAAGCTAAGCATTAAGGAACCTCAAGGTGATAACTATGAATAACCAGAATAGTTGTTTAGAGACACTTAATGTCCGATACCGTCTAGTATTGGACTTAGCGAGCTGCAGCTTTTAAAATAGAGCGCTGCATATATATAGGTATATTACTACCTATAATTTATATTATGTTAAATAAGGTTAAAATGTACTTAATCAAACTAACTATCGGCAATTACGTCACTTATAAACACGGTATTTTAGCCCTTTTATTCGCACATTATATATTTATAGTAATATGCTCTACTTTATTAAATATAAAAACGCTGTAATGACATTTTAATTAATCAAACTATTTAGCTCATTAATTAATTGCTTAAGCTGTTTAGTTTCGTCGTTTAGCTTTTGCTGATACTTTTCAACTTTGTCATGCTTACCTTGGCGCTTAGCTTTTTTAATATCGGTTTTATATTCTTCAATTTCTGAATTTGTATCATCTATTTCTTGCAACTCTGCTTTTAATCCATCATGGGTACAATATGCGTTTATGTTATTGAGTGATATATTAAGACCTGCAGCTTGATGTGAATTACCTTAGCGTTTTGCAGTTTATAACTGGTGGTTAACTTCACAGGCTTTTTTCGCACATCCCGTTAAATCTGCACAATCATCTTTGGCCAATACGACTGTTGAACCGGCAAATAAAAAACTTATTGTAATACCTTTAATAATTGTCATTTTATAGTTTTTATTATCTCGCGTTATTAATTATTCCTATTTAATTCATCGCTAGCGGCAAAATACAGATAACAGCCCTTGCAGCTCTTCATTTATAACATGTTGTTTTACAACATCTTGCATAGGAGTATTTGATACTTTGTTATTTAAAATACCCACCATTTTAGCGCTTTCTCCAGCACATAAAGCCTTAACACTGTGTACGCCTAGTCTTATTGCTAACATACGATCCGCTGCAGATGGATTACCGCCGCGTTGTAAGTGCCCTAGCTTAGTTACGCGCAAATCTATACTGGGATTAACGGTACTTATTTTCTCACATATATGCTCAACGCCAATTTCATCACCTTCAGAGACCACCACAATAAAAGCATGCTCACTGTGATAATCGCTAATTTTTATTCACTAAATAAGTTATGTCTTCATCACTTTCAGGTATTAATATCGAATCGGCGCCAGAGGTTAAACCGGCATAAGTGCCAATATAACCAGAATCACGTCCCATTACTTCAATAACAAACACCCTATTATGTGATTCTGCAGTATCTCTAATATTATCAATACATTGCATTGATGTGTTTACTGCGGTATCAAACCCTAAGGTGTAATCTGTACCCGCAATATCATTATCAATAGTGCCTGGAATGCCTATATACGGTATGTCAGTAATTTGTGATAACCATAAACACCCTCTAAAGGAGCCATCTCCACCTATCACAATTAAGGCGTCAATATTATTATGTTCAATTGTGGCTAGTGCTTGATTTCTACCAGCATCACCTCTAAATCTTTCACTACGCGCTGTTTTTAACACAGTACCACCTAAGTGCATGGTTTGTTGTAGGTTTTTGCAATCAAGTGTCACTAAATCATTATCAATTAAACCCTCGAACCCTTTTCGAACGCCCGACACTTTTATTCCGTGTTGTTGAGCGGCTTTTACTATGGCAAATAATGCGGTGTTCATCCCAGGCGCATCGCCCCCTGAGGTTAATACGGCAATGTGTTTAATTGGCTGCATCGGTTCACATCCTTCGATAAGCTAAACTTTAATAATTCATAATAGCTGTTTATGAGTAGGCTGTGTAAAGTAAGCGCAGTAAAGTTGATCTACTTAGGGTTTATTTGATTGTTTAATCAGTATGAAGGGAGCAGTTATAAATTGAAAAGTTGGTATGTTGTTTTTGCTTTTAAAACAACATACCGTAATTTTTAATGGAGAGCCGCTGTAAAAGGAATATTTTTACAAATTTCGGCTTCTATTGTTAGTAACTCGTCTAAGCGTTCGTCAACTTCTTGCTTATCAAAGTATTCGTAGGCGAGTTCCACAAATAAATTTTTATGTTTTTCTTCTGATTTAGCAATTGCGACATAAAAATCTTTTTCTTTTCCTTCAGGTAGTGCCTCGGCAACTAAAGAAAAACGTTCATGTCCCCTCGCCTCAATTACCCCACCTACTAATAATCTGTCCATTAAAAAACCGTCACGACCATGCCTAAAGTGTGCACGAATTTGTTTAATGTATGGATCTTTTTTATCATCACCCAAATTAGTATCGCGTTCAATTAATAGTTTAAGCACCTGTTTAAAATGAATTAACTCTTCAAGAGCTAAGTCAGTCATGGCTTTAACTAATTTACGCTTATCCGGATAATGTGAAAGCATTGACATAGCCATGCCAGATGCTTTTTTCTCAGCAGCAGCGTGGTCTTGTAAAAAGGTTTCGAAGTCCGCTAAAACAACTTCGGTCCATTCAAATGGCGTGTGGTATTTTAATTCAAACATAGGGATACAATTTATAAAATAATGCGTGGATTTTAGCGTATTTAAAAATAAAAATCTTTGGTTGCGATTTAAATTTAACTTTCATAAGGCAAAAACTTATCAATCCGCCCTTTTGCCGTCGACTCAATTTTTAATGGGTGCTTTATATCATTCCATGCAGTGACTTTACCGCCCATGTTCATTTTTCCAAAGCCAGCTAAGCTGCTGGTAATATTTAAAAACTCACATAGCTTATTAAAACTCTCGGGATTTGCTATATCAATGGCTAAAAAATCATTAGGCCGGTCAGCAAAATAAGCATTAGCACTATTAAAATGAGTGTTATAACGATTAGTTAAATATTCATCCTGATTAATGTTTTCGAGTGAAAAATCATTAAACGTATTTAAATAACAGCGCTTTAAATGAATATTAAAGCCCCCATCAGCACGCGTTAAATTAGTATGCATACGCAGTAAAAGCTGTTTGATTGAAGGCAGCCACGCGCTAAGTTCTCGCTTTAAATATACAAATTTAGAACCTGGGTAATATTTATCTAATGTTTGATAATCGTTATATACAGGTGTGTCTGCGATAGCCACCGCATTTTCAAAACAAGCGTTAGTGTAAGCAGTATGGGCAGTAGGTATACCAAAATCTAAAAATGCATTACATACGCTAGTCGTCCCAGTGCGTGGTAAACCAATAATAAATATTTTTTGTGTCATGGCGTTTTAAATGTCTTTTTCTGAAAACCAAAGTGATGCATCATTAAGGGGTGTTAATGCGGGTAACTGATTGTTTTTTAATTTAATGATAATTTTATTTTTTATATCTGCATGCTCAATCGCACTGCGATGATAAGCCTTAAACAAACGATCAAACTCACCGTTTTTACGCATAATAGCTAAGCCTTTCTCAACCGCTTGCGCTATTTCGGGCTTTTCTTTACTAAAAAAGAAGTAGATTGCACTTGGGTATTGCAACAAGAAGTGTGGCACTATCGTGAGGTTAGCACCGGCTTCATCTTTAAAGGTATTGAGCTCAGTTTCAACCTCTAACACAGAACGAGGAAATACATCACCTCGGCCTTTTATCAACATATTAAATAACGAACTATATTCGATTGATGTCGATACAGTTAAGCCGTTATCCTGCAGTATTTGTGTGTCAGGCCAATCATGCCCTTGAATAAAGTGTATGCTTTTAAAGTCGCTCAGGGTATTGATGTTTAATAAGGTATTCACTTTATCCTGTGTAGTTACCAAAACACGCCACCCATATAACCCCTTAAATATAGGCACTCTAACGGGTAGTAATTGTTGCTCACGCTGTTTAGAGGTCATGGTCCAAGCTACGTTTATTTCATCATTATGAAGAATTTGCTTTAACGCGCGGCTCTGTGGCATCGAAATACTTGAGGGTTGTAATGTAAAATTTTCTCCGCTGAATTGCAGAGCTGTTCTTAATAGTACTAACGGGTATAATATTTCATCTTCATCACTGCGCATTGTTTTGGGGTATACAACATGCAAACTAGAAACGGTGTTTTTGCTATTATTTTCTATTGCCCATGCAAATGATGTCAGTGAACTGAAAAAATATAAACATGTAAAAAAAATAGCTAACCGCATAATCGTTTATCTACTTAAAAGTAATAACACCGCGCTTACTATCACAATAGCAAAGGTGAACATCATGCTCAATCCACGTGCCTTTAAATTATTGTTAATAATGGCAGAACTATGAACAACACGGCTGATAAATAATAAACCGCCTAGTGCATGTACATAATGACTAGCTAACCCTTGATACTCCAATAAAAAAACTAAAATTAAGCTAATGGGCACGTACTCAATAAAATTACCATGCGCTCGGGTTGCACGTTCAAGCGTGGTATTACTGCCATTACCTAACGAAATCCCTTCGGCTTTACGTATTTTTATAACATTAACACTCAAATAAATATAATAAAGGGCCAATAAGGCCGCATAGCTAGATATGATCACAGTATAGTCCATTTAATTTTTCAGCAATAATAACACATAAGTTAAGCGGTAAATCAGTAGTTTTATCATGAACTATGCTAGAGTAATTTATACATTGGAATAGTAATAAGTAAGGATAATATGTATTTAAGAACAAAAATCACCAATCACTATCGTGAAATAATAAACAGTATTGGCTTTTATCCCTCGCTCCTGTCTGTTGCGTTTTTAATTTTTGCTGTACTCACTATGTCTGTTGAGTATTTAGCCCCTATAGAGCAATTTAAATCATTAATCTCATTTGTATTAGTAGACAGTGCAGAAAACGCACGAACCATATTAAGCACCTTAGCTGGTAGTATTATTTCGTTAACCGTATTTAGTTTTTCTATGGTGATGGTGGTTTTAAATGCGGCCAGCGCTAGCTTGTCACCCAGAGTCGTTCCTGGGCTTATTACCCGTAAATCGCATCAAATGGTATTAGGGTTTTATTTAGGCAGTATTATTTATTCTATTATAATGCTCATTAATATTAATAAGTTAGATAACGGAAATACGGCAATACCCTCATTAGGGGTGCTCTTTGCATTAATTTTTGGTTTGATTTCTTTGGGCTTGTTCGTTTTTTTTATTCACTCTATTTCAAAAGCAATTCAGGTTGATAACGTATTAAATGGTTTATTTAGACAAACCAAACAAGAGATCCAAGACATCATCAACAAACAAGACAATAACCCCGTTGATAACTTACCTGAATTTTCAAATTGGCATTCAATAAAAAGTACTACTGAGGGTTACTACAAAGGGGTTCACACAAATAAGCTGTGTGCTATTTTGGCTGAAGAAAAAATAGAACTTTTTATTACCGTTAAGCAAGGTTACTTTACCGTTAAAGGCTACCCTTTCTTAAAGTGTAATAAAGACATTTGTGAAAACGAAGAGTTAATAGAGAAAATCTTAGACTGCTTTATTTTTTATATAGAAGAATACATTAGCGATCATTACCGTTATGGATTAACCCAAATTTCTGAAATTGCGGTAAAAGCAATGAGCCCTGGGATTAACGATCCGGGCACAGCGGTTAAAGCTATTGATATGCTGAGTATTTTATTGATTGCTCGCCTAAAGATTAATGCGATTAACTACGCGTATTATCAACCAGAAGAAGCCCCTTTGCTCTATTTTCATGAAACCAGTTTTGATGAATTACTGCACGATAACTTCACTCCTTTGCGTAATTATGCCAAAGCAGATGCCTATGTAATGACCAATGTTATTGAAGCATTTAAAAATATTTTGTTTATTGCCAACGAGGATGTTGAAGCTCGAAACAGTGTGTTTAATTATTTAGGTGCCATTGTTGATGATATTAATCAGCACATTTGTAATGAGTATGACCGGCGAGAAATTAGAAATATGCTACAAGCAATAGTGCGAATTAGTGAGTTACAAGGTAAGCAGTTGGTGGCACGTTTTGAGCAGCACCAACCTATTAGCGAGTAAGCTCTGTAGAGCTATTTATTCTGCCGAGGGGCAAAGAGTTATCGCTCCTCGGCAGCGCCTATTTGGCATTGAAAGATCATCAAGCCCTAATCTATATAATAAATTGCATAGCTTGACGCGCTAATAGTAATTTCACCCGCATGATAGGCTTCTGGGACATAATTACCAGGTGTACTGTCTGCCATCATTACTTTTTCACTTCGCATGTACGGTGTAGATGGCATATCAAGCGGGGTTAACGACGCGCTATATAAGCCTTTTAACTCTACATCAAAGTCGTCACTTAGCTCTTTTGCCGCGACTTTGGCTTGTTTAATTGCCATTTTTTGTGCTTTTTTATGCAGCTCATCGTAGTTGCTAGCTAAAAATTGTGTTTGTCTAATTTCATTAATGCCATTATTAACTAAGCTCTGAAGTAATTCAGGGTATTTATTAATTGCAGAGAGTTTAATGGTGAGCGTTCTTGATACTTTAAAGCCAGTAAACTCTTGTTTACCTGTTTCACGATTATATTGGTTATCACGGTATATAGAAATTTGACCGGCATTAATATCCGCATCATCTACCCCTAGTTTTTTTACTAAACTTATTGCACTGGCCATAGTGGTATCGGTTTGTTTTTTTGCTGCAATTAAGTCTTTATCTATTTCAGTAATGCCCACCGTTAATAAAACATGATCCGGCATCGTCGTTACTGAAGCTTCACCTTTAACATAAATATGCGGCTCTTCTGGGGCGTTGCTTGCATAAGCTGATGTACTGAGTAATGCGGCGGTTAAAATCGAAAGCGTTTTCATAAGTCTATCCTTTTAAATTTGATTGCCTCAGTTAACACCTTATGCGGTTAATTAAAGATGAACAAGCATAAAAAAACAGGCAAAAGCCTGTTTTTTTAATCTCTACTGTAATTAAATGCTGCAACGCTTGTAGTTACGGTATTTTGGTAACCAGTAGTTTTTGTCGATGGCTGCCCACAGCGCATCGTCTGAAATTTCAAGGGCTACGCCCTCTTCAATTGCTTTTTTAGCCACTGCAAACGCAATACGTTTACTAAGCGTTTCAATTTCAGTCAGTGCCGGTAGTAAGCTGCCTTTACCTGTATTAGCTAAAGGTGACGACTCAGCCAACATTTCGCTCGACATTATTAGCATCGCATCGGTAATACGGGTTGCTTTGGCGGCAATAACACCTAAGCCAATACCTGGGAATATGTAACTATTATTACATTGTGGAATTGGGTAAGTCACACCGTTATAAACAACTGGGTCGAATGGGCTGCCAGTTGCAACAATTGCTTTGCCATCGGTCCATTTAATTACATCTTCTGGATACGCTTCAACTTGCTTAGATGGATTACTTAACGGGAAAATAATTGGCGATTCACATTTAGCATGCATAGCGCGAATGACTTGTTCGGTAAATAAGCCAGGTTGGCCTGATACACCAATTAAAATATCTGGTTCAGCACAATGCATTACATCTAATAACGACGCGTATTCACCGCTGTAGATCCAATCAGCTAAGCAGCTAGTTGGTTGTGCAAGCATTTGTTGAAAGTCACGTAAGCCTTGCATACCATCTGTTAATAAGCCAAAACGGTCAACCATAAAGACTTGGCTACGTGCCTGTGCTTCACTAATACCCTCAGCAACCATAGTGCTAACGATTTGTTCAGCAATACCACAGCCTGCAGAGCCTGCGCCTACAAAAACAACTTTTTGAGTTGATAATTTAGCACCTTTAACACGACATGCTGCTAATAAAGAGCCCACAGTGACCGATGCAGTTCCTTGAATATCATCATTAAAACTACAAATTTCGTTGCGGTAACGCTTTAATAATGGCATTGCATTAGGCTGAGCAAAATCTTCAAACTGCAATAACACATTTGGCCAGCGACGTTTTACTGCTTTAATGAATAAGTCTAAAAACTCATCGTATTCATCTTGTGTAATACGTTTATGGCGAGCACCCATGTACATTGGGTCGTTTAATAATTTTTCGTTATTGGTTCCCACATCGAGCATAACCGGTAACGTATAAGCTGGGCTAATACCGCCACACGCGGTATACAAAGAAAGTTTACCAATTGGAATGCCCATACCGCCAATACCTTGGTCGCCAAGACCTAAAATACGCTCACCGTCGGTAACAACAATCACTTTTACTTTGCCTTTTGTGGCATTACGTAAAATATCGTCAATGTGAAAGCGATCTTCATACGAAATAAATAAACCACGGGCACTGCGATAAATATCAGAAAACTTTTCACAGGCATCACCCACTGTTGGGGTGTAGATAATAGGCATCATTTCTTCGATATGATCGCGCACTAAACGGTAAAAAAGCGTTTCGTTATTATCTTGAATGGCGCGTAAATAAATGTGCTTATTTAAGTTGTCGTTAAAACTTGAGTATTGTTGGTAACAACGCTCAACTTGCTCTTCTATTGTTTCGTAACGAGGAGGAAGTAAACCAGCAAGATTAAAGTTTTCACGTTCTTTTTGGCTAAAAGCACTTCCTTTATTCAATAGCGGGGTTTCAATTAGGCCTGGGCCAGAATAAGGAATATAAAGATAATTTGGATCGGTATTTGTAGTCATATTTCCAAGCTTTACTGAATCTTAAGTAATGATCTGCCATTATCATTGTTAAAGGCTAAATTGCAATGACATTTAAGCTTGTCAGACCATTGAAAATTTACAAATACAAGCGCTACTTTAGTATAAAGTCACTCATATTTGGTGAATATGTTAGCAGGCTGTTGTGAATTTATAAAAATTAAAAACGGGCATTAGACCAGCGTTTGCTGTGCAATGGTTACAACAATGTCAGTTATTTTTTAGATCTGCTAATTTTTTACATTAGTTAACATACTATTTTCAATCAAATAATCATTAACTATTAAGCTATTACATAAATAACAGCAGGTAATACATTAGCTGCAAACCTGCTGTTGATTATACATGTTTTAGAATTTAAATGAGGCTTTATTATTACTTAAATCCGATAATGCCATCCCTTCCCTGCGAGGATCGGCGGCGCCATACAAACGGTTATTTTTAACTTCTACCGCATGCAGTCCAGAGTTTAAGTCAATCACGCGCACATCATGGCCGCGCTTTTTAAGCTTTGGTACCACCGCTTCAAGTGCAGTGCCTTTTTCTACGCTGGTGTAGTCGTTGCGATTAGTGGTTCGCGGTAAATTAATGGCTTGTTGCGCGTTTAAATTCCAATCTAAAACGCCAATAACAACTTGCGCTACATAATCAATAATGCGACTACCACCAGGAGAGCCAACCACTAAACGTAAGCTCCCATCTTGATTAAATACCATTACGGGTGACATTGAGCTGCGCGGACGTTTATGGGCTTCTACTCTGTTAGCCACTAACTTGCCATTTTTACGCGGCGAGAGTGAAAAATCAGTCAGCTGATTGTTTAAAATGAAGCCATTAACCATGACCGTCGAACCAAACGCCATTTCTATAGAGCTGGTCATCGAAACAGCATTGCCTTTGCTATCAACAATCGAGACATGTGACGTAGACGGAAGTTCAAAAGAGTCATCATTTGCGTAGCTTAAGTAATCAACTGGATCACCAGGAAATGCTTTTTTATCTTCTTCGCTAATTAACTTTGCGCGGGTAGCGATGTAATCTTTGTTTAATAACTCCTCGGTAGGGACTTGGGTAAAATCAGGATCGCCAATGTATTTATTTCGATCAGCAAACGCAATGCGCGATGCTTGGCTAAAGTAATGAATAGCCTCTGCGCTATTAGCTTTAATATTGGCCATATCTTTATGTTCAAGCAAGCCTAAAATTTGTAGCACCGCTACACCGCCACTACTAGGTGGTGCCATTGAGCACACTTTGTAAACGCGGTATTTAATACATACAGGGGCGCGCTCTTTGCTGGTGTAGTTAGCAAGATCTTGTACAGATAATTTACCCGGGGCAATTTTTGATTTCTGCACTGCACTTACCATGGCTTTTGCATTATCACCTTTATAAAAAGCATCAATCCCTTGTGAGGCAATGTCTTTGTATAAATTAGCAAGCGGCTGGTTTTTTTTAATACTGCCTACTTTGATCACTTCACCATTGGGGAAAAAATACTCATTGATCACCGGCATACTCATAACACCCGGGTTTAACTGCCTAACGAGTAAGCCATGTAATCGTGGAGATACTTCAAACCCTTGTTCGGCTAGTGCAATAGCTGGCTTAAATAACGTTGCCCATGGCAAATTACCATATTGTTTATGGGCACTGGCAAACGCATGTAAAATACCTGGTACACCCACAGAACGACCACCTACAACTGCTTCAATCCATTTAACAGCTTTGCCATGTTCATTTAAAAACAGGTTTTCATCGGCATTACTGGGGGCTGTTTCGCGACCATCAAAACTGGTGAGTTTATTGTTAGCTTTGTTGTAATACATCATAAACGTACCACCACCAATGCCTGATGACTGCGGCTCAACTAATGTAAGCACTAATTGGGTGGCAATTGCGGCATCTACGGCGCTTCCGCCTTGGGCTAAAATGGCCTTTCCCGCTTGTGAGGCATAAGGATTTGCAGCCGCAACCATGTATTTATCGCCAGGTACTAATTGCTTTTGTACTACCCCTGTGGCGGCTTCTGGTTCACGGGTTTCAATTTGGCTTGCTTGCTGTGCAAATAAAGGGAAAGACAGTGCACTTAAAGAGAGAGCAAATAAAGAGTTGAGCTTAAAATTCATAATTACTGATTAAACTTAAATTGCATGGAAGATAATTGGCATCTTAAAGTTAAACAGGCACAATATGCAAAAATAAATATAAAAAAATGATCATTAAATGCTTAATTTACCCCTTCAGCCGCGTTATGTTTTACCCCCCTTGTGTTTAATTGTATTAAGTACGCTCTTAGCATGGCTTGGTATGAACAATGAGCTTGAGTTTAATCGCCCATTAATTGAACAAGGCCAACTGTGGCGTTTATTCACCAGCCAATTTGTGCATGCTAACTGGGCACATTTAGGTTTAAATTGTGCCGGTATAGCACTTATTTGGTTGCTTCATGGCGAATACACAACGCCTAAGCATTACAGCTTTAATGTTGCACTCCTTGCGCTTTGGTGTGGCTTGGGGGTTTATTGGTTTTGTCCAACAATCATTATTTATACAGGGCTGAGTGCGCTATTGCATGGCGTGATCGTGTGGGGGGCGATAAAAGACGTCGTTGTTGGGTTAAAATCAGGTTATGTCTTGTTTATTGGCGTATGGATAAAGCTTATTCTTGAGCAAGTTAATGGTCCAAGCGCAGAAATTGGTCAACTTATTCAATCAACGGTGGCCGTTGATGCGCATTTAATTGGCGCAATTGGTGGGGTTTTATTAGCTGTGCCGCTGGTTGTAAAACACATCAAAAACGATAATAAACACAGCTAAAAAAACGCCACATAAGTGGCGTTTTTATTTTTAGTCGATTAAAGCGTTTCTTTAAACAGTTTATAAATTCGACGGTATTCATCTAACCAGCTCGAAGGCTGAACAAAACCATGCGGTTCTACTGGGAAGATTGCTGTTTCAAAGTTTTCTTTTTCAAGTTCTATTAAACGCTGTACTAAACGTACTGAATCTTGAAAGAACACATTATCATCAACCATAGGCGCATTTATTAATAAATGCTTTTTAAGCCCTTCTGCATAATAAATAGGTGAACTACGCTCATAGGCAATCGGGTCAACATCAGGGTGATTCAAAATGTTAGCCGTATAACCTGTGTTGTAATGAGCCCAATCAGTCACTGGACGAAGCGCTGCACCTGATTGAAACAAGTCTGGCGCGGTAAATAACGCCATGAAGGTCATAAACCCACCATAAGAGCCACCGTAAGTCCCTACCGATTGGGTATTAACATTGGCATTATCCGCCATCCATTTTACGCCATCGGCTAGATCTTGTGTTTCAGGTGTTCCCATTTGGCGATAAATAGCCGTTCGCCAATCACGACCATAGCCTTTAGATGCGCGGTAATCCATATCCATTACTACATAACCTTCATCTGCTAGTAATGAATGGAACATAAATTCACGGAAGTAGCCAGACCACCCCATGTGTGAATTTTGCAAGTACCCTGCACCGTGGTTAAAAATAACCGCTTTGCGGGTTTTGCCTGTTTCACCCTCTTGGTAATCAGCGGGGTAATAGACTTTGGCGTATATGGGCTGATCTGTATGACTTGATGGCACAGCAACAATTTTAGGCGCTGTGAGTTTTTTAGCTAAAAACGCATCAGATACCGTATTGGTTAAACGAGTCGCGGTTGTGTTTGCTTTAGCCTCTGCCACATAAAGTTCAGTCGGCATAGTGATTTTAGAATGTCTAAGTAATAACTTAGATTGATCAGGGCTTAAGGTGTAATCCGTCATACCGTTTAAGTCGGTTACTTGCTCACTAACACCTGTTTGTGGATTAACGCGGTATATTTCGTAAAGACCCGGATGCTCAATATTCGCTTTATAGTAAATAGCACTATTGTCATCAGTAAGGGTTAAGTCAGACACTTCAAACTGACCTTGTGTTAAAGCTATAGCTTTGCCATTTAAAGGTTTTTTATAAAGCTGACTGTACCCCGACTCTTCCGATAAATAATAAAGCGTGGTTGAGTCATTTAACCAACCAAAGTCGTTAAACGCATACGCAATCCACGCATCGTCATGTAAACGGTGTTGAGATACGAGTTTGTTATTTTCAAAATCAACGGTGGCCAACCAACGATCTTTGTTATCCCATGCTTCAAGCATAATCGCCACTTGGCTGCCATCATCGTTCCAGCTGATAGGCGATTGATCCCATCCCCAGTCTGAAATTACATTAATGCCACGCGGTTGTTTCTTAGACTTATACGTTTTGCCATCGCGGGCATAGTTTTCTTTTTTAATCTCAGCGAGTACATCTTCATCAAAACCAGGCAAGGTATTAAACCCTAAAGTAGTTTGGCTTTGATCTGCAAGGTTAATATAAATAATTTCAGAAGTTTGCTCTTTAGCGTCAGCCACACGACGGCGAACTTTTTTAGGCTCTATAGTCGCATCATCAGTGATGTAGTTAGGCATAATGTCGCCTTCACCACGCCATGAACTTTTTTCTTGAACAACCACAATTAACGCGTCGCCATTTGGAGAAAGCTGGGCTTCATCAACCGTGTTGCCATCGCCTAAATAGTAATGCGTGTTGGCAATTGAGCTATTTTGAGTTTTGACTTGCTCATTTCGCGCATACTTGTCTTGTTTGTTTTTATGCTGCAGTGCAATGTAATCAATCAGCTTATGTTGTTCTTTGGCAATATAAGTTGTTGGCTCTTTTACGCCTTGTGGTTTGTCAGCCAGTTTTAAATTAGCAATTTCACGGGTTAAACCTGTGGTTAAATCTACTTTAAAAAAGATATTACCTTGGCGATACGCTAAGTTACCATCGTTTAAAAATTGTGGCTTTGACTCGGTGGCTGAGCTTTGCGTAATTTGCTTAATTACGCCTGACTGTACGTTTTTAATAAATATGTTGCCTTCAAACACATAAGCTTGAAGTGATTTATCGTTAGAAAAAACAGCTTTACTTGAGCCTACGCTGTGAAGCTGATTTAAAGCCACTTGCTCTGCTGTTTGAGCGTTTACAGCTTGAGTGAATAAATCTCTTAGCTCACTACCTTGTTGTTTTCGCGCGTAAATAACAGTACTTGAGTCAGCACTCCAAAATGCACCTTGCGGTTGACGTCCAATCCAATCAGGGTGAGCCATCGCTTGTTCAAGCGTAATTTTTGAGACACCTATGTCTGCAGGTGTGTTAACAACACTTGCAACCTTGGTATTTGTTTGAATAGCTGAGTCATTAGAAGTTGTGGCGGTTGCTGTACAGCCCGCTAACATAACACTTGACGCAACAGCCATTGCAACAAGTGTTTTAGAAGATGAAAATTTAAAAATCATAGTGCTTCTTGACGGTTATTATAATTAACCGTATTTAAGCAGAAGCACCTTTATAATTGCAATTATTTAAGATAAACAACGCTGATATCGGGGTGAGTAACCCGTTTATTCAACCGTTAAATCAAGCCATACCATACGGTGGTCACTTGATGCGTTTCTATCTTTGATTAAACGGTACAATTCGCTTTGTTTTTTCGGCCAAAATACGCCACCATCTTTAATGGTTAGTCCATAAATTGAAGGCAGAACATAATCAACGCGTGCTTGCCAATTAGCAGTGTAATTTTTAGCATAAGCTTGTGGGTATTGCTCTTTAGCGCCCTCACTGGTTGGAATAAAACCGGCATTAATCATCGGGCTTTTAAGTAACTGATCTGTTGTATTTGTGCGCTTTTTATCGCCCTCAGGGGCGGCATTTAGGTCACCTAAAATCACAAAGCGCGATTTTGCTGCAAGCCCACCCTTTTTACCGTTATCGTCATACAGGTAACTTTCGTTATTAACGTAATCGGCAATTAATCTAATTTCATCATGGTTACGAATGCCGTTTCTGTCTTCATCTCCATCAAACACAGGAGGCGTAGGATGCGAGGCTAACATGTGAACGACTTTATCATTTACTTTTACCGGTATATCCCAAAACGATTTAGAGCTTAAACGTAAAGCATTCCATTCTTCTTCGTTATACCAATTTGTATTGTTTTTTGGGTCTACCGGCATTTTCACATTCGGTAAATCTTTGTGCTTAAATGTTTGCAGAGTTCTGATGTTGTCAAAATCAATCGGGTAGCGAGATAAAAACGCCATTGCGTAATGGCCTTCAAAAAAACCAAAGCCCTGTGCATCACCCATTACACCGGTTTTTTTGCCGTTATTGTCCAAGTCAAACTCAGTTGCTAAGCCTGTGTTAACTGGTGCAATGTAAACATAAGGGTAATCGATAGCCGCTTGATCATTTTGCCCTACATTTAAGTAATGGGTTTTAAAGTATTCGATCCCTTGTGATTTAGGGACGTAGTCGAATTCATTTAAAAGCACGACATCTGGACGAACGCGTTGAATTATTTCAGCAATATTTTTAATTTGCTGGTGGTCAGAGCGCAGCGCGTTAACTAAGGCATCGCTTTTTACTTTTTCATTTTTAGCGGTGTAATTGGTTGCATCCATACTGACATTAAACGTTGCGACCCGTAATGACTCTGCGTGAACATAGCTTGCTGAAACCAGTAACAATAAAAAGCCACCAATAATTTTAATACCGAGATCATGTCTCATTATATGAATCCATCTATGATTAATAATAAAATAACACAGCTAACCACGATCCAAAGAATCACAGCCATTAAAAACGGTTTAATTCCCGCTTGCTTTAGTACCGATAATGACAAACCACTGCCTATTAAAAACAATGTCATCACTAGTATTTGCTTCGCTGCAATGTTTATCAACTCCCAATAAAATGAAAGCGACGGCACATAGGTATTAATTAATGCGGCTAATAAGAAGCCTACAATAAATAATGGAATACTCGCCTTTTCATCTGAGCGCATAAACACACCCGCAAGCGTAGTATATGGAATAATCCACATAGCACGAGTAAGCTTCACTGTTGTTGCTATGCTCAGTGCCACTGCACCATAAGTAGCCGATGCACCTACCACGCTACTGGTATCATGAATTGCAAGTGCAGCCCACAATCCAAACTGCTCTTGGGTTAGTTCAAAATAATGCCCAATTGCAGGGAATAATAATAACCCTACACCATTGAGTAAAAATACGATAACCAGCGCCACAGCCACTTCATGATCTTTGGCTTTTATAACCGGTGCCATGGCCGCAATAGCGCTACCACCACAAATAGCGGTTCCAAAGGAAATTAACACGCCTGTGTTACGATTAAGTTTAAACACTTGAGTTAAAATTTCGCCAAGCCCAATTATGGCAGTAATACTGACAATTGTTAACACTAAAGAGCTGCGACCAACCTCAATTACCTGATTAAAATCAACAGCAAACCCCAATCCCACAACTGCTAACTTTAGCATCCATTTACTGGCCTTTTGTGATAACTCAACAAACGGGTTACCCAAGGTAATCGCAAATAACGCCCCCATAACCAAGGCACTACCAGCGCCAATAAATGGAGTGATACACAAGGCCAGTAATATTATAAATACAGGTTTATGTAATTTAGCGATAATCATAACGTTAAGCGCGAATGAGTTTATTAGTCAGTTTATGGACAACGGGGGCAACAAATATAACCGTTGGAAAGGCAATACAAAAGGCACAAACAATAATACAAAACTTTGGGTGGATCATTGAAAAGAACCTTTAGAAGGTAAAGCGATAAATTGAAGTTAAGTTCAATTTATCGCTTTGTTTTTTAACTTATAATAGCGATTTGCTGGTAGCTAATACACCGGGGTAATCTTGCTCTGGCAAACACATTGCGAGTTCACCAAGGCGTTCACCTAATTGCTGTAAATTATCAGCAGATACATTAATGTGGCCCATTTTGCGACCTGGTTTTACACTTTTACCGTACCAATGGCTGGTTACATCTGCTGTTTTTAACACATCAATAGGGATTTGTGGTTGGCCTAATACATTTATCATAGCAGTAGGCTGCTTAATTTGCGTACTACCTAAAGGTAGGCCGGCTACAGCGCGCATATGGTTTTCAAATTGCGAGCAATGAGCACCTTGTTGCGTCCAATGGCCTGAGTTATGAACTCGCGGCGCAATTTCGTTAACTAATAACGTACCCTGTACATCAAAAAACTCTATGGCCAGTACACCTACATAATTAAGCTCATTTGCAATTCGGGTAAATGCTGAGGTTGCTTGACTCTCGACTAAACTATTATCTTTACCGGCTAGTGAAAGCGTTAATACACCATTGGTATGTTGGTTTTCAGTAAGTGGATAGATTGCAACGTTACCCTCTTTGTCGCGCGCGCCAATAATAGATACTTCACGATCAAAAGGGATCATTTTTTCTGCAATTATGGTGTGCGGAGCGTGCTCAGTGCCTGATGCAATAAAATCAGCCATTTCAGCCCAAATCTGTTCAATTTGATCGTCTGATTTTAAACGCCATTGGCCTTTACCATCGTAACCCGCTTGGCATGTTTTAATGACTAATGGCTTACCAAGTGTTTGAACCGCGAGTTCAAGATGCGCTTTTTCTGTAATTAATTGATATGGCGCGCATGCAACAGCGGTTTTATCGAGAAGCGCTTTTTCAAGCGCACGGTCGCCACCGGTTTTAATGGCTTGTTTGCCCGGATAAAACTTATTGCTATTACAACACTGTGTAAGTACATCATCTGGAATATGTTCAAACTCGGCCGTAATAGCATCAGCGTTTTCTATCGCTTGTTCGAGCGTTGTTGGGTACACTTCGTTTGTAAGCGGATGCACAATCTTTTTGCTGCCTACATCATAAGCAACCACATTTAAATTAAGCGGTGCACCAGCTAAGCTCATCATTCGTGCTAGCTGCCCTGCCCCTAAAATTAAAATATTCATGATCACTCTGCAGGATTTGGGTTAGCTAAAACAGTCTTAGTTTGTTCTTTACGGAACGCTTCGATTTTTGCGAAGATTTCTGGATTTTGACATCCTAAAATTTGTGCCGCTAATAAACCTGCGTTTGCAGCACCGGGCTCACCAATAGCAAGAGTACCTACCGCAACACCTTTTGGCATTTGGCAAATAGATAACAGAGAGTCTACACCGTTTAGCGCTTTAGATTTAACAGGTACGCCTAAAACTGGCAGAGATGTAAACGCCGCCGCCATTCCCGGTAAGTGCGCCGCGCCACCTGCGCCAGCAATAATAACTTTAATACCGCGTTCTGCGGCTGAACTTGCGTAATCGGCAAGTAATTGAGGAGTGCGGTGCGCAGAAACCACTTTAGTTTCATACTCAATGCCAAATTTTTCTAGCATAAGGGCGGCGTGTTCCATGGTTGGCCAATCTGATTTAGAACCCATAATAATGCCAACAGTCATAAATACTCCTCAGTAATGTATTTTAAAAATAGCGGACTTATGTCCGGTTTTATGGCGGGTATTATATACTTAAATGCTGCACTAATGCGACCAGCAGACAATAAAAAAGCCATGTTAAACATGGCTTTTTTTAAACATCGAAACAATCAGCAATTAAGCTTCTTTACTCGCTAAATATTCTGAGTAGTTACCTCTAAAGTCGATAACTTTACCGTCTTTAATTTCCCAAATACGGGTAGCAACTGATGATACAAACTGACGGTCGTGTGACACAAACATCAAGGTACCTTCATACGCTTCAAGCGCTAAGTTAAGTGCTTCAATTGACTCCATATCCATGTGGTTGGTTGGCTCATCCATAAGTAAAATATTTGGCTTATGCATCATAATTTTACCAAATAACATACGGCCTTGCTCACCACCAGATATTACTTTTACTGATTTTTTTATATCGTTTTGTGAAAACAACATACGACCTAAGAAGCTACGCACTACTTGCTCATCGTCGCCCTCTTGTTGCCATTGCTCCATCCACTCAAACAAATTCATGTCTTTTTCAAACTCATCGGCATGATCTTGTGCATAGTAGCCAATGTTTGCATTTTCAGACCATTTAAACTCACCGCTTTTAGGCGCTAAACGTCCTGCTAAAGTGTTTAATAATGTTGTTTTACCCACACCATTTTCACCAATAATAGCAATGCGCTCACCTACTTCAACTAGGCCTTCTAATCCTGAGAATAAAGTTTCTTCAAAGCCTTGCGATAAGCTGGTCATTTCAAGCGCGTTACGGAATAACTGCTTTTCTTGTTCAAAACGAATAAATGGCGACTGACGTGATGACGCTTTTACTTCGTCTAATTGAATTTTATCAATTCGTTTTGCACGTGAAGTGGCTTGCTTTGCCTTTGACGCGTTGGCAGAAAAGCGCGATACAAATTGTTGAAGCTCTGCTATTTGGCTTTTCTTTTTCGCGTTTTCACTTAATAAACGTTCGCGTGCTTGAGTAGCTGCAAACATGTATTCATCGTAGTTACCCGGGTAAATACGTAGTTCACCGTAGTCAATATCGGCCATATGCGTACATACCGAATTTAAAAAGTGACGGTCATGCGAGATGATGATCATGGTACAGTCACGTTGATTCAATACATCTTCAAGCCACTTAATTGTATAAATGTCCAAGTTATTGGTAGGCTCATCGAGCAGCATGATATCAGGGTCTGAAAACAAAACTTGAGCTAGAAGCACACGAAGTTTAAAACCTGGTGCAATTTCTGACATAGGTCCGTAGTGCTGCTCTGTAGCAATACCCACACCTAATAGTAACTCACCCGCTTTAGATTCAGCCGAGTAACCGTCCATTTCAGCAAATTCAGTTTCAAGATCGGCTACTTTCATGCCGTCTTCTTCACTCATTTCAGGTAGGCTATATATCCGGTCACGTTCTTGTTTAATATCCCACAATTCTTTATGACCCATAATCACGGTATCAATAACAGAATATTCTTCGTAGGCGAATTGATCTTGGTTTAGTTTAGCAACGCGCTCATTTGGATCAGTACTTACGTTACCCGAAGATGGTTCTAATTCACCACTAAGGATTTTCATAAAGGTCGACTTACCACAACCATTAGCACCAATTAAACCATAACGGTTTGATTCGCCAAATTTAGCTGAGATATTTTCAAATAACGGTTTAGCACCAAATTGCATGGTGATGTTAGCTGTACTAATAATAGCGCTACCCTCCAAGGGAGACTGAAGTATTTAAATTGCGCGCAGTTTAAACCAAATCACCGTTTTTTTCTATGAAAGTTTATAGCACCAAACTCAAAGTAAACGGTGGCTGTTTATTAACTATAAAAGCAATTAAATAGCCAAAGTACTGGGCGAGAAAATGTGCTTAAAAGGTGAGTAAAACTCATTATTGTACCATTAATGCAGTAAAAAATGTTTAATAAAAAAAACAACTAGCATCAAACCCTTTATAAATTATTTAATCGCGTTAACAGGCGACTTAGTCGCATTTTACTTTTATTAACAATTAATACGGCTATACTAATTTTTTTTATAGTTTTAGAGTTTCAGCTCTACCCATGCCGACAGACGCAACTATGAAAAAAATTCAACACTCCCTCTCCTGCATTTAAGCCTAATATCTTATTCCAAAATTAAATGGCAGTTTATACGGCTACAAAATAAAAACAGCATTAACTTAAAATGAACAAGCCGAGTGTTTTGTGCTAATTATCATTGATAATTTTTCACTTTTGAGCCTTTTATTGCTTTGCTAGTCTGCATGACTTCGAATTTAGTAATTATAAAAACGTCTTTAATTTAGGCAAGGCACACACAATGAAAAGAAAATTAGTATCGCTAGCAATTGCGGGTATTTTAGCTGCTCCAACTGTTTCAGCAGTAGAAGTGTTTAAGGATGAAAAAAATACAGTCGCAGTAGGCGGATATATTGATGCGCGAGTGATAAATACTCAAGGTCAAAACGAAATCGTCAATGGTGCCTCACGAATTAATTTTGATTTTAAACGCCAACTAAAAAACGGCTGGGAAGCAATGGCTTTAGTTGAATGGGGTGTCAACCCTGTTGGCAGTAGCGATATTGTATACAACAACCGTTTTGAATCTATTCAAGATGAGTTTTTATATAATCGTTTAGGTTATGCAGGACTTAAACACGATAAATACGGCCAAATTACGATTGGTAAACAATGGGGTGCGTGGTTTGATGTTGTGTATGCAACAAACTACAGCTATGTATGGGATGGTAACGCTGCCGGTGTTTACACTTACAACAAAGACGATGGTGCAGTAAATGGTACTGGTCGTGGTGATAAAACACTGCAATACCGTAATAGCTACAACGACTTTGACTTTAGTGTTCAAACTCAGTTAAAAAACAGCGCTTTTTATACTTGTGATGTAAGCAATATTACAGAATCACAATGCCAAGCAAATTTTGAGTCTGGAGATGCTGCTGCACAACAAGTTGAATTTAACTATACGTTTGGCGGTGCAGTAACCTATAACTTGACTGATAAGCTAAAACTGACCGCGGGTATTAACCGCGGCGAGTTTGAATTAACGTATGGCGACGGAACAACCCGCTCTGTTGACGATTCAATTTATGGTGCAGGTGTTATTTGGGGCAATATTGATGCGCCAGGCTTGTATGTAGCCGCTAATATCAACAAAAACGAAAACCACGATACAGATAACATAGGTCGTTTAATTAAAGATGCGATTGGTATTGAAACATTTGTGTCGTATCGCTTTGATAACGATTTTAGACCATTTATTGCCTATAACTTATTTGATGCAGGTGATGACTACGTAATTCAACCAAACTTTAATGCCGATCCTAATGATGTATTTAAGCGTCAATTTGCTGTTATTGGCGTGCATTACTTAATTGACCAAAACACCAAACTTTATGTAGAAGCACGTAAAGACTTTGGTGATTTTGAAAGTAATAATAAACAGCAGCAAGCGCTAATGGAGCAATCTGAAGATGACGGTATTGCTTTTGGTTTTAGATACGTTCTTTAATATCAGTTGAGCTTTCAAGCTTAAAATCACAAAGGTAAACTTAAAGCCCTGCAAAATAGCAGGGCTTTTTTTCGATTTGTTTAGTTGAAGCTTGAGCTATTTTTTCTTAAATGCTTTTTTTAACGCACGCGTCCCCTCTGTTGGCCCTAGAATAAGCCATAAAAAAGCAACCCCTCCTGGGACTAAAACTGCTTTTAATATTGGCCCTAGCAAATAAGAATAAAAATAAATTAGTGGAATAAAAAGTATATAACCAATAACACGTTTGATAAACTTCATGTAACATCCTTATGAAAATGAGCGCGCTCAATTAATCAAATAATGACTTAGCTCTTTTATTAAACAAACAAGTAAAGCATTGAAATATAATGAGTAAAAAAGAAAAGACACGCGATAAAATTTTAGCTTCAGCATGGGAATTATTTTTGCTGCAAGGTTACGATCACACATCAACAAGAGAAATAGCGGTTGCAGCCAATGTTGCTGTAGGTACAGTGTTTAGTCATTTTGAAAATAAAATTGATTTATTGATGGCCGGTATGCAACAACAAATAGCCGTTATTATTAACCAAGCAAAGCAGTTAGATACGCAGCACTCCCCTCGCTTAAAGTTACGTCATTACGCTCATCCGCTTTATTCTTTTTATTGTGAAAATAGTGAATTTAGTAAGCTATTAATTAGCGACATCATTTGGAGAACGTCTTTTTTTAAAGCGCAGATGGATGAATTTAAACAACTGCTTTTTAGTGAACAACCGAAGTTTGATGAAACAAAAGCAAGCGTAATGATGGACTGTTATTTTATGACCTTAATAGATGGGTTAAACGACCCCTTACCTAATGCTGAAAATATGCTTAGACAGTTAAGTAATAAAATAGCGCTTTTGTAATTAAGTCCTGAAGGTATAGACCGGTGCTGATATAAATAAAGCACCGTCCACCTTTTTTGTTATTTAAATTCTTTATTTAACGACTCAGATAGCCAAACTCAATAAGCGTTATAAACCCACCACTCCACTTATGAGTAAATTGATAATTTATATTACCTCATTGCTAAGATTACATTTAAACATTACTAGTATGATGTGTTCTTTTTTGTACCACCTTGCATCCACCAGCTATTTACACCATAAAATAAGATAATTTATAGCAAAACGGCTTAACTGTACATATATACAGCTAAGCCGTTTTACTAGTGCAAGTTTAACAATATTCTTAATTAATAAATTCATCATAGCCCGTTAAAGCCCCCTTAATACTCAATGCTGGATTATCATTATGCTTTGCATCAGGGTTTACTTTACTCCCCCACCCTAACCAGTTACTAGTATGGCTTACTAAACTTTGCTCTAAGTTATCATACGCCTCAAGCATTACTTTATGTTCAGCCCCGCCAACAGTAAAATATAATAAGGTGGGTTCTATAGTAGCTTTGTGTTTTAGCTTGTAAAAAGGTATTAAAATGATTTACTACGGTCATATCGTCGTACCAAGGCGCAGGACTAAATGCAAAGTAACCATTAAATAGCATTGGTTTGGTGTGCAGCGTATATAAAGTAAAACTGCCCCCTGCCGAAAATCCCGTTAATATACGGTTTTCAGTTAACCTGTATTTAGCCTTTAAATAAGTAATACCAATTCGCTTAATTAAGTGGTCTATTTTGAGGCTGAAAAAACGAGTTGATAGCTAGGCAAAAAAATCGCTATTTAGTTGTTCTAAATGAGAGTTTTTTAACACAGGTAGCGACACGTTTAGCCCCGCAAAATGATTAAGTATTATTGCGGATTGGTATAAGTAGCTCTTGCTCTATAAAAGCAAAAAACAAATCAGCTTTACCAAAAATTTCTGGCGAAGTTTCATGTTTAGACCGAGGATTTGTATTAACGTCTTTCCTTGCATAAGGTGGTACTAAATCACGATTTCGCGTATCGATAAAAAACTGATTAGGTATAGCAACTAAAATAGCCTCATTTAATATGCTTTCAGTATTTAATGCTTTTAGTGCCTTATCCCAATTAGCTAAATTAAAATAACCATCTGTTTTTATAATAAGTGGATACGCTTTATTTTTGTCAAAATCATCGGGTAACCTTATAAATACCTTATAAGACTCATTAAGCACTTTCTAATCTAGGGTTACATCAACAAAGTCTGAAACATTATTTTGATAATAACTAAACCCAGTTATTACAAACCCAAATACACTAACAACTAACAATACATTTAAAATAATCGCTTTTTTAATTCTCATGTGCCATCCATTTTAGTTAATTGCTTATGCCATACGCCGTTATTAAGTTGCTGGTTAAATACAAAGCCAAGTTTAGTGAGTAAGTTATAACAGCGAACATTTTTGCCATGAATTTCTGCATATAAGTGCTCAATGTTTAAAGAGCTATGCACTTCACTGACAAAGCCTTTAAGTACTTCTTGCATTAAGCCTTGCTGCCAATAGAGTGGATCCAGTTCAAAACCAATATAAGCACTTTTGGTTTGTTTACATATTTTATATAAGCCACATGTTCCCAGTAGTTTGCCACTCATATTATGTTCAATTGCAAGCCGAACACCTTCACCTTGGTAATAACTCGATATATCATCTTGAATTAACTGCTTAATATGCTGTTTATTTAGCGGGGTTTTATAATCGTTAAACTCATAAACGAGTGGATTATTTAAAATTGTTAATAGCGCTGCGCCGTGTTTGTGGGTAATTAAACGTAAGGTAACGCGGGGTAATTTTATAGTTTTAAACATGCCTACGCCAAATAAAGTAAACGCGCTTTAAATAGCACTTTATAGAGCGTCATTATTAACTTACCATACCGTATTCACAAGCATTAATTGAGATAAACTATGAGTGACAATTTTAAAGTAATACAACCAACTACTACTGTTTACTGCCCAAAACGTGGTGAAGGTTGGACCCTTACCGGCATTACTAATATTAACGAGTTTACATCGGTTATGTTTGATGGCGTTCGTTATACCTTACCAGCACGTGAAATTGTAGAGCAGTTATTACCTAATCAATTAGCGCGTGAACAACAAGATAAGTAAGGTACTTGTAATAGAAAAAAGGCTGCAGTTATTTGTAGCCTTAAAGATTTTCATTATTAACGTTTTAAAACATAAATACCGAGTGGGGAATCTAGACGAAGGTTATGCTCATCAACATGTATCACTTCCCATTTTCTAACTACTTCTCCCGAAATTACATGTAATATTTTGCCTTCCCTCATGTAATGGTAGTATCTATTCCGATGTTTTTTCATTATTTGGAGAATACCTCAATTATCAATTTTTATTGTATCTATATCTGATGCAATAATTTCAATTAACTTCCATTTAAACTGAATATCATTCTCTTTCGAATAAAGTAAAGGTGAATAGATCAGCGTAATTAAAATAGCGAGACATTCCAAGCCCTGACCAAATTGCATATGCCATTCCAACAGGAATTGATTTGAGAGTGAGTGAAAGCAGATAAAACGCTGCACCATAACCAGCAACAAGTAATGAAGGAGCTAATTTAGTAAAACCCTCACTAGACTTCAGACTAGATGTTGCAATTACCTCATAAATGATAGCCGCGGATAAAAATATCCAGTTCTTCATAGCTTTCTCCGGTTTTTATATCTCGCGCAAGAATATACTAATATTCAAGAAATAAGCAGTCTTGCTCTTTCAAAAAAACTGTGAGCACATGAAGCATCTAACGCCCGGCTCACGCGCCGGTTTGGAGCCGCGAAGCGACGGAAAATCGGTCGCTGTGCAGCCGATTGTTAATTGTTGATGCTCAGCGTCAACGGCACGTGAACACTGATTGAAATCCACTCATCGTGCTGGCCGATCTTCAAATCACATTTTTCTGGAAAGTCTGAAGAGGTAAAAATGTAATCAATGTGGTACGCCTTCTCGCGGTTCCGCTGCAAGAAGAATGTTGGCCTAGACTCATTGCCCTGCTCTTCCTCAAAGGCACGATGATACGCGCTCTTGAAACCCATCTCGCCGAGTTCAGCTACTACGCCTGAGTGATTCCACCATCGGTCCGGCTTATCCCACCGCACATTGCTATTAAAATCGCCGAGAATGATTGTCTTTGGCTGACTCAGATCTTCACGATGAATTTGAAGGTATTTCCAGAATTGCCCCATGTAGCCAAATGCTTCGTCATTCCGCCCCTTCGTCCAGACTGCCAGCACAGTGACATCTCTGTTGATAGTGAAAGGGAGAAAAAGCCTAAGATCGCCCCAAACACAGTTAGGCCACAGTGACATACGTACTACACAGATTTATACGCATGTTTTACAACAAGGTACTAACGGGGTTGTTAGCCCTTTTTCAAGGTTATAAACCTCCCCTATTGAAAACAAAAAAGCACAACTCGCTTGAGCTGTGCTTCCAATAAATAAATGAGAGCTGACAAATTACAAACGAATACCGCCGTCTATTTCTACCACGCGGCCAGTAAAAAAGTCGTTTTCGATAATATACTGAGCAGTATGGGCTATTTCAGCGGTTTCACCTAAGCGCCCTACAGGGGTTACTGCTAGCATGCGCTGTTTGGCTTCTGGCTTCATTGCATCGGTCATGGCAGTGCTAATAACACCTGGGGCAATTGCACCAACGCGAATACCAAAACGACCAAGTTCTTTAGCCCATGTAGTGGTTAGTGCCACAACACCTGCTTTTGAGGCAGCGTAGTTAGTTTGGCCAATATTACCCGCACGCGCTACGCTCGACATATTTACAATTACGCCGCCTTTGCCTGATTCAATCATGTGGCTAGCCGCTTCGCGCCCGGCTAAAAATACCCCTGTTAGGTTAACGTCAATCACTGATTGAAATTGATCAAGCGACATTTTTTTAACCACTTTGCCATCTTTGGCTTTTATAAACATGCCATCGCGTAAAATGCCGGCGTTATTAATTAATACCCCAATGTGACCAAAGTCACTGTTAATGGTATTAAAAACGTCTTCAACTTCGCTCTCAACGGTTACATTAGCGCTGTAGCCTTTTATAGTACCCGTTACGCCTTGTAATGCAGATAGCTGCTCGGTTGCTTCATTTAACTGTGCTTGTGCCATATCAATTAAGGCAATATTAGCGCCCATTAAGGCAAACCTTTGCGCCATTGCAAAACCTAAGCCTTGTGCGCCACCGGTAATCACTACGGTATTATTTTTTATTTCCACGATACTTTCCTACTTCGAAAACAATTTAAAAATGGCACTAAAATCATCACTACCCGCACCTTGGTGCTGCATCATAGTGTATAAATTTTTAGCCATTGAGCCCATTGGCGTTAGTGAATTACTCTGCTGCGCTGCTTCCATAGCAAGGCCTAAGTCTTTAGCCATTAAATCAACCATAAAGCCAGGTTTATAATTATTACTTGCAGGAGCGGTATCCATAACACCTGGACAGGGGTTATAAAGTTCTAACGTCCAGTTTCGACCCGAGCTTGCGCTCATTATGTCGCTGAGTACTTTTGCGTCGAGGCCGTTATTAATGCCCATTTGAATGGCTTCACTGGTGCCTGCCATTAAAATACTCAACAGCATATTGTTACATATTTTGGCAACTTGCCCTGCACCAATATCACCAGCATGGAATATGTTTTTACCCATATCGACTAATACAGAATTCGCTTTATCAAATGCAGCTTGCTCACCACCAACGATAAACGTAAGCGTTCCTGCTGTTGCACCTGCTACACCACCCGAAACCGGTGCATCAACAAACGCAATACCTTGTTCGCCAAGTGCATGGCCTACATCACGGGCTGATTGTGCATCTATAGTTGAACAATCAATCACTAAGGTACTTTTACTCAGTACTTTAATTAAACCCGATTGCTCGTCTGTGCCTAAATAAAGTGATTTAACATGTTTGCTTGCCGGTAGCATGCTAATTAGCACATCAACGTTGGTTGCACAGGTTTGTGCATCTTTTGTTGCATTGGCACCTTTTTCAACTAGCTCGTTCACTGCATTAGCACTTAGGTCGAACACGCTCACCGTATGGCCAGCTTTAATTAAATTAGCCGCCATTGGGCCGCCCATATTACCTAAACCAATAAATCCTATATTGAGTTTACTCATCGCTTTACCCTTGTAAATTAAGTTGAGAAAAGTACGGCTCTAGCGGATGTTGCTCGCCAAAGCGATTTGCAAAAAAGCTCTCTACCACTTCTTTTGGTACATCAGCTAACGTTTTAAACTGCCAGTGTGGCGCACCGTCTTTATCGATTAGTAAGGCACGTACACCTTCTTGAAACTCGCCCACTTCACCGGCACGAACCGACATCGCAAGCTCCATTTTAAAACACTCTGCCAACGTTTTACCTTTGCTGTGTTTGAGCTGCTCACTCACTAAGGCACAACTTAACGGACAACCATGCGCCAACGATTTTTGTGCGCGTTGTAGCCATTTGTCATCAGTGGTTAGGTTTAAAATGTAATCTACCTGCTGCTCTAATGTGTCAAACTCACCAAGCTTTTGAATCAAGCTTAAGTTTGCTTTTAAATTACCTTTGGGCATACGGCTAGAGTTGTTATCTAACTCAATTAGCAAGTTACTTAGCTTGTCGTGGTTTAAGCTTGCTGTTTTACCCCATTTTGTATTTAGTAATGCTTCAACAAGCTCTGGGTACTTATCGGCATTTACAAAGTGGTCGGCAAGCGATACAAGCTTAGCGTCTTCACAATTTATAGATGCCGAGGTCAGCCCTAAAAACAAACCAACATGGGCGGGCATTTTATGTAAAAAATAACTGCCGCCTACATCAGGGTAAAGCCCAATAGTTTGCTCTGGCATGGCAATGCGTGATGTTTCGGTAACCACACGATGACTGGCACCGGCCATTAAACCTAAACCGCCGCCCATTACAATCCCGTTACCCCAGACTAAAATGGGTTTGTTGTAGCAATGAATAAGGTAATCGAGCTGATACTCTTGAGTAAAAAACTCTTCAACCAGTGAGCTCGGTTTACCTTCACTCATTGCTTTGTGTAAGCTCACTACATCGCCACCGGCGCAAAATGCTTTTTCACCTGCGCCTTTAAGAACCACTAATGCAATGTTATCGTCTTTGTCCCATTGCTGTAGTTGCGGCTCGAGTAAGCTGATCATTTCAAAATTTAACGCGTTTAATGACTTAGGCGCGTTAAGCGTAGCAAAACCAATGAGTCGGCCATTGTCTGTGGTTGCCGTTTCAAATACCACGGCAGCATCAGCTAAATTTAAACGGGTTAATTCATTCATTAGCCATTCACCCAATTAGCTTTGCGCTTTTCTAAAAAGGCGTTCACGCCCTCTTGCTGATCTTCGGTATCAAATAAACCAACAAACAGTTCACGTTCCAGTGGCAACGCATTTGCCATAGGTTGATTACGCCCTTTTTGAATCAATGTTTTACACGCAGCAACCGACGATGGGCTTTGCTCTGCCACTTGGTTTGCCAGTTTTAGCGCTGCTGCAAAACTTTCACCTTGTGCAACCACTTCTTCCACTAAGCCAATTTGTAGGGCTTTATCGGCTTTTAAGCGCTCACCGCATAAAATCATGCGTTTTGCCCAGCCCTCGCCAACAAGCCATGCTAAGTTTTGCGTTCCACCAGCACAGGGTAATAAACCCACTTTTGCTTCAGGCAATGCCATTTGTGCTTGCTCTTCTGCAATACGAATGTCGCAAGCAAGTGCTACTTCAAGGCCGCCACCCATTGCATAACCATTAATGGCTGCAACCGACACGCCTCTAAAATTAGTTAACGCTTCAAACGCTTCACCAAATACACATGACATATCTGCAGCGACACCTTTATCGCCACTGGCAAATACATTGAGGTCGGCACCGGCGCTAAAAAACTTCTCGCCTTCACCAGTCAGTACTAATGCATAAATATTTTTATTGGTGTTGAGCTGATTAACTGCGTCTTTAAGCGCCACTAAGGTATCTTTCGTCCAGGTATTCGCTGGCGGATTCGACATAGTTAAAATAGCTACATGGCCTTCAATAGTTAACTCAATGCTAGGATTTGACATACTAATCTCCTTATAAAACTTCACTGGCTGATTCGGCTAAAATACGACGCGCAATAATCACACGCATAATTTCGTTAGTGCCCTCAAGAATTTGATGAACACGTACATCTCTAACATGGCGCTCAAGCGGGTATTCTTTTATGTATCCGTAGCCACCATGAATTTGCAGCGCATCGTTACACACAGTAAAACCAACATCGGTTGCAAAGCGTTTAGCCATTGCACAATAAGTGGTTTTTTCACTGTCGTTAGTATCAAGTTTAAACGCCGCGAGTCTTACCATTTGGCGCGCTGCTACAAGCTCGGTATTCATATCGGCAATTTTAAATTGTAGTGCTTGAAATGCAGCCAATGGCTTGCCAAATTGGGTACGCTCTTTTAAATACTCACGTGCGGTATTAAGTGCCGCTTGTGCTGTACCAATAGAGCAAGTAGCAATATTAATACGGCCGCCATCTAAGCCTTGCATGGCAAATTTAAAGCCTTCGCCTTCTTGGCCTAATAAGTTTGCGGCTGGAATACGCACATCTTCAAAACTAATTAAGCGTGTTGGCTGTGCATTCCAGCCCATTTTTTCTTCTGCTTTGCCGTACTCAATGCCTTTGGCATCTGCTGGTACAACAAACGCTGAAATGCCGCTTGGGCCATCTGCCCCTGTACGCGCCATGACCACTAATATTTCTGTTTCACCGGCACCTGAAATAAACATTTTTGAGCCGTTAATAACATACTCATCACCGTCACGCACTGCTTTAGTTTTTAATGACGCAGCATCAGAGCCAGAGCCTGGCTCAGTTAAACAGTACGATGCCAGTAATTCACCCATTACCAATTGCTCAACGTATTTGTCTTTTACTGCATCGGTGCCAAAGCTTGCGATCATCCAGGTTGCCATATTATGAATGGTTAACATTGCCGTTGTTGCAGTACAGCCCAGTGCAAGTTGCTCAAAAATAATGCTTGAATCTAAACGAGATAAACCTAAACCACCGGCTTCTTCTGGGGTGTATAAACCACAAAAACCAAGCTCACCAGCGGCTTTAATTGTGTCTTTTGGGAAAATATGTTCGCGATCCCACTTAGCTGCATGTGGTGCTAGTTCAGATTCTGCGAATTGACGCGCCGTTTGCGCAAAAGCTTGTTGATCTTCAGATAAGTTAAAGTCCATGGTAGACCTCTTGTTGTGTTTTGTTTGTTGTCGGTGCATCCCATCAAGGGAGTAATTAGTGAGGAGCGACAACACTGTGTGTTGTGCCCCTCTTTTTTATTAATTATTCAGTGCAATATTATTTAAGATTAATACTCATGTTTGGACCTGAGGCAATGTCATCCTCAAACCAACGAGAGGTAATAGTTTTAGTTTCTGTGTAAAAACGAATACCTTGTTTACCATAGGTGTGAGTATCGCCGTAGAATGAGCCTTTCCAGCCAGTAAACGAGAAAAATGGCAACGGCACAGGAATCGGTACATTAATTCCCACTTGACCCACTTCAATTTCGTGTTGGAACTTACGTGCAGCTGCACCACTTGATGTAAATAGTGAGGTACCGTTACCGTAAGGGCTTTCGTTAATAAGGGCGATGGCTTCTTCAAGGGTATCTACAAACATACACGCCAGTACTGGGCCAAAAATCTCTTCTTTGTACAAGTTCATCTCTTTGGTTACATCAGTAAATAACGTTGGACCTACCCAGTTACCTTGCTCAAACCCTTCAACAGTAAAGTCAGAGCCATCAATTAAACAGGTTGCGCCTTGCGCTTTACCATCGGCAATCAATGATAAAATACGCGCTTTTGCTGCAGGTGATGTTTGCGGACCATAAGCGGCGTCTGCATCATCCCAAACACCTGGGCGCACACCTTCAAAGCCAGCTTTAATTTCATCAACCCAGTCTTTTGCTTGGCCAACAAATACCGCCACTGAAATACCCATACAACGCTGGCCTGCCGCACCAACTGATGCGCCTACTAAGTTATTAACAACATGCGATTTACTCGCGTCAGGCATAATCACCATGTGGTTTTTAGCGCCAACACACGCTTGCACACGTTTTAGGTGTTGTGTGCCTTTAGAATAAATGTATGCACCCACACCACACGAGCCAACAAACGAAATAGCACGAACGGCTTTGTCTTCTAATAAGCGGTCAACTTGTGGTTTTGTACCGTGCACGACTTGTAACACGCCTTTAGGTGCACCGGCTTCAATAAATAGCTCAGCTAAGCGCATAGGCGTAAGTGGGTCTTGCTCAGACGGTTTTAAAATAAAGGTGTTACCACATACAATTGCCAGTGGGAACATCCAAAGTGGGATCATGGCCGGAAAATTAAATGGGGTAATACCTGCACATACACCCAGTGGTTGCATGTATGAATAGGTATCGATTTTACGCGCTACGTTTTCCATCGTCTCGCCCATCATTAACGATGGTGCATTAGCAGCTTGCTCAACCACCTCAATACCACGCCACACATCGCCTTTTGCATCTTCAAATGTTTTACCTAGCTCATGACAAATGATAGTGGCTAATTCATCATGGTTTTCTTTTAACAGCGCCGCGTATTTCATCATAATGCGCGCACGTTCTGTAATTGGTACGTCTTTCCAGGTTTTAAACGTTTCACTGGCAGAGGCAATAGCCGCGTCCATTTCAGCGTCTGTAGCACAAGGTACTTGCGCTAACACTTCTTGATTAGCAGGATTTACAACATCAATTAGTTCATTTGAAGTTGATTGAATAAATTCGCCGTTAATGAGTAAGGGTACTTGGTGCATAATTAAAATCCTATTGATTAAATTGGGGACCGCAGCGTTTTTGTTATAGTTGCTGCGGCTTTATTATTAGTTAAAGTGCTTCTACGGCCATGGCAACGGCTTCACCGCCACCAATACATAAAGAGGCTACGCCCTTTTTAAGACCCCGGTTTTTAAGTGCATGGATAAGTGTTACTAAAATACGCGCACCGCTAGCACCAATAGGATGACCTAATGCACAGGCGCCACCGTTAACATTAACTTTTTTCTCATCAAGCTTTAACTCGTTAATAGCTAGCATGGTAACCATGGCAAACGCTTCGTTAATTTCCCATAAATCAACATCTGCGGTTGTCCACCCTGCTTTTTCAAGCACACTGTTCATTGCACCAACAGGCGCTACGGTAAATTCACTGGGTTTTTGAGAATGCGTGCTGTGAGCAACAATTTTGCAAAGTGGTGTTAAACCCTCTGCTTTTGCTTTTGATTCGCTCATTAAAATCAGTGCTGCACCACCATCTGAAATAGACGATGAGTTTGCCGCAGTAATGGTGCCGTCTTTTTTAAATGCTGCACGTAAACTTGGGATTTTTTCAGGGCGAGCATTACCAGGTTGCTCATCAATTGAAACGGTGACATCGCCTTTACGTGTTTTAATAGTGTGAGGGGCGATTTCGTTGTCAAAGCTACCATTTTCTATGGCTGCGTTTGCTTTACTTAACGAACCCAGTGCAAAAGCGTCCATTTGCTCACGGCCAATGCCGTATTCATCGGCTGTGTCTTGAGCAAAACAACCCATTGCTTTATTGTCGTAAGCATCTTCAAGGCCATCACTCATCATATGATCTTTTATTTCACCGTGGCCCATACGCATACCGCCACGGGCTTTAGGAATAAAATAAGGCGCATTGGTCATACTTTCCATACCACCGGCAATGGCTGATTCAATAGAACCTGCTTTAATAAGGTCATTCGCTAACATGGCCGCTTTTAAACCCGAGCCACATACTTTATTAATTGTGGTAGCGCCTGTGCTTAGTGCTAGCCCTGCTTTAAGCATAGCCTGACGTGCAGGCGCTTGGCCTAAGCCAGCTGGCAATACACAGCCCATAATCACTTCATCAATTGCATCATTGCTTAAACCCGTTTGAGCAAGTGCACCTGCAATAGCTGTAGCACCTAGTTCGGTAGACTGCGCATCACTTAGTGCGCCCATAAATCCACCCATTGGGGTGCGTTTTGCTGCTACAATTACAACGCTTTCGAAAGACATAAAAGGCTCCATTTTCAATTAACGCAAACATGTTTTATTATGTTTAGCTTAATGTTTAAACTAATCTGATAAATACGAGCATACATAAAATTTACGTTTACGCCAACGTAAATCTAAAATCAACTTTCTAATTAGTGTAAAAACTGTAAAGCAAGCTTGCTAAAAATGTATTACAACCTCCATAAATGGCTTATAACGTTTATAAACACTCAACTTCCACTGTAAACCCGCCTTTATTTTGTACGTCTAAAGTATAACAATTAAATCGCACTTTACCTTTACGTAAACTTCACTTATATTGGTGATATTCGAATGAGGTAAACATTACAATGAAATCAGATAATCAAACAAACTTTGCAAATTCAGCCAACGAGCCGGCTAAAAACGAACAAACTTTTAGTATCAGCGAATTGGCTAAAGAATTTGATATTACTACCCGCTCTATCCGTTTTTACGAAGACCAAGGGTTAATATCGCCAGAGCGCAATGGCCAAACACGTATTTACTCAAAGCGCGATAAAGTACGCCTAAAGTTAATACTTCGTGGTAAACGTTTAGGGTTTACCTTGGCTGAAACCGGTCGTTTGTTTGAACTGTATGATGCAGACAAATCAAGCGCTAAACAGTTAGTTACTATGCTTGACCTCATCAGCGAAAAAAAGGCCGACCTATCTCAACAAATGGACGACATTAAAGTTGTACTAATGGAGTTGGTTACCGCAGAACGTCGTTGTCGCGACACGCTTAGCAAAATAGATGAATAAAATATAATAAACGTCATCAAACACACAGGAATGAATCATGAGCACTATTTCACTATATAAAGAAATGAATTTTGGTCTTGGCGAAACAGCGGACATGATCCGCAGTCATGTAAACAGCTTTGCCAGTCAAGAAATTGCCCCACTAGCTGAAAAAACAGATCTGGATAATGCGTTTCCCAATCAACTTTGGCCGCAAATGGGTGAAATGGGCGTTTTAGGCATGACCGTTGATGAAGAATTTGGTGGTGCGGGTTTAGGTTATTTAGAGCACGTTATTGCCATGGAAGAAATTAGCCGTGCAAGTGCCTCTATTGGCTTAAGCTATGGTGCGCATTCAAACCTGTGTGTTAATCAAATAAACCGTAATGGATCACAAGCACAAAAAGAAAAATACTTACCTAAACTAATTAGCGGTGAACACATTGGTGCCTTGGCCATGAGTGAGCCTAATGCGGGCTCTGATGTTGTATCAATGAAACTTAAAGCCGAGAAAAAAGGCGATAAGTACATTTTAAACGGCAATAAAATGTGGATCACCAATGGCCCTGACGCAGATACACTGGTTATTTATGCAAAAACAGATTTAAACGCCGGCGCTAAAGGGATTACCGCCTTTATTGTAGAAAAAACATTCCCGGGGTTTTCTACCGCACAAAAACTCGACAAACTCGGTATGCGCGGATCAAACACCTGTGAACTGGTCTTTGATAACTGTGAGGTACCCGAAGAAAACATTTTAGGTAACTTAAACGAAGGCGTTAAGGTACTTATGAGTGGCCTTGATTACGAGCGAGTTGTTTTAGCTGCAGGCCCGTTAGGAATTATGCAAGCATGTATGGACATTGTGGTGCCTTACATTCATGAACGTAAACAGTTTGACAGCCCGATTGGTCAATTTCAGTTAATTCAAGGCAAAATTGCCGATATGTATACACAAATGAATGCAGCGCGCTCCTATGTGTACACAGTAGCAAAAGCCTGTGATCGCGGCGAAACCACCCGTAAAGACGCAGCTGGCGCAATTTTATACGCTGCAGAGCTTGCAACTAAAATGGCGCTTGATGCAATCCAAATTTTAGGCGGCAATGGCTACATAAACGAATACGCAACAGGTCGTTTACTGCGTGATGCGAAATTATACGAAATTGGCGCAGGCACCTCAGAAATACGCCGCATGTTGATTGGCCGTGAATTATTTACTGAAAGCCGTTAAGGATTAATTTATGACGATTTTAAAATCGAGCGTTAATCCTCACGATCCTAGTTTTGTGCAAAAACACAAAAATATGTCGGCGCTGGTGGATGATTTACGCGATAAAGTTGCCAATATTAGCTTAGGTGGTGGCGCTGCACTTAAAGAGCGCCATGAAAGCAGAGGAAAGCTGTTTGTTCGTGACCGTATCAGTACTTTATTAGATGAAGGCTCACCCTTTTTAGAAATATCGCAATTTGCTGCATTTGGTGTGTATGAACAAGAGATACCTTGTGCCGGTGTGGTTGCAGGTATTGGTCGCGTAAAAGGCGTTGAATGTATGGTGATTGCAAACGACGCGACAGTTAAAGGTGGCACCTATTTCCCGCTTACTGTTAAAAAGCATTTACGCGCACAAGATATTGCTGAGCGTTGCCACTTACCGTGTATTTACTTAGTTGATTCTGGCGGTGCCAACCTGCCAGAGCAAGACGATGTATTTCCAGACAAACTGCATTTTGGGCGTATTTTTTACAATCAAGCACGTATGTCGGGTAAAGGCATTCCACAAATTGCAGTGGTTATGGGCTTATGTACCGCAGGTGGTGCGTATGTACCCGCTATGGCCGATGAAAGCATTATTGTAAAAGAGCAAGGCACTATATTTTTAGCAGGCCCACCACTGGTAAAAGCGGCAACCGGTGAAGAAGTCACCGCAGAAGAGCTTGGCGGCGCCGATGTTCATTGTAAAACATCGGGTGTGGCCGATCATTACGCAGAAAATGATGCGCATGCATTATCGATTGCACGCCAATGTATAGAGCGAATTAATTACACACGCCCTACCGCCCCATTATTAGATGACGTAAAAGCTCCCCGTTACGATATTAACGAGCTTTACGGCATTGTTGGTACTGATCTTAAAAAGCCATTTGATGTGCGTGAAGTTATAGCTCGCACTGTCGATGACTCGTCTTTTGATGAATTTAAACGTTATTTTGGCGAAACACTGGTGACAGGCTTTGCCAGCATTTATGGCAACCCTGTGGGCATAGTGGCTAATAACGGTATTTTATTTAGTGAGTCGGCGCAAAAAGGCGCGCACTTTATTCAACTGTGTGCCCAGCGCAACATTCCATTGGTATTTTTACAAAATATTACTGGCTTTATGGTCGGTAAAAAATACGAAGCCGAAGGCATTGCTAAACATGGCGCTAAAATGGTGATGGCGGTGTCGTGTGCTGATGTACCAAAATTCACCGTGCTTATTGGTGGCTCTTATGGCGCCGGCAATTATGGAATGTGTGGCCGTGCATTTGAACCGACCATGATGTGGATGTGGCCAAATGCCCGTATTTCAGTTATGGGTGGTGAGCAAGCTGCAGGTGTTATGGCACAAGTTAAACAAGATGGATTAGCCCGTAAAGGCGAAAGCATGAGCGAGCAAGAAGTTAGCGATTTTAAAAAGCCAATTATTAGTCAATACGAACAACAAGGTCATCCTTATTATGCCAGTGCCCGCTTATGGGATGATGGCATTATAGATCCTGTCGATACACGCAATGTTCTTGGGCTTGCACTTAGCGCAGCTAAAAATGCACCACAGCGTGAGTCTAAGTTTGGCGTATTTAGAATGTAACCGGAGCGCACAATGTCAGTAACACTACAAATAACAAAATCTAATGTGGCTGTACTCGTTTTAAGCCGCCCAGAAAAACGTAATGCATTTAATAGCGACGTTATCCATGAGCTTATTCAATGTATTGAACATGCTAATACGCTCGATATTCGTGCCTTAGTCCTCAAAACCGAAGGTAAACATTTTTCAGCCGGTGCCGACTTAGCCTGGATGAAATCGATGGCAGATAATAACTATAACGATAACTTAGCTGATTCAATGCAACTGGCTAAACTTATGCAAGTATTAGCACAGAGCCCGCATCCTACAATTTGTGCGGTACAAGGTGCCGCCTTTGGTGGAGCATTAGGGTTAATTGCCTGTTGTGATATTGCGCTTAGTAAAGACGATGCGCAATTTTGTTTAAGTGAAGTTAAACTTGGGCTAATACCTGCCGTGATCAGCCCTTATGTGATTAAGGCCATTGGTGAGCGTGCTGCACGCAGATATTTTTTAACTGCAGAAGTGTTTGATGCCCACACAGCAAAGCAACTGGGTTTAGTGCATCAAATTACTGGGAACTTAGAAACAGCCCTCGATAATTTGCTGCAAACCTTGATTGATAACGGCCCTATTGCCGTTAAGGCCGCAAAAGCACTTATTAACGATGTTGCCAATAAAGAGATAAACGAGGAGCTAATTGCACTGACTGCAGAGCGTATAGCTAAAATTCGTGTATCAACTGAAGGCCAAGAAGGACTGAGCGCCTTTTTTGATAAACGCCCTCCCCAATGGCAACTCTAGGACGCATTATGAACACAGTACAATTACAAAAAATTCTGATTGCTAACCGTGGCGAAATTGCCTGTCGTATTATGCGCACCGCAAAGCAAATGGGCTTAACCACGGTTGCGGTGTATTCAGATGCAGATAAAAACGCGCAACATGTAAAAATGGCCGACGAAGCCTACCATATTGGTGCTGCGCCAAGTAAAGATTCATACCTAGTCGCAGATAAAATTTTGCAGGTTGCTAAAGCCAGTGGCGCTGATTGCATTCATCCAGGCTACGGTTTTTTATCTGAAAACAGTGAATTTGCTAAAGCCTGTGAAGCCCATAACATTGCTTTTATTGGCCCACCAGCAACGAGTATTGAAGCAATGGGCTCAAAAACCCGTGCTAAAGAAATAATGGCCGCGGCAAACGTTCCTTTAGTACCTGGTTACTATGGTGATAAACAAGACCCTGCTTTTTTGCAATCTGAGGCTAAAAAAATTGGTTACCCTGTTCTTATCAAAGCGGCCTTTGGCGGTGGCGGTAAAGGGATGCGAGTGGTAGAAAAGCCGAAAGACTTTATAACTGCACTTGAAGGCGCCCAACGTGAAGCCATTGCCGGTTTTGGTAACGATTTAGTGCTATTAGAGCGCTACGTTAATCAACCTCGCCATGTTGAAGTACAAGTATTTGCAGATAATCACGGTAACTGTGTTTATTTGGGTGATCGTGACTGTTCGTTACAACGCCGACACCAAAAAGTGATTGAAGAAGCCCCTGCTCCAGGTTTATCTGATGCGCTGCGTAAAGAAATGGGCGAAGCGGCTGTACGCTGTGCATTAGCCATTAATTACCGTGGTGCCGGTACCGTTGAGTTTTTACTTTGCGGTAATGAATTTTTCTTTATGGAAATGAACACTCGCTTGCAAGTAGAGCACCCAGTGACCGAAATGGTAACCGGCGTTGATTTAGTAAATTGGCAAATTAATATTGCGGGCGGGCAAACACTGCCGTTAAAGCAATCTGATATTCAACTGCAAGGCCATAGCTTTGAAGCGCGTATTTACGCCGAAGACCCTGCAAATGACTTTATTCCGTGTTCAGGCACCATTGAAGCGTTACACGTCCCCGTTAATAGTGAATTTGTACGCATAGATACCGGGATTGCCCAAGGTGATGAAATAAGCCCTTATTACGACCCAATGATTGCAAAGTTAATTGTTCATGATGATAATCGCGAACAAGCGCTTTCTCGTTTGCAACAGGCGCTTGAACAATTTCATTTAGCGGGCTTTAGTACCAATATTGGCTTTTTACATAACTTAGCTTGCCACGCAAGCTTTAAACAAGGCGCGCCAAGTACACACTTTATTGCTGAACAAGGTGATTCACTCGCTACGGTTGATGAGTCATTATTGCTATCAAGCCAGCTTATTGCTGCTTTTGCCTATTTAGAGTCGTTAAACACGCACCAAGCACAAAACAATAGTGCCAGCCCTTGGCAACAACTTAGTGGCTTTACTTTAAATGCACCGCAGGCAATTAAAATCCCATTTGTAGATTTACCGCTTAGCGCTATCAAAACAGCGCAGGGTTACAATGTGACACACAGTGCGGGCGTATACAGGGTTCAAGGGACGCTAAATAATGGTGTGTGCAACGTATTTATTAACGGTGAAAAGCACAGTGCGCATGTCAACATAACTGACAATGAAATTACTGTAATGAATAAAGCACTGCAAACTAAGTTTGAATGTGTTGATAAGCATTATATTAGTTCACACGAAAGTGACGCGCTGCCGCTCGCTGCGCCACTCAATGGCACGGTAGTAAAACATTTAATTGAAGTAGGTAGCACTATCACCAAAGGTGATGCCGTTGTTATTATCGAAGCCATGAAAATGGAATATACACTTAATGCACCACATGACGGCATATTACAGAGTTACTGCTTTGGTGAAGGTGAACTAGTTTCACACGGCGCACTGTTAGCCATTGTTGAAGATACGACTGTGCAGGAAGGTGCTTAATGAGTGCCTTTGCAAACAAAGTTCGTATTGTTGAAGTGGGTGCACGTGATGGTTTACAAAATGAAAAAACCGTCAGCACTGAAGATAAAGTAACACTAATTAATGCCCTCGCCGGTGCGGGATTAAAAGACATAGAAGCTGGTGCGTTCGTATCCCCAAAATGGGTGCCACAAATGGCAGACTCAAGCGAGGTGATCAATGCGCTTGACCTTCCAGAGATTAATTTAAGTGCCTTAACGCCAAATTTAAAAGGCGCACAAGCTGCGCATGCTGTTGGTATTAAAGAATTTGCTATATTTACGGCGGCCAGCGAAGCGTTTTGTCAAAAAAATATAAATTGCTCAATAGCGCAAAGTATTGATCGTTTTAGCGAGGTAATGACTTTTGCTAAAGCGAATAATATACGCGTTCGTGGTTATGTAAGCTGTGTTTTAGGCTGCCCTTATGAGGGAGACGTTGACCCTCAGGTTGTTTTAAACGTGGCACAAAAGTTATTAGCGCTTGGCTGCTATGAAGTGAGCCTTGGCGATACTATTGGTGTCGGCACCGCAGGTAAAGTGACTGAGCTGCTTACATTGCTGCTCAAGCATATTGATAAAAGTAAGCTTGCAGTACATTTTCATGATACATATGGACAGGCGCTCACAAATATTTACGCTGCCTTAAGCCTAGGTATTTCAACAGTTGACGCTGCCGTTGCTGGCCTTGGTGGCTGCCCTTACGCTAAGGGTGCGTCAGGAAATGTTGCCACCGAAGATGTTGTTTACTTACTGCAAGGGCTTGGCATTGAACATGGAATTGATTTAAAAAGGCTTGCACAAGCAGGTTGGCAAATTACTAATGCGCTTAATAAACAGCCTGTTAGTAAAGTTTCAGTGGCATTACACACACAATAATTGCAATAGCATAGAATGAGGAGTCACTCATGGCCGGTTTTGATAAAGTAGTTTCGAGTTACGAAGCTGCAATGGAAGGTTTAAAAGACGGCGATACTATCATCGCTGGTGGTTTTGGTTTATGCGGTATTCCCGAGGGACTAATAGCCCAAATTAAAAAAATACAAACCAAAGAGTTAACGGTCGTATCGAACAATTGCGGCGTTGATGACTTTGGTTTAGGACTTTTATTACAAGACAAACAAATTAAAAAAGTGGTTGCCTCTTATGTGGGCGAAAATGCTCTTTTTGAACAACAACTACTTAATGGCGAAATTGATGTAGAGCTAACACCACAAGGGACTCTAGCAGAAAAAATGCGTGCTGGTGGTGCCGGTATTCCTGCTTTTTATACCGCCACGGGTTACGGTACGCCAGTAGCTGAGGGTAAAGAAGTAAAAGAATTTAATGGTCGCCCTTATATTTTAGAAGAGTCAATCACGGGTGAATTTGCCATTGTAAAAGCATGGAAAGCAGACCGCTACGGTAATTTAGTGTTTCGCCATACCGCAATGAACTTTAACCCAATGGCTGCAACCGCAGGTAAAATTACCGTTGCTGAGGTGGAAGAGATAGTTGAACCCGGTGAACTGGAGCCAAGTCAAATTCATACCCCTGGCATTTTTGTAAATCGCGTGATCAAGGGTAACTTTGAAAAACGTATTGAACGTGTTACCACACGAGATTAAGCAGGAGCACTTAAAATGGCATTATCACGTGAACAAGTCGCAATGCGCGTCGCTCAAGAGCTACAAGATGGGTACTATGTTAATTTAGGCATAGGTATTCCGACACTCGTCGCAAACTATGTACCCGATGGCATAGAAGTTATGCTACAGTCCGAAAATGGCCTATTAGGTATGGGTGAATACCCAACCAAAGACACAGTAGATGCAGATATGATCAACGCGGGTAAAGAAACCGTGACGGCAGCTACCGGTGCAGCTATATTTAATAGTGCAGATAGTTTTGCCATGATACGGGGTGGTCATGTAGACTTAACAGTTCTGGGTGCATTTGAGGTAGACCAAAACGGGTCTATAGCCTCATGGATGATCCCTAAAAAATTAATAAAAGGCATGGGCGGAGCAATGGATTTAGTTGCTGGTGCAAAAAACATTATTGTTACTATGACCCATGCGAGTAAACACGGCGATTCTAAATTATTAGAAAGCTGTACGTTACCGCTGACGGGCGTTAACTGTGTTAAAAAAATAGTAACCGATTTAGCTGTATTAGAAGTTAAAGACGGCGCATTTCATTTGCTAGAACGCGCACCAGGCGTATCAGTTGATGAAATTATTAGTAAAACGGCAGGTAAGTTGCTTGTCGACGGTGATATTCCTGAGATGGTGTTTTAAACCACTCACAATTTCACCCTGTACCGACCTCATTCCCAGTGCCAATGGCGCTGAGTTACCCAAAATCCCTCGCAAGAGGGATTTTTTTTGCCTTTATTTTAGTTTTTGCACTATAGTGAGAATTTAACGCACTACTTAGGTGAATTCACCCTAATAAAAAAATTAAATAACTGATATAGTTAGCTTTTATTTTTGGTTTAATAATTGCCTGTAATAAGGTGATTGAAATAACTTTATATTGGATACCATGCAAACACCTATTCGCGGCCTTCGCTCTTTTTGTTTTGCCGCAAAAAGCTTAAGTTTTAAACATGCCGCCAAAGAGCTGTATTTAACGCCATCGGCGGTCAGCCATCAAATAAAGCAGCTAGAAGAGCAGCTGGGCATTGATTTATTTCAAAGGCAAACCCGTTCCATAAGCTTAACGCCAGCTGGTAAAAACTTTTTTGAAGCGATTTACCCCATTATAAATATGCTGGAAAGCACCATCACCGAATTTAGTCAGTTACAACAAAATGTAAATTTAACCATTACCCTGCCCGAGTTCTTTGCCAGTGAATTGCTAATGCCAAAACTAAGTGAGTGGACGAGTGAGCATCCTAATATTAATTTACACATGGACACCCTTAAAACACGAAAAGAGTTGACTCGCCAAAGTGATTTATCAATCATTTTATCTTCAAGCAAACCGCTTGATGGGCTAGCTACTGAGTTATTTAATTTAGAATATATTCCAGCGTGTAATAAAAAGCTGCTCGATCAGTGGCAAAACGATCACTGCCAGGCGCTCAATCAAGTGCCGCTTATTGTTCACAAAGCCCGGCCTTGGGCATGGCACCAATGGGCTGAAAAAGTCGGTATTGATGACTTTTCCCCTGCACAAATTATTCAAATAGACAGTATGTTTGGCGTAGCACGGGCTGCACAGCAAGGTATGGGCATTGCACTTATTCCTTTGCCAATAAGTCAAAGCTGGCTGGATGAGCAATGGCTCTACAAACTGTTTGAGCAACCACTAACAACAAAAGACAAATACTATTTAGTTCAGCATGGCTCAAGTACCGCTAATCACCCTCTCGATTTGTTTGCAAAATGGGTGATTAACACCTTTAGGCAAACTAAATAGCACATTCAATTAAGCGCTCCTTGTTGAGCGCTTATTAGCTAATTTTAAAGTGTGCAACTTTTATTTTTAAAATTCCCCTACCGGAAAAACAACAAAAGCGACTATTTATCATTGATTTATTTATTAAAAAAATCTAAAACCCCATAAGTTAGTTTTTTTCACTTATTAGTTTTGTTTTTATCGCTTGTCGAAATTGAGTAAAAGCTCTAAAGTTAACTCAACCAAACGGCAACACGCTAAAAAATATAAAACGTGTTATTTAAATCAGATTTCATTAGTTTGTAACAACGAGCTAGTAAAAAAGAATCTTTATTGTGTGTGAAGATGTTGTCAGTGTAAAAAACAGCTCAAGTTCGGTGGTGACTTAGCTTGAGTTGTTTTTATTTTTACCCTTACACCCGCCAATAAACTTAAGAATCTTTATTGTGTGTGAAGATGTTGTCAGTGTAAAAAACAACTCAAGTCCGGTGGTGACTGAGCTTGGGTTGTTTTTATTTTCATTCTCATCAACAACAATAAGCCAGAGTTAGTTTTGTACTAATACAACCCCCCGAATCTTTATTGTGTGTGAAGATGTTGTCAATTGAAATGCAGCGACCGTTAAGTATCTACTTAACCTGAACTTTGGTTAAGAGATTTACTAACGTATTGAATCAAAATTGATATTTATGTTTATTTTCTCTAGCCAGAGATTTCCAGTGAAAACAAGGCGAAATTACGCGTCAATAGCTCGCCTATTGCAAGTAAATTCAACGTAGTTAGCGCTGTAAATAGCTGCTTGAGATAGATTTATTATCCAGAGTTCAGGTTACTTAATCATCGCTGCTTTTTTTTGCTTAAAATTTACTGTTTTCTGGCTACAAATTCTAAAACAGTCGCATTAATACAATATCTATCTTGCCCTCTAGGCCCCTCACCCGGAAATAAATGCCCTAAGTGAATACCGGTACTTTTAGACTTAAGCTCAATGCGCTGCATTCCCCAGCTATTATCTTCATGTTGAGTTACACTATCTTTTATTGGGTGGGTAAACGAAAGCCAACCGGTGCCTGAGTTAAATCTATCGCGGGTATCAAATAATGGCTCACCGCTTAGTTTATCAATAAAGATGCCATCGGGCGTGTTTTTAAAAATAGCATATTCTTTGCAGTAAGGGCTGTCGGTTTTAGCATTAAAAGCCACTTTATAAGCTTCACTGTTGCCAAGCTTAAACGCACCTAAAGCTTTATAAAATTGCTCTGCGTTCATGTAGCCTTGGCGAGAATAGACCTCAACCCCATTTTCTAAAAATAATATGGTAGGCGTAGCCCATGTCGCCGATTTAATCGTTAACCCTGCAAGCTGATCAGCATGGCGGAAAGTCATTGGAATTGTGCCTTTATAATCATTGGCAACGGCCGCTTTAAACTTTTCGCAGTAAGGGCAATAACTTTGCGAGTCTAAAATGACAATCTGTTTGCCATTTAATAATGCAGTATTATCTACCTTAGGTTTATCACTTTGGGTAAATACAACGCCGGTTGAATGATCAGGGCAATAGCCGTTTGGATTTTTTTCAAGGTAATTTTGATGATACTCTTCAGCCGAATAAAAGCGTTCAAGTGGCTTTATTTGCGTCACTATTTTTCCATAATCGGCTTTACTTAATAATTGCTGATACTCACTCGTGACGGCTTTTGCGATACTCGCTTGCTGATCGGTAGTGGTTAAAATAATAGAGCGATATTGCGTTCCTACATCATTACCCTGACGATTCTTTTGCGTTGGATCGTGGCTCTCGTAGTAATTTTGCAACAACTCTCTTGCTGAAATAATATTACTATTAAAGGTAACCTGCACCACTTCGGCGTAATTATCTTCATCAAAGCGACGGGATAACTTAGTGATATTTCTATAGGTTGGCTTAAATCCTTGGCCATCGGCGTAACCCGATTCAGCGTCTAACACACCATTAAGTGCTTCATAGCGTTTTTCTGCCCCCCAAAAACAGCCCGAACCCAGCACTATTTTTTCAACATGCATGGTTGCATCTAAATCAGTTGGTTTGATTATTTCATCTGACGATATAGCACTCATTGCACTTAGTAAGCCCACAATGGCAAACGCCGATAGTATTACCCGCTTAAACATACGATGACCTCTTAGTTTTAGTTACTCTAGGGTCTGTTGACCTTCCAAGGTTAAATTTGCAGCAGTTTGTTTGGTGTTTAGACAAGGCAGAGCCTATGTGGTGTGGTTATTCCCCATAAATAGGCGATAACGAAGCATCAATGCCAAACAGGCGCTGCCCTTCGGGTTCTGCCTAGGAGCGATTTTAATCCGCAAAGGTCAACAGACCCTAAAGCAGACCTTTAAACGCAAGAATAAATTTCACACACAATAAAACTTTACGAAGACGGGAATTTAATCGATCCCAGTTTGTCTATTAATATCGTAATAGCACATCGACTGTGATAGCTTAAATACAAACAATATTAATAAGTTATCTGTATGAGCACTTTGCCAAGTATAAAAATATTAACAAATTCTAGTCTGCTTTTTGATGTTTCTCACTACAGTGAACAACACATACTTGCGACGCAAAAAAAACTCTGGGCGCTGTCACAGTATTGTAAAAACACCAATGAGTTTATAGATTTAGTCCCCGGGATGAACTCATTAACCTTGTATTTAAAATCAGCCAGTAATTTACATCAATGGCAAAACACCTTAACCAAACTATGGGATGAGGTTGATGATTACGCCTTTGAAAGTCAGCATCATAAAATAGACACCTATTATCAAGGTGAAGATTTAAACTATGTGGCTAATTATCACCAGCTAACAATAGATGAGGTAATTAATCTACACAGTAAAGAAATTTACCATGTGTTGTTTTTAGGTTTTGTGCCCGGTTTCCCTTATTTACATGGGCTCAACGCTCAACTGTTTACCCCAAGGCGTGATAACCCACGAGTCAGTGTTCCTAAAGGCGCAATTGCGATTGGGGCAGACCAAACAGGCATTTACCCTGAAGACTCACCCGGTGGCTGGCATATTATTGCTCATACTGATGCCTGTTTATTTGATGCAACCGCCTCAAACCCTTGTTTATTTAAACCCGGTGACACCCTTCAATTTGAGCCTGTTAAAAGGAGTAAACAATGATTAAAGTAATCAAACCCGGTATACAGCTTACAATCCAAGATTTAGGCCGTGTGGGTTTTCGTCATTTAGGGGTTAGCCGCTCGGGTAGTCTAGACACCTATGCGCACATTATTGCCAATCGCTTAGTAAATAATCACGATAACGATGCCGTACTTGAACTCACCGTTGGGTTATGTGAATTACAATTTGAGTGCGATACCGTCATTGCTCTGCATGGAGCCGACTTAAATGCTAGACTTGACGCTCAAGCCATTTACCCCGGGTGGAGTTATCCGGTAAAAGCAAAACAAACACTTAAATTTGATACAGGACGCGGTGGTTCCAGAGCTTACATTGCCGTAAAAGGTGGAATTGAATGCCCTGAAGTTATGGGTTCTAAATCAACTGACTTAGGGGCAGCCATTGGTGGTTATAATGGCCGAGCATTACAAAGCGACGATATTATAAAAATAACCCCCTATATTCAGCCTTGGCTATGCAATAAAGGCGCATTAACACCGCCTAAACGAAAAGTTATTCGGCTACATCAAGGCCCACATCATGAACTACTTACACCTGAGTGTATAAACGCTTTCTGTACCACCTCATTTACTATTAACCCGAATAGCAATCGAATGGGAGTACGCCTAGATCATAATAATAGCCAAATAATGCAACACTCGCTTTCGCTACACTCACTCGCGGTAGCACCGGGAAGCGTGCAACTCCCACCCGATGGCAACCCAATTGTGCTATTAAATGATGCACAAACAACGGGGGGCTACCCATTGATAGGCCATGTAATAGAGGCGGATTTACATCAGTTTGCTCAGTTTAGAACCGCCGATTCAATTACTTTTGAGTTTGTAACGCTTGAACAAGCAAACGCGGCAAAAAACAAACTCGATGCACATCTATCTCAGCTTAAACTGAGTTTAAATCGCGCTTGGGCTAATTAACTTAAAGCTATTTCCTAACGATTATATTTGCACCTACTTGGTGCAAATATAAATTTTCATGAGCATTAAATGCTTATCCCTGCCTGTTTTAAATTAAAAATTGTACAATCAGTTGCTATCACACTATCAACTTCACCATGTTGGTGCACCAGCAACTTATTTGGTGCATAAATTATTCTTATTAATTTAAAAAAGCCGTGTGACTTAGTTATTTATTTCTGATAAAACAAGGTTAGTCTTTAGCAAACTCGCTATCGTAGGCACTTAATAGGAATGAGGAAAAATTATGTGTTCAATTTTTGGTGTACTCGATATTAAATCGGATCCCGGCCAGTTACGCACTCAGGCAATCGAAATGTCTAAACTGTTACGTCATCGTGGGCCTGATTGGTCTGGTGTGTATTCATCTGATAAAGCAATTTTAGTGCATGAGCGCTTAGCCATTGTTGGCGTATCAAGCGGTGCTCAACCCCTTTACAACCCAGAAAAAACCCATATTTTAGCGGTTAATGGCGAAATTTATAATCACAAAGAGCTGGCCGCTAACTTAGAGGTCGACTTTGATTTTCAAACCCAGTCAGATTGTGAAGTGATTTTAGCCCTGTATAAACAAAAAGGACCGGCATTTTTAGATGACTTAAATGGTATTTTTGCTTTTTGTTTATATGACGAAGAGCAAGACGCGTACTTAATTGGTCGCGATCACATTGGTATTATTCCACTTTACACAGGTCACGATGAGCACGGTAACTTTTATGTAGCGTCAGAGCTCAAAGCACTCTCACCTATTTGTAAGCACATTGAAGAGTTTCCGCCGGGGCATTACCTTTACAGCAAAGACGGCAAATTAACCCCTTACTATCAACGTGATTGGCAACGCTTCGACGCTGTTAAAAACAACGATGCTAAAGCAGAAGATGTAAAAGATGCATTGGAAGCGGCGGTTAAGCGCCAGCTTATGTGTGATGTACCCTATGGCGTATTGCTATCGGGTGGCTTAGATTCATCGGTTATTTCCGCTATTACCCAGCGCTTTGCTGCAAAACGTATTGAAGATAACGATGAAAGTGATGCTTGGTGGCCTAAACTGCATTCCTTTTCGGTGGGTTTAGAAGGCTCCCCCGATTTAGCCGCAGCGCAAAAGGTAGCTGATATGATTGGGACTATTCACCACCCCATTATCTTTACTATTCAACAAGGTATTGATGCACTTAAAGAAGTGATTTACCACATTGAAACTTACGATGTAACCACCATACGTGCATCAACCCCAATGTACTTAATGGCCCGTCAAATTAAAGCCATGGGTATAAAAATGGTGCTCTCAGGTGAAGGTGCAGATGAATTATTTGGCGGTTATTTATATTTTCATAAAGCGCCTAATGCACAAGAGTTTCATGAAGAACTGAACCGTAAAGTTTCAAAGCTCCATATGTTTGACTGTTTACGTGCCAATAAATCAATGGCGGCTTGGGGTGTTGAAGCACGCGTACCATTTTTAGATAAAGAGTTTGTTGATGTGGCAATGCGCATTAACCCTGAAGCTAAAATGTGTAAAGACGGCAAAATTGAAAAACACATTTTACGTGCAGGCTTTGACGGCTACCTCCCAGATGAAGTGTTATGGCGTCAAAAAGAGCAATTCTCTGATGGCGTTGGCTACAGCTGGATAGATACCTTAAAAGAGTTTGTTAATGAGCAAGTAACGGATCAAGAATTGGCGAATGCCAAATTTAAGTACTCAATTAACACGCCAGACTCTAAAGAAGCGTATTTTTACCGCAGTATTTTTGAGTCGCACTTCCCAGGCGATGCCTCGGCTAAGTGTGTACCACATGGTAAATCAGTTGCGTGTTCAACCCCAGAAGCACTTGCATGGGATGCATCATTTCAAAATAATGCCGATCCATCAGGGCGCGCCGCGGGCGTTCACAATGAAGCATATATAAAATAGTTCACACACTACCTACGCTGCAGGTTAAATACTGCAGCTTTACTTCGCTATTTTTTGTACATAATTTTCTTAAAAATTTTATAGTATTGAGAGAAGTAAATAAGAATACAAAAGCCATTCCATCTCTTTTTAGTTTCTGTTGTTTGTCCCTTCTCTAAAAGCGAAGCGTCTCTTTGCCATTTTTGTGAATTAAATCTCACAGGTAAGATAAGCCTTCAACCAAATTAGTTTTAATAGCAGAATAATTTAGTCGCTTTTTACAAAAACTATTTCAATCCAACTTTTCATTAGCCTCATTGAAAAATGTTTAACTGGCTCATAACCCTAAAAAATAAAAATATTATTAAAATGTAACTAAAAAATCATTTTAACAATTAATAGTAATTTAAAACCCTGGCTTGGGTTTTTACGTATACAATAGCGCTTTTAGTTATTTTCTTGCCTGATTAGGCCGAATATTCACTTACTTAGCTTTGCATTCATTGCTATTTACGACTATAAAATAAAGTGCTAGCGCGTTAGTTTTCATTTTCTCAGCGACCAGACATGTACAAAAAAAGACAAAGTCAGCTCAAAATTTTAGCAAAGTGTTAATTCTTTCGTATTTAATATTTAACTCCCCTAGCAGTAAAGGTATGATGGGCAATTGAATTAGTTAGTCTTCTAATTATTCGTGTTGTTAGCTTTGGCAAAGAATCTAATAACACGAATACAGTGAACTATAAAAAACTGGCATTAAGCCAGCCTGTTTCATTAACCAATGAGGTATTGCATGAGCGAGAATCATGACAAGTACAGTATTGACAATACGGACTACACCGTAGGTCAAGACAACGTGCAAAAATGGGGGTTTGATATACATAACCCTGTATTCGGAATAAGTGCAGGGTTAATAGCGCTGTTTTTAATTGCCGTATTAGTATCTGATGCCGAAGTTGCTAAAACGACGCTAGATGGTATTAAAACCGATATTATTAATAATTTTGACGGCCTGTTTATGTGGGCTGCTAACTTCTTTGTTATTTTTTGTTTAGTTTTAATTTTTTCGCCTTACGGCAATATCCGTTTAGGCGGCGACGATGCTAAACCATCTCACTCTCGTACTTCTTGGCTGGCAATGTTATTTGCAGCAGGTATGGGTATTGGCTTAATGTTTTGGGCGGTTGCTGAACCAGTTGCATACTACACTGGTTGGTATGAAACACCACTCAATGTAACAGCTAACACACCAGAAGCCGCAAAAATGGCAATGGGTGCAACTATGTTCCATTGGGGTCTTCATCCATGGGCCATTTATGCGGTTGTCGCGCTTTCGTTAGCGTTTTTTACTTACAATAAAGGCTTACCACTTTCTATTCGTTCGATTTTTTACCCAATTTTAGGTGATAAAGCGTGGGGATGGCCTGGTCATATAATTGATATTTTAGCTGTATTAGCAACCTTATTTGGTTTAGCTACGTCGCTTGGGTTAGGTGCACAACAAGCTTCTGCCGGTATTAACCACGTATTTGGTTTAGAAGGTGGCGTAGGTTCGCAAATTCTGGTTATTACAGGTGTTACTTTACTAGCCGTCGTCTCTGTTATTCGAGGCATTGATGGTGGCGTTAAATTACTTAGTAACGTCAATATGCTTATTGCTTTAGTGCTACTGGTATTTGTATGTTTAGTTGGTTTTGCTGTATCTATGGGTAATATACCAAACACGGTAATGGGCTATGTAGAAAACATTATTCCGTTAAGTAACCCACATGGTCGTGAAGATGAAACATGGATGCATGGATGGACAGTATTTTATTGGGCTTGGTGGATTTCGTGGTCACCGTTTGTAGGTATGTTTATTGCCCGTGTTTCACGTGGTCGTACAATTCGTGAGTTTTTAACCGCTGTACTACTTATTCCTACAGCAGTCACTATCCTGTGGATGTCTATTTATGGCGGCATCGCAATTGACCAAGTAGTTAATGGAATTGGTGCCCTAGGAACTGACGGTTTAACAAGTGTGCCTATGGCGATGTTCCAAATGCTTGATGAAATGCCAATGGCGAACGTTTTATCTTTCATTGCTATTGTTTTAGTACTGGTATTCTTTATTACTTCTTCTGATTCAGGGTCACTTGTAATCGATTCAATCACAGCAGGTGGTAAGATTGATGCGCCGGTACCACAGCGTATTTTTTGGGCGTCTGTTGAGGGTGCTATCGCTGCTGCATTACTTTGGATTGGTGGCACTCAAGCGATTGAAGCACTGCAAGCGGGGGCTATATCAACCGGTCTGCCATTTACCATTGTATTGTTATTGATGTGTGTAAGCTTAATTTTAGGTTTACGAACTGAGCCTCGCCCAGTTAAATAACACACATTTCATAATAAAAAAGCCGCAAATTGCGTAATGCCAGTCAGTTAAGAACTGACTGGCATTTTCTTTTATAGGGGTACTTATTCGGCTTCTTTCTTATCACCCTTG
>NZ_JALNTK010000007.1:136-150071 GCF_023161865.1 Pseudoalteromonas sp. 2CM36K
TGGTTATCACCTTGGCTTTGGTTATCACCTTGGCTTTGGTTATCACCTTGGCTTTGGTTATCACCTTGGCTTTGGTTATCACCTTGGCTTTGGTTGTTACCTTGGCCTTGTTGCTCTTTATTTTTCTCATCTTTCAGCATTGCAATAATTTCATCTGCCAATACTGAAATCTCATGTGTTGATTGAGTATCTATAACTTTACGTAGTAAAGCATTAAGACGAACCACAACACCTTTCGGAAAAACATTTTCAAGTGCTGCCCTAGCTGTATCTAAATATGAATTTAGAACATCCTGACCAACTACTTGTGACTGTAACCAATACAGGCTAAAGGCTAGCAGTATTTGTGCGGGATGTTCATTATCTGAAACATGCTCATAATGACCAGCTTGGGCCATATATCGAGCAACCTCATTTAATGTCTGGGCAGTTCCCGGGTATATTTTTATCATTTCTCTTTCAATTCGACAGTCCTCTAGTATGTTAACTAAAGTGGAATGTAATCCAGGACGTCTTGATGTATTGAAATCAGTAAATCTAACATGTGCAGCTTCATGAGCTAAATACCCCCAAACAGCATCCATATATGGATAACCCTCTGGAATGCTAGGCAAGTTAATTGACTTACCATCTGTACAAGCGGTATCGCCACCTATGCTAATTTTTACACCGAACTTTTCACCGTATGCAGCTGCTACGATTGGTAGTGCGCTATAAATTGTTTTACGTTTAGACATTGTATTCTCCTAGTTGGATGGCAAAGATGAAAGCCACCTATAAAGGTGGCAACATCTTTGAAGTTTATTTACTTGATTAAAAAAACGCGTCTTCGTCTTCAAAATCAGGCATAACGACCTCTTTTTCACTCATTTCATCGGCATATACCGCTTCATGTGCGTACTCAGGCTCTTTCTCTATTTCATAATCATTCACCTGTTCAAGTTCATGACTATTATTTGGGAGATCACCACTTTCTTCCGAGGTGCTTTTCTCTGCAAATTGCTCAAAAAACTTATCTATATCAGCATCTAAGCTTTCAATGACAAGTTCGTTTTCATCTTTAGTTGAAGATAATAATGCTATATCTTCATCCAAGTTGGCCTCTTTACTCTCTTCTGTCGTTAGTGATTCATATAAAGGTTCGTTACTGCCTTCATTGGTTGAGTCATTAACTTGCTTGACTTCCGTATCAGCGCCAGATATTACACTGGGGGTTACTGAATCAGTCATGCCAGCCAAAGTTACAGCACCGTTAGCATATTCTTCAATACGCTGGCGATTACTCATAATAAGTACTGCTGCAACAACTTGATAAAAGAAAGCACCTTGAACAACTCGGCCTTGTGAGTGTTGCTCATATCCTCGCAAGGTTTCATCTAATAGATCAACTAACGGGGTTAATGAGCCATTTAAAAATGACAGGCCATCAACTTTGTCGCGAATCTTTTTCAGAGTAATGCGGGTTGTAACATTACATGTTACTCGGCCAGATAAATTTCTTGAGTAAAATTTATCTGCTTCATCAGTAACTTCATCTAAAAGATCTCGGCCAAGACTTTCAATTTTTCTGTCGAGGTTTTTTGCTGTTGGATCGTCATCATTTATTGGTTGGATCATGAAAACTTGATATTCAAAGCCTATTCTTTTTTCTACTACAGATCTCGGTAAGGCACCTGCACGAATAGCCATTTCATATTCTGGGTTTTCTGAAATCCATTCATTCACTGCAGCGTTATAACCGCTGAGGAAAGATTGTTTTAACGCTTCAAACTCGTGGTTTATTTCATTAAGTTTGAAACATATTTCATCTGATTTGCTAGCTGGCACAGCAAAACCATTCATAAATGGCATACCGTAAGCTAATAATAATCGGCGTGTTTCTGTTTTCAAGCGATTAAAGCCTTTAAGCTTTGCTGGATCACAGATTTTTTTCGAGCCTAATTGGGCTACTTTTTCTGGAGGAATTTCCCCACCTTCACCAAGCTTAAAATCAGCTGCAGCAAGTCGGGTTTGTCCACTCCAAATGTCGAAATCTACGTGAATCACACAAAGATTTTCGAGGTGTTTAACTGTATTACTCATGATGCTCTCCTGAATGGATATAGGGGCGCACCTGATACCCTGCGGGCTCGATGCGTCCCGTTGGGATGGTTGTTAATGTTTATATACTGTTTATTTATAGAAGCCAGTTACCTCATTTTCACCCATAAGTGGGTAAAACTTGTTCTAAAATAACTTATTCAAATCATGAATAAGCCATAAGGTTTTGTATTGTAAATCTTACTTCTTATGTTAAGTGTAAGCTAAGCTGTTTCCGCCCTTTTCGGGAGTAAACTTATTTATTTCGGCTTTTCCTCCTTTCCCATGCAGACTAAATTTGTTCATCATGGGAAAGGGAGCGTATGCCCCCAAACTAATTTTATTAACTATTTGATGCCTTCTAGGCTTAAAGTTGCTTCATCGACCAGTTGCTGATTGACAATTGTAGTGCCAACCCAGCCGATACAAGCTTCACCCGCCATTTCCATATTTGAGTTCCCGGATATGTCGGGCTCAACTAAGATAACCTTGACTGGTATTTTAGAAGAGGCTAAAACATCAAATTGACCATTTTCATTTTGCTTCACAATAATAGTGTTCATTAAATTACCTCATTGTATTATTTAAACAAAGGGTAACTCCCCTCTGGGTGTTACCCTTTGGGTTAATGTAAGTTTTTTGTAAACTAGGTAAGCCTTTTAAAAATAAAATGACTCTGCTTTTTCACTCATGTTTTGAAGAGGTGCAAGTATCGCCTCATCGACTACATAGCGTGGATTAATAGACTCGCTTACCGTTACTCGGCAACGCTCATCAGATTTTGCTCTATATGTCTCGATATCATCAGGTTTGATATTAGATGCTTTTTCTTCAAGTAATTTTTTGTAGTTTACACGGCCACTAACTTTATACCTTGTAACCATTAAACCACCGTAGTCAGCTTGTAGGTATCCTCCCATTAGTGACTTCATATCTTCGAGTAACGGTTTCTGTTTCTCACTGAGTTCACTCAATCGCTTTTTCAACTCTTGGGCTTCAGCTTCATAGATTCGATACTCTTCAGCTGCACTAATCCAGCGCTCGGCTTCTTTATGTTTAGGGATATACAAATCACGTTCAGGGTCTTTTTCAGGCTCTTGACGCTTTTGTACTTGCTCCCAAAACTTTTCAGCTTCCACCAGCAGTTGCTTGTGCATAACATCATCGCGATTAATAACAAAATCACGAATTTCACCGTTATACCAAAATACTAACCAACCACTCTTTGCGCCGGTTACAAGTAATTGGTGCTGAACTTGTACATAGTAAAGTTTATAGGGTTCGCTATTTGCACCGTTAGTGCAAACATCATTCCATACACTTTCACTTGGGCATTTTAATTCTACCGGTTGGTTCGTACTATTAAGCCCATCTAATGAAGCTCTTAGCAGTGGGTTTTTAACAGATTGAACACATGCAGGTAAAAGTAAGTCATTGTGTTTAGCTTCAAAAGCCTGGCGAGCTTTATCTTCATTTACAACCCCTAGGCGTACCAGAGGGTTTAAACTAAGATCGACTTCTTTTGCATAGCCAGTTTTTTCGGCCCAAAGTCGCCACTTAGTTTTGTAGGGCGAGCGATTAAGCAAGATAATAGCATCAGTAGCAGTTAATCCACCTTTTCGCCACTCTAACCAGTCATCATCTCGTTGAGATAAGTTTACGATTTTCATATATCTCTCCTTTTATTAAAGAGAGATCCCCCCTTTCGGGAGGAAACTCCCGAGGGGGTTAAGCGTTTTCTTCACCAAAAAAATTATCTTCTTCGGGTGAAAACTCTTGTTCTTGGGGTTGGTGAATGTTTTCATCTTGATGTGAAGTTTCAATAACTTCATTCTCGACCTCTACATCACTTTCCCCTATGGCTTCCACTTCTCTGTTTTGCAGATATTTGGTTGCATACTCTAGCTCAGCACCATGAAAGCGCTCTTCGCTATACTGGTAGGCAGCACTCCAAGCATTTTGCTTTTCTGCGCGCTCCGCCAATTGTTTTAAAAGTGGGTTCAATTGCTTGAACTCTACTTGCATTGCATTTGATGAGTCGCTGCCTCCCTCAATTGTAGCCTGAGGTTGGGTAAGCACTACATCTCCCATATCTTTTATGCGCTCAGCTTCGTCTTGGTCGTAGATACCTCCAAAACCAAAAGCGATACGTGAACACTGAATTATACCCTTATGACGAAGCTGTCGCTTCGTATGTGTCTGCCATGGGCCATCTACTACATAAGACCCATTACGACCATTCCCTTTAAATGGAGCTCGATAAACTTCATCTAGGTACTCTCTGATTTTTATTGGCCGTGCTCTATCTTTACGATAAATAATAGCATCTATCCATTCAGGGCAATCTACTTTGGCACCATCCATTCTGACCATTTTGTCTGAATACACAAACTCAATACCGTCATATTCTGGGTGATCATTGATTATACGACTCCAACCATCAACACCCACAACAGGGATAATGCCATTTTGTTTATCGGGAAAAGCATAAATTTCACGAGTAAAAGGGTTTAGGTTATATTGCTCAGCAACAATCAACAAAGTCATCATTTGCTCGTTGGTTGGCGCGCCCCCATCCCTTTGTTTGAATGCAGTAGCTTTTAATGTATCAAAAAACTTCGTGCTATCCACACCGTAACGATTTGCAATACGGGTAACTAAAGATTTATTCTCTTTCATGGTATTTCTCCTAGTTCTCTCATAGAACAGATTGAATTAGGGCACCATTCCCTAACGGGAATAACGCCCCGTTAGGGTTAAAATTAAACTTTAAATCAAGCCGCGTTCAGCAAAAGATACCGTTGACTCAGTACCAACTATAATGTGGTCTAAAACCTCCACATCTATGAACTTGAGTGCATTAATTATCTTTGTAGTTATGGCTTTATCGCTTGTTGATGGTTCAGCTAAACCACTTGGGTGGTTATGACAGAGAATCAACTTACAGCTATTTTTATTCATCACCGATTTAATTATTTCACGAGGGTAAACGCTCGCTGAAGAAATTGTTCCGGTAAATAACGTTTCCAACTCGATAACCCGATGCTGGCTATCAAGGTGAATCATGGCAAAAACCTCTTTCTCTTCAGTAGCATATATAGCCTGAAGATAATCAGTTACTGCACTTGGACTATTAAACATAGTCCCTTTCTTTAACTTATTTCTAGCTAGCTTTATTGCTAGCGCAATAATTTCATCTGCATCCAAAGAACCCGTAATTTGGTACTTACCAGGAACGTCAGTTACTTTTAAATTTGATATATTCATATTGTATCTCCAAAAAAGTTGTTTATAGAGATACAGCTACCCCACAGGGAATGTATCCCTATAGGGTGTATGTGCCAAAATTATTAAATGTTAATTTGGCGCTTATTAAGGAAGAGAAAAAATTCTCAATTTATATTTTTAAAAATAACAATCTTCTATGTCTGTGTTGGCACCTTGCCAATCAAATATTTCAGTTGTTAAATTTAACTTTGCGGCATCACTACGAACTTCACTGTAGTTAAACCCCATCGACTCTATTACGTTTTCTAGCGAGCTAAACTCTGAGTAAATAATAGAGCTGCCTTGGTCATCACAAATATTAACTAATTCAGTGCTAACACTTTCCCACTCTTCATGAAATCGCTTTTGCAAGTGAATCATCATAAGAAAAGGCTTGTGACCATGAGCATTAGTTATTTCACCTGCACCCTCAAGTGTTTTTGGGTGTAGTGTGTTTTCTTTATTAGATGAACAAACTTTAAGCTTAAAACCACTCTCTGTTGTTATCGCTTCTATTGGTTCATCTTCAGTGCTTACTCCAACCTTGCATCCTAAAGCTTTACCGCTTTTACCAAGAACTCCAATGATAAAGCCAAGAAGAAGCCTTTTCGCTTCTTCTCCTTGTAAAGCTGTAGGTGGAGATATATGCCAATTAATTGTGCTATATGCACGATTATCCACATCAAGCTTGAGTGCGTTTACCATTGCCTCATCCAAATCATCTGGCTGAAGTTTTGGTTCAAGCTGTTCTAATGCGACAGACTTGGTGTTCATACAATCCCCTTAGCGCCATTGTTCGCCAAACACATCCTTCGATATACGAAGAATCGCCTCACTTTCTTCATTAGAAGATCGGGTTAGCAGTGCTTGTTCCAATGCATACTTAAGTGTATTAGGAGCTCCACGAAATTGAAGTGAAAGCTTTGCCCAACGTACAAGTGTACGGGTTGACATAGTTACACCAATTTCTCCATCATCACCGCTCTCACCCATGAAAAGCCTACGAATTTCATTGGCAGTTTTAACCATGCCTTCTCGAATGCTTTCATTTAGAGTTGGTGCTACGCGACTGAGAATATCCATCTCAGTAGCAGGTTCTGCATAACCTACTTTAATGAATCGATAACGATCCATTGCAGCGATGTTTTGCATCATTACACCCTGATATCTACCTGTTGGATCACCAGACCCTGTAGAGTTACCAGTAACCACAACACGAAACATTGGGTGCGGTTTGATTATTTCACCACCATTCTGAGATATAACCAAGGGGCGTCCTTCCAGTACATCGTTTAGACCTGAAAGTTCTGCTGGGTCAGCCAAATCAATCTCATTAATGAGGAGGATTTGACCATGTTTCATAGCGGTAGCAAGTGGGCCATACATGAATTTCATGATAGGTGCTTCACCGGGCTTTGGAGAAATTAAAGCATGGTGCCCTACTAAGTCTGCTAGCTCCATACGGCCATTAGCCGTAATTTGCTGAACAGGCCAAGATAGGCGTGCTGCTATTTCAGTAATGCCTGATGTTTTACCGGAACCAGTAGGCCCGGTAACATATAGTGCATCTCCGAAAGGTTTTTTTAGAAAAGCAGTGACTTCTCTAATCAACTCTTTACGGAAAATGTAGTTATCATCTTTTGAAGGTATAAAGGGATCTGAAGATGGTGCGTAACCAAGTGTAGTTACTTCCTGTGGTACGCTATTCATTTCAAATGCTTTACGGATTGAGTATTTAACAATCTGTGTCATGGTGTTCTCCTAGTGTATTATTAGGCACACCAACCCCACAGGGCTTGATGAGCCCATAGTGGGTAAGTTTATTTAATATTTATTTGCTGTTTGTTTGAGGAGGCCAGCTACCTCACTTTCATTCTCATAACGAGAACAAAAATCTTTTTTCTAATGGTTTTATTTTCCATTGGGAAAAAGACTTTTAGACTGTATCGCTTCACAACTCTTAAATTATAAAGGAGGGGATACCCCTCCTTTATATACTACCAAATAAGTGCTCCCCCTTTACGAAGACAAGTTGGCGTGTCATAAACAGACCAATCAATCTCAGGGTTATTGCTTACAGGTTTAACTTCTGCTTCTTCAACTGCCAAAGCATGAGTTTCTTCTTTAATAACGGCCTGTTCAGACCGTGCTGCAACCTTGGTTACTGCATTAACTATTTTGCTGACTATGAATTTAACCCGAAGCCTACACGCATTGAATAAACGCAATGTATAAGCTAAAAAGCTCTTCAATGCTTTTAGCAGTATGCGTAACGTAGGTACAAAGATACGTTTCAATAGAAAGGCAATGGCTTTATTTAGTTGTTTGCAAAGATAAACGAATGATTGCGCAAAAGCCCAACCACAAATACCGATGATTCCAACTGTTACAGTAAGTGCTACAACAAATATAATAAATTGCATGGTGATAACTCCAAATTTTAAAAGGAGCATCACCCATACCTGGGAGTGCTCCCAGGTGGGAAGGTGTAAAACCTACGCCATACGGCGTATTCTTTTTAAGTTGCTATTTGTTTTTGAAGGCTAGCTACCTTATCCAGCCGATAAACGACTAAGAAACTTAACTATACATCAAAATTATTTAAGGTAAAACGCTGCTTCTGTCCATTTTGGGCGCAAAGCGACTTCATGTTGGTTGTCAATTCATCTTAACCTTTAGCTGCGTTTACTAATTGTCCCAATTAAAAATGGAGAAATATCATGGCAGAAGAAATTAATGAATTAAAGCAGCAACCTCAATCAGAGCGCCAAATGTACTCAAGACCTGTTTTTCGTCAAAATATGATTGTAAATAGTCTTCAAGCGCAGAGAGTTATGGCACGTAGCTTTGATCGTGTATCGAATGCTTTATTTTCACTCGATGTAATACTTCGTATTATAGGTGACTTGAAAGAAATCGACCAAGTTGAGGAAGTTATTCACGGCCATATAGATAAAGTCGCTGAAGACATGAAGAAAGCACTAGATCAGTTATCTAAAGTAATGGCTGATAATGGCATTGGAGATACTCCTGGTTATAGCGCCCCTGTTACATACCCTATAGAGATCACATCACCACAGGTTGCACAGTTTGCGCACCTTATTAGAAGCCTAGATAAGCTGATGAGCGTAGTTGACACTCTTTGGTTGAATACAGTGCTAACTAGCCAGCAGCGTTCTGATGCAACATATGAGTGGCAGCAGCGTTTAATTAAGCTTGCGGGTCGCATTATAGGAATGGAAAAGCGGGCTCGCATTTCAGCTCACTCTAAAGGTAAAGATGAAGAAGTTGCAGAAGCAGCTCCTGAACAAGAAACAAATGACGTAGAGCTATCAAGTGAAGCTGAATCCACCAGTCAGACTTCAACAAACAAGCAAGAAGAAGTCTCAGCGTAAAAAGTTAAAATAATACAGCCACCCCAACCAGAAACCCCTTTCAACCAAGGGGTTTTATTTATTCACTTCCCCTGGTTGCATTTTTTTTTACTGTGATAATATTGAAGTAATTAAAAAATAACCTTTAAGATCATCTTATAAAATAAAGCGGAGCTATATAGTATGAGTACATTTAAAACCCTAGCAGCCTTTCTAGCTGTATCTGCATTATCTGGTTGTGCTACATCAACAACACCTATGGAGTATATGAACAATCATAGCGAAGCTTATAACATTGCTCATGCCGGTGGTTTAGTAACTGATATAAAGGATACTTACGTTCCTGCGGATAGCGTTGGCTCTATCACTGAATCAATGCTTAACCTAGGTTTTGTTGCTGGTGGATATGGTAGCCCCCAACTAGGAATGACTAACTGGCAAACTGCTGGGGTTCATCTTCTGGGGAATTTGCTTGAGCCTGACTCTCATGGGGCAAGAAATAGTCTTATAGCATGGATGCCAGCTTCAGAAGCTGGTTCGACTGAAGAAGCTCAAGAAAAATTTCTTTCACATGTGAAAGTTTCTATTGAAAAAGTCATGGTTGAATTAGGTCTTAAACATGAAACCATTTACGATCAAAATGGGAAGCTATCTATTTACTTTATAAAAGATGAATGGAACTGCCCGGAGTATTCCCATGGTATTACAGATATTTCAGACTTGTGTGAAGTTAGCGTGGAGACTTATGAGCCGTACAAGGCAATTTCTCCATCATTCATCAGTGGTATTGAATCTGAGAGCTTTATTTTTTCACCCAACGATGGGCGAGATTTTCATAATTTAAACTTAATTACCAATAAAAAAAGTAGTGTTCCAGAAGATGAAATTTACACGAGTATTAGTGAAGAGCTTTCAAGTTGGACTTATATTTATATTGCACCCAAAAAAGTAAAAATGAAAAATGGCGAAACAATAAACTACCCTTACATTTTAAATAAAGGTCAAAAAAAGCTATTTGTAACTCCACAGTAAATAAAAGCGGGTCTTAAGACCCGCTTTTATTTTTATTAACCTCCCCCGCCTCCAGGGTTTATATTAAACTTATCAATAGCCTCTTTCCGCTTCGCGTCTATATCAATACCTTCTAATCTCTCCATTGCTCGCTCATCAGCTGGCAATCTATCTCCTTTAATATTGAATATATTGCCAGATCCAGTAAGTTCGTCCATGGTCAAATCACCCGCGTCTGGGAGCTGTCCGTTCTGTTGTAATATAGCCAGCCACTCATCTAGGTCTATTTGCGACCAATCAATCTCTGATATTTTATCAAGGGGCACACCGGCACAGCTAGGCTCTTGAGCTGTACCAAAATCCAAGCCTAATTGTGGGCGAACCTGCTCTTGTATTATTCTTGATAGCGGAGAGTTAAAGCAACAATAGGCTTGATGCTTCTCAACACAAGCGCCAAGAGCTTTTGATTCGCAATATGAACCAATGTAAGTGCAGCTATCTGTTGCCCTTTTAGCATTCATTTCAAGCTCTTCTGGTTCGCATGCGTAAACCATTTGAATTATAGCTATTGCAACAACGTATGCTGTATAAACGTTCATAGCTGCACCTAACATGTTTGCCGCTTGCTTCGCCATTTCCTCTGTTGCCTGTTTAGCCGCTTTGTTAGCTGCTGCTGAAGCTGCCGCTTCTGATGTTTTATCTTCAATTAAATTACCCATTATTTCTTGAAGCATTTCCTGTGCTTTTTCCTTAAGCTGTTCTATTAGCTCATCTTTTAGTTCTTCAAGTGGGTCAAAAAAGTCACCTACTGCACCGGATATATTATCCATATAACTCGTAAATGGAGATGATACGTCCGACCAGGCATTCATCACTGGCTCACGCAATGTTTGATACGAGCTTTTAATAATATTGTCGTTCCCAAGCGATAAAACAGCACCATCTAGTTTCGGAACCTGGCTAATCAACATTAGGTAATCTGACATACCAATGTTTTTCGGTTTCTCACAACAATCAGAAACTCCACCAACAGCAATTTTACAAGTACCAGCTTGGCCCGCAAAAGCAGAGCAACCTAAGTCTATATTATCATCACCACCCTCTTCAGTTGCACCTCCAGTACACTCCATATCTTGCGTCATAAATTGAGCTGCATTTAATAAAGCCGTTGCTTTGGCAAAGTTATTAGCTTGATTGTTTGTTGCGGTCGGATCAAGACAATCATCGCCCATGCAACGTATGGGGCCCGAGCATTGGTATTCAGTGTTTTTCTCTACTGTATCGACCCTTACAGTGCTACCACAGTCCCATACTTCTTCCTTTACATAGCAAGCTCCAGACTCTCCAGCCGCGCCATCGACACATTTGGAGCTTATAAAGCCACATTGCGGATTGTTTTCAAATTCAGTGCATGAATTTAAGATGTTTCCCTCATTATGAGGGCATTGCTCATTACCATTAATATCAATCCAGCAATCCATTTGCCCTACATTGAAGTCACATTGCATAGCTGACAATTGGAGTTCGGTTGCTAGGTTGGGTATACCTTCTATTGGGGAAGGGGTCATCGCATTTGCAAACGGATCTCCAGGGCAAATTTGAATACCATTAGCAGTTATACAAGCCTCTTCAGTTTTTGCGCCAGAAATTATACTTAAGTTACCCTCGCAAAAACTGTCGTTTACTTTCTTTGCATCTTCAATACATGACTCAGTTGACCACTCATTTCCTTCAAAAGTTTTTATTTGGTATTGGAACTTTCCACCAAGTGTAAACTTAAGGTCATCATCTTTAGTTGAGTCCTGAATTTGTACCCTGCCCACTAATCCGTTTTCACAACTAGGAGCTTGGAGATCTCTGTACATCACCGTACTGTCTGGTGTTCCAGGGATGCCGTGATCTATCCAATCCCATGCGGCAACATATTCACTATATGAAATACCTTTTTCGCTACAAACGCTATCATAGTCAAGCTTTGGAACTTGCCCCGAAAACTGAATGCCATCAGTAGGGGCTACTGTTTTCCAAGTTCCCTTGGTTAATTCAAATTCGACTGTCAGCCATGTTCTACCTTTAGCCGCAAAAAATACATCTACTGTTTCGCTTTTAGTTTTTATCGTATTTCTTATTTTGCAGTCACCGGCAGGTTTCACTATTCGATCACAGGTTTCGTACTCTGGGTTATGTACATCCATACCTATTTCATCGAACTTGGTTTCTACAGAACAATCTCCGAATCCTTCGGCAATTATATCGATATTTTCATAAGTCTGGTTTGTTTGCCCCATCATCGGGTCTGTACTAAAGTCAGGTTTTGCTAGGTTTGAAGAGTCAACAAGGATTTTATAAGCAGCTCCTGAAATACTTGGCGTTCCACTGTTAGCATCCCCCCATAAGCTACCCTTGGCACTTCCACCAGCTTTATCCATATCATCATCGGAGTTAAATACACCCTTAATTTGATCAATATCAGGTTCTAACCCGTCTGCAAAATATTCATTTTTTGATGAAGAGTTTGCTGGGTTACTCCCGGGATAAAGGCTCTGCACATCAAACTGACTATCAATATCATATTCTAAGACACCATCATCCCCTCTCATTGGAACTGTTATTTTACCGTTTTCAACTTTTGTGGGGCTGTTTTTGGCTTCATTACCTAATTCTTTACCAAGCTGCTGTCCATCCCTTCCTAGCTGGCTTAAGAAATCATGCGTATTTACCTTTGGTGGGTCTTGGGCTATTCCATGAAACGGCATAGCTGTTGTTGTAAAAGCAAGTATGCAGCTCATGACTTTCATTAAGCGTGGGGAATTTCTCATTAAACCCTCGTGAATATTAATTACTCTATCACGCAACTTTACCGATAAATCGACCAATGGCGGCATGCGTAATTGCCTTTTTAGGGCACAACGAAGAAATAACACTCAGCGTTTATGTGATTACTTTGCAAATACGAGGGGTAAATCATTGATATTTGTCGTGTAGCTCTTGGGCGCTAGATCGTCTTTTGGCTTCCACGCTTGCTTAAAGCCCTGCACGCCAAATCTAATAACATTGTTACCGAATTTACTATTTATTTCATCACTAACGGTAGTTTTTTTATTCACGTTTGAAATACCTGAATCATTAAATAGATTTAGTTGCTGGTGGTCATTTTTTGACAAAAGATGATTAAAAATAACGCCAACTTTTTTGAAAAAATAACCCTCCTGGTATATTTTTTCCAAAGCAAACATAGCGTATCTAATTAAGACGTCAGAATCTGCACAATGAAAAGGCAATTTCACTTCAATGCTTTTACGTAATTGTGGCTGAGACTGCCTAAATACATCCGTTGAAATAAAAACTGTAATGCTATTGGTGAACAATTCAAACCGCCGTAATTTACCTGCTCCGACAGAAACATGTGAAGACAGCGCACTTTTAAGCTCATTTAAATCTGTAACAAGTTTACCCATGCTTTTTGAAACACAAATGCTATCGCGGCCTTCGTTAAGATCCTTAAGCTGCACTGCATCTATACCGTTGAGCTCTTTAATAGTACGTGATAAAACGATGGTGTACTTGTGTATCCGCTTGATTATAAAAAAGGGACACGTTACCCATTAATCATGTCGGTACATGGCGGCCCTGAAAGCCATGACAAAGACGGTTGGTTAACTAACTACTCACGTCCTGGTCAAATGGGAGCAGCTCGTGGTTACGCTGTATTTTATCCAAATTATCGTGGCTCAACGGGTAAAGGGGTTGATTACTCTAAGCTTGGCCAAAATGACTACGCAGGCAAAGAGTTTGATGACTTAGTAGATTTTAAAAACCACCTTGTTGATATGGGTTTAGTAGACACTAAACGTGTTGGTATTACTGGTGGCTCATACGGCGGTTATGCTTCTGCGTGGGGCGCAACAAAATTAACTGAGCACTTTGCTGCCAGCGTAATGTTTGTTGGCGTATCTAATCAATTATCTAAGTTTGGTACTACCGATATATCTAACGAAATGAACCTAGTACATGCTCGTTCATACCCTTGGGATAAATGGCAATGGTACTTAGAGCGCAGCCCTATTTATTGGGCTGGACAATCTAAAACACCGTTATTAATTATGCACGGTAAAGACGATCCTCGTGTACACCCAGCGCAATCAATGGAGCTATACCGCTACATGAAAGTGCAAGGTAAAGACGTGCGTTTAGTTTACTACCCTGGCGAAGGCCACGGTAACCGTAAAGTAGCAGCCCAGTACGACTACAGCTTACGTTTAATGCGTTGGATGGATAACTACCTGATCGATGGCAATAAAGACATGCCCGCGTTTGAAATTGACCACGCAGCTAAACTTAAAGCAATAAAAGACGCAAATAAATAGCTAGCTAAATACGGTTATGAATAAGTAAGTTATTTTATTACAGGGCTAGTAGCAATATTAGCCCTTTTTGTTGTTAGCTTTATACAGTGCATAGTAATTTTTACACACCTCTCAAATAATCTCTTTGTAATAAAAACAAAACCCCTTGTATTACAGTGTATTACAGTGTATTAAAAATGGCCTTATATTTGCTTCATATTATTTAAACAATGAGTAAAGTAGGAAATAAAATGAATATTTTTGAAGCACTACGCGCCGATCATGACATACAGCGTAAGTTAGTAGATGCGCTTATTCAAACTCATGGTGATACAGATGAGCGTCAAAAGTTAATGCTTGAACTAAAAACACAGCTAAAACAACATGCAAAGTTTGAAGAGCGTTATTTTTATAACCCACTGATGTTTGAAGATCTAACCCATGAAAAAGCCCGCCATAGTGTGGCAGAACATCATGATATTGATGAATTAATTGAACAACTTGAAGAAACCGATAGGAGTTCACCAGCGTGGTTGGTTGCTGCTAAAAAACTCCATCATTTAGTGCATCATCACTTAGATGAAGAAGAGCACGAAGTATTTCAACTAGCCGGCAAAGCACTTACCGAAGGGCAAAAAGAAAGCTTAGCTGAGCACTACAACGATGCAATGCACTAACTGCTGCAGTAACTACTTTATACGCTATAACTTTAACTTTGATACACTCCCTTGTGTACTATTTGGTTATAAGCCAAGCGGCTTATAACCAATTTTTTTATGTATTACTTTATAGTAAATTTTACGTCTTGGTCGCGCAGTAAGTACAACGCAAAACACGCAGCCCACATTGGCCATGCAGTAAAGAATAATAAGTTGTTAAAGCCATCTATGTACTGGTTGTACGATGAAAGTGTAGACAAGCCATGCATTACAAAAATGATTCCGTAAGTAAGTCGCTTTTTAATACCCGCCAAAAATGCTAAGACTAAAACTAATTGCAGCGCACCTAACACATACGCCACTATATCTGTTGACCCACTAATGCCATAAAACTTTTCAAAAATACCGGCGCTATGTGCCGGGTTCACAAATTTATCCAGCGTCCACATTATCATTACAATAAAAACACCCACACGCAGAGAGAGTAAAGACCACTGCAAACGGTTTTGTAGATCGGCACTGATTGGATTTGTCATAAAACTTCCTTTAATAAAAATATTAATAAACTATTAAATTATCAAGACCGTATAACTTCGTTTTTATTTCAAAAAAGTATAATTATTTTTAATTACCATTACCTACTTAGCTTATTAACAGTTAAAGCACGGCTTATTTTAAGTATTTAAACGCTGTACATAAAAGCTAATAAATATAATAGGTTAACTGCTGGCAAGTAGACTACAATTTAAAAATATGTTTAAAAGCAATTATTTATAATCTGTGTAATATCGTCACTCTATTGCTATTTTTTTACAAATGAAACGGCAATATTTTATTAGCACGCTTTAAACGCAGCTGTTTTGTTATGCCCTAAAAAATAAAAAGAATCGAAACTTTACTGAAAGTTATTTTTACACCTTTCGGTCTTTATCATCATCAACTATTAACAAGAAAGAGAAAGCCCTTGAAATACCAATACTTAGCCCTATCGTTAGCAAGCGTATTAAATACCCCACTGCTGGCGCAAGCTGCCCAAAGCTCAACAGTAACAACCAATAATACCATAGAGCACATTGAAGTAGCTGGCCAAGTTATTAAATCTCAAGGCCTTTCAGTTAAAGATGCCAACATAGATGGCCCATTTGGCGACAACTTAGCACTAAAAGACATAGCACGTTCGGTAACGTCTATTTCGAGCGAGCTAATAGAGCAGCTTAACATTACCACGTTACAAGATGTGCTTGCAGTAAGCCCTAATACCTATTCAGCAAGTGGTTTTGGCGCGCCAAGTTTACCCACAATACGCGGCCAATTAGGTGAGCTTTTTCAAGATGGTACACGTCGTCAAGCGGGCAACAATGGCTTTGGTGTACCGTTATCGTTCAACGCTATAGAACAAATAGATGTAGTAAAAGGTGCGCCACCGGTATTATTTGGCTCAAGCCAACGCAATGGTGGGTTTGTAAACTTACACTCTAAAAAAGCCGCTACAGACGAAAGTAAAGGTAAAGCAAGCTTATCGGCAGGACGATGGGATCAATATCGTGTATTGGTTGACTACAGCGCCCCCATAGTAAAAGACAAAGTAGGTTTTAGAGTTAGTGCAGAGCATATTGATAACGGCAGTTATTACGACTACTCTGGCACAAAAAGCGACAGCTTATTTGCAGCCCTGCGTGTATTTCCTGATGATAAAAGCAGCTGGGATCTTAATTTTGAATTATACCAAGTTGAATTTACCGATAACGCCGGTATTAACCGCCCTACTCAGGCGTTAATAGATGACGGACTTTATATTACCGGCCAAGGTGTGCAAGCAAATGGTAGCACTGTACCTTTAGCGGGTTCGATTATTTCGCCAACCGGGCAAGTTAAAATAGACCGCAGTACCGTACTGACCGATCCTGATAATCAAAACGAAGCCACTACTTACTTACTCCACAGTATTTATAAACGTGAGCTTTCTAGTCACGCGTCAATTAAAAACATTTCCTACTTTCAGCATTTACAACGTGATGAAATTGCACAAAACAGCTTTGTTGAAATTATAGAGGGTGCCGATACCGCGCAAAACCGTACCGAGCTTACCTACCTTTGGAATAGTAACCAGCAAACTATTTTTGCCTTTGATGTACGTTATAACCGCGTATTAGGTTACAGCCAATTTACCACCGAAGCCGACTTACCCATAGATTTAACTGGCCCACTTTCAAATAGACGCATACCGCTAAGTGCAGAGCAACAAGCACGCTTTATTGAACTTCGCCCAGGTGTATTTGTATCGCCGGGTGGTCAGTACGATATTAATAATGACGGCAGTGGCGACTTTAACTTATCAGACACCACAGACTCACGCTCATGGCAAACAGGGGTGGCTATTCAGCAAGATTCTGATTGGACTAATAAGTTTCATACCAGTGTTGGCTACCGCGTTGACTTTTATGACGTAGAAGCAAACGACCCAATAGCACCTGTAGGGCAAATTGCCGCCAGCGACAGCATTAACGACACTTTGCATTCAGGGCAAGTAAGTTTTAATTACCGATTAAACGATGATTACACCACTTATGGCGCAGCAAGTTACAACGAAGCCACATCAAATAGCATGGCTGGCGGCACTACACTTGGCGGCGACAATACCATTAGTGCGCAAAATTTTGCCACCGAAAATACCCTAGTTGAATTTGGTTTAAAATATGCACCAACCAATAGCGATTGGTACGCCGATGGCGCAATATTTAGCCAACGCCGTAGTTTACGTAACCGCGATGGCAGTAATACCGGTATTCGCACCACAGGTTTTGAAAGCCAAGTATTTTACGATGCCTACCCGTATTGGTTAAGCGCAGGCTATAGCTACATTGACGCCCGCTACGATAATTCTGCAAGTAGTCAAGATTCTGCCCAAGTAGCCGATGCATTTGACAATTCTCGTCCTGATATTATTGCAGGCACCAGTGTGGGCGCTCCTAGTTTTACCGCATTTGCGCCTTCAAGTAGCCAAGTTCAAGGCATTCCAGAGCAATCTTTTAGCTTTAACGGAAATTATTCAATTAATTCGAAATGGCAAACGGGTTTTTCAGGTCTATATACAAAGAGTTACCCATTAGACTTTTTGGCAACCGTACATATTCGCGATCAGTACACATTAAACGTAAATACTAGCTATGCTTTTACGCCTAGCACCAAGTTACGCTTAGATGTAAACAACGTTACCAATCAAAAAAATTGGCGCCCTGTATTTGAAGGCGGTTATTTTGGTGCAACCTTGGCTTTTCCTGAATTACCAATAAACGCAAAACTGACGCTTACGCATAATTTCTAAACAGCAATGCTAGAGAAGAGAGAACATGATTAAAAAAATACTTTTGTTATTGATTGCAGCGGTCGCCATCGGCCTGTTCTTTCATTTTGATTTGCACCAACTACTTACGCTTGAGGGCTTAAAAGGGTCGATGGATCAGTTTAGCCAATATAAAGCGCAATCTCCGCTATTAATAATTGGCGGATTCTTTTTATTGTATGTGGTGGTTACTGCATTGTCTTTACCGGGCGCGGCTATTTTAACACTGGCAGCGGGTGCTTTATTTGGCTTAGTTGAAGGCTTATTGGTTGCATCGTTTGCATCAACCATAGGTGCTACATTGGCCTTTTTAGTATCACGTTACTTATTGCGCGAGACCATTAAAAAGCGCTTTCCTGATCGTTTAGCAGCCATTGATGCAGGCGTTGAAAAAGAAGGCGGCTTTTACTTATTTACGTTGCGTTTAGTGCCGGTGTTTCCGTTCTTTTTAATCAACTTGTTAATGGGCGTAACAGCCATCAAGTCATGGACTTTTTACTGGGTAAGCCAAGTGGGTATGCTAGCCGGTACATTTGTATTTGTTAATGCCGGTACGCAGCTTGCTCAAATAGAGAGTTTATCGGGCATTTTATCGTTGGACTTAATTTTATCATTCGCTTTATTGGGCGTATTCCCATTTATTGCTAAAGGAATTTTAAACGTGTTTAAAAAACGTCGTGTATACAAAAGCTATACTAAACCTAAAAGTTTCGACCGTAACATGATTGTTATTGGCGCGGGTGCTGGTGGTTTGGTAACAAGCTATATTGCCGCTGCTGTTAAAGCAAAAGTAACCCTTATTGAAGCGGGCGAAATGGGCGGCGACTGTTTAAACTACGGCTGTGTTCCAAGTAAAGCGATAATTAAAAGCGCTAAAATTGCAGAGCAAATTCGCCACGGTGAACACTACGGCCTAGAAAACATGACACCGCAGTTTTCGTTTAAAAAAGTAATGGCGCGTGTTCATAAAGTAATTGCCGATATAGCACCGCACGACAGCATAGAGCGCTACACTAATTTAGGCGTAGACGTAGTAAAAGGCTACGGCAAATTAATCGACCCGTGGACGGTAGAAATTAAACTTAATGATGGCGGCACGCAAACATTAACTGCGCGTACTATTGTTATTGCCACTGGCGCACGCCCATTTGTACCGCCACTACCCGGTATAGAAGAAACTGGTTATGTAACAAGCGATACCTTGTGGGATAAATTTGCAGCGCTTGACGAAGCACCTAAAAAGCTTGTAGTACTTGGCGGCGGCCCTATTGGCAGCGAATTAGCCCAAAGCTTTGCCCGTTTAGGTTCAAGCGTTACGCAAATTGAAATGGCGGAGCGCATCATGATCAAAGAAGATCTTGAAGTGTCTACCTTTGCTCATGAAGCATTGAGCGAAAGCGGCGTTAACATTTTAACCTCACATCAGGCATTACGTTGTGAAGCGCGCGACGGTAAAAAGTACATTATTGTTAAACGCCTTAACGAAGGCAATAATGAAGAAATTGCTATTGAATACGACGAACTGCTATGCGCTGTTGGCCGCAGTGCCCGCCTTAAAGGTTACGGTCTTGAAGAGCTAGGCATTGAAACAAACCGCACAGTAGTAACTAACGAATACCTAGAAACACTGTACCCAAATATTTTTGCAGCAGGCGATATTGTAGGTCCATACCAGTTTACACATGTTGCAGCCCATCAAGGTTGGTACGCAGCGGTAAATGGCTTATTTGGTAACCTTAAAAAGTTTAAAGTAGATTACCGTGTTATTCCGTGGACTACGTTTATTGACCCAGAAGTAGCACGTGTTGGCTTAAACGAGCAAGACGCAAAAGATAAAGGCATAGATTACGAAATTACTCGCTTTGAATTTGAAGAGCTAGACCGTGCAATTACCGACAGCGCTACAAAAGGCTTTATTAAAGTGATTACACCAAAAGGCAAAGACAAAATACTCGGTGTTACTGTGGTGTCTGAACACGCTGGCGATTTGATTGCTGAGTTTGTACTGGCAATGAAACACGGCTTAGGCCTTAACAAAATACTCGGTACTATACACAGCTACCCTACTTGGGCTGAAGGTAATAAGTACGCAGCAGGTGAGTGGAAACGCGCTCATGCACCTGAAAAAGTGCTTAACTTGCTCGAAAAATATCATACGTGGCGTCGAGGCTAATATGTTTAACACAACATTAAAGCCTTTATTATTAAGTGCGACATTACTTGCGACGGCGCTTATAACGTCGCTTTCAAGCCAAGCGCAAAGTACGACTAATAACCTGCACGATAGCTGGAATGCATTGTTAAATAAGCATGTTGTCGCTATTAACCATAATCACAGTACTGAGGTTGATTACGCTGCCATAAAACGTGAGCATGCACAGCTAAAAACGTATTTAGATTCGTTAACGGCTGTAACGCAAAGCGAATTTGACGCGTGGGAAAAGCCTAAGCAACTCGCTTTTTTAATCAATGCTTATAATGCGTGGACTGTTGAACTTATATTGACAAAGTACCCAGATCTTAAATCAATTAAAGACTTAGGGAGCTTTTTTAGCTCACCATGGAGTAAAGAGTTTGTGCCATTACTTGGCAAAACTCGCAGCCTTGATGACATAGAGCACGGTTTAATTCGTGGCAGCGGTAAATATAACGACCCACGTATTCATTTTGCTGTAAATTGTGCAAGTATTGGTTGCCCTGCGCTGCGCGGGGAGGCATTCACAGCTACTGAACTAGAGAGCCAATTGCAACAGCAAACGGTGCGTTTTTTATCTGATACAACACGTAATTTTGCGCAGGAAAATACGCTAAATATCTCCTCTATATTTAAATGGTACGGCGATGACTTTGAAAAAGGTTTTAGAGGTGCAGACACGCTACAGCAGTTTTTACTGCAATATAGCGATGCACTTAAACTAGTACCCGCTCAGCAAAAAGCGCTTAGAAATAATGACATGAAAGTAAAATTTTTAGACTACAACTGGGATTTAAATGCACGCCAGTAAGTTTTGGCAAACAGCTACGCGTTACAGTGTTTACTGTGTCGCGTTTTGCGTTTGCCTAATAACAAGCTTAAGTACTTTTGCTAATAACAGCGCTCATAATATGAGTAAAGAACTACTCACTCGCTGGGAAAATATTGAAACGCTTGGTAATAACCAAAGCGTGTACTTTTATGCCTGGGGCGGCGACGCGCAAATAAATGCCTATATTCAATGGGCTGCCCAGCAAGTTAAAACTAAATATAATATTAACTTAGTGCATGTAAAGCTCAGCGACACCAGCGAAGCAGTAAGCCGAGTGTTGGCCGAAAAATCAGCACATAATAATGACCAAGGCAGTGTTGATCTGGTATGGATAAACGGCGCTAACTTTGCCACTATGAGCGAGCACGCATTGTTGTTAAAACAGTGGGCAAATAAACTACCACACTTTGCCTACACAGATCCCGCTAATAACCCTGCAGTTAATTTTGACTTTGGCATACCCACAAACGGTATGGAAGCACCGTGGGGGCAAGCATCGCTCACCTTTTATTACGACAGCATTGCAATAAATAAACAGGCAAACAACAAACTCCCTACTACATTAAACGAATTATTAAACTGGAGCGCACAAAACCAGGGGCGTTTTAGCTACCCAAAGCCGCCTGATTTTTTAGGGATGAGCTTTTTAAAATACGCCTTAGTAATACTGCATCAGCAAAGTAGTGAAAGCATTAAAGCGCAGTTAAACCAAGCGGCTACCGCTAACAACACAGCACAAGTGTTAACCCCACTGTGGGACTTTTTAAATAAGCTACACCCTACGCTTTGGCGTGGTGGCACTCACTTTATGCAAAGTGGCGCGCAAATGCGCCGTTTAGTAGACGATACCGAGCTAAGTATTGCCTTTACCTTTTCAGCACCCGAAGTGCCCGCAGCCGTTAAACGCTACGATTTACCAAAAAGCATTCGCAGCTATGCAATGGCTGATGGCAGTTTAAGTAATACTCACTTTGTGGCAATTCCTTATAATGCAAGCCACCCGCAAAGCGCGCAATTAGTCGCTAACTTTTTATTAAGCCCTGAGGCACAAGCCCAAAAGCAAAAAGCACATATATGGGGCGATAAAAGCGTACTTATTCAATCAACGTTAACGCCTGATCAGCAAGCCTTATTTAAAACAGCTAAACCACATCCAAGTGCACTGCCTTTAAACAGTATTAAACGCACATTGAGCGAGCCACACCCAAGCTGGGTAAACGCCATTCTGCAAGGTTGGCAAACCCGTTATGGAGTAAGCCAATGAGTGTTGTTAGCAATAAAGTGGCGACAAGCCATGGGCCTCACGCCCGTAAAAGCCATGATATGTTTAGTAAAATAGTAAAATTAAGCCCACGTTTTTTACTCGTTTTACTTATTTTACCCGTACTTGGCGGCTTAATTAGTGTGTTACTACCCGCCTTTGGTTATGCCCCTGCACTTGATCAAACAACACTTGGCTTGCAAGGTTTTACCATGCTTTGGCAAACACCCGGCCTAATAAATATGGCTATGCTAAGTATTGGTACCGGTTTAATAAGTACCTTACTTGCTTTTATTATTACTTTGATGATTTTAGCCGCTTTTTTTAACAGCCCTTGGCTTAACCGCATTCAGCGTTTACTGAGCCCTATTTTAGTGATCCCACACGCTGCAGCGGCTATTGCGGTAGGTTTTTTAATTGCCCCTTCAGGCATGATTTCGCGAATTATATCGCCTTGGTTAAGCGGGTGGGAACTTGCACCAAACGGCCTATTTCCGCATGACTCGTTCGGCATTAGTATAATTTTAGGGTTAACGCTTAAAGAGCTGCCATTTTTGTTATTAATGGCACTAGGCGTACTGGCGCAGCCTGAGCTTGGCAAAAAATTACGCCAGCAACATAAAGTTGCGCTTAATTTGGGTTACTGCCCCATGACCGCCTTTTTTAAAGTAATACTCCCTAGCCTTTACCCACTGCTGCGTTTACCTATTTTAGCTGTGCTCGCTTATGCCAGCGCCAGTGTAGAAATGCCACTTATTTTAGGCCCAAATACACCGCCAACATTAGCGGTAGCTATTATGCATTGGTTTAACGATGTTGATTTAAACTTACGTATTAAAGCCTCAGCCGGTGCTTTGCTACAACTGGCACTCACGGGTGGGTTACTTGCGCTTTGGCTTAGCGGCGAAAAAGCGATAAAGGTATTGTTTAGCGATTCACTCACTAACGGGGTGCGCGAATACGGCGGGTTTTATTGGCAAAAACTAACGATAATACTCACAGCTTTAGTGATCGGTTTTATTTTACTGTCGCTAATTGCCCTTATTTTGTGGTCGGTTGCCGGCTTTTGGCGCTTTCCCGATGCACTCCCTGAGCAATTTACACTACTGCATTTTAACAGTGCATTAATGCAAATGAGCAACCCGCTTTTTAATACCCTAGCTATTGGTTTAGTCACAACGGTATTTGCCATTACAGTTACTTTATTGTGTTTAGAGTCGGAGCAGTTAAGCGACAAACCCATCTCTCGCTTTACCAGTTTAATTATTTACTTACCGCTATTAGTACCCAGTATTGCCTTTTTGTTTGGCCTAGTATGGATACAACAATGGGTAAATAACCAAGCCGCATTTTTTAATGTGGTGTTTACCCATTTACTGTTTGTTTTGCCTTACGTATTTTTGTCACTCGCGAGCAGTTATAGGCGGTTAGACTCTCGCTTTGCGCGCGTTGCAGCAAGTTTGGGCGCAGCGCCTAGCAAAGTGTTTTTTAAGGTGAAATTACCGCAGTTATTTGCACCTATTTTAATTGCAGCCGCATTGGGATTAGCGATCAGTTTTGGCCAATACTTACCAACTCTTTTAGCCGGTGGCGGGCGTATAGCCACCATAACAACCGAAGCCGTTACCCTGGCAAATGGCGCAAGTAGTCGCACCAGTGCCGTATACGCTATTATGCAAATGGCACTCCCGCTTATTGGATTTATACTGGCATGGGTTTTACCTAAGTACTTTTTTAAAAGCGCACGAGTGTAAAGCTCCCACAGTAAACAGTATTGAGTGAAAGGTTTTTTAATGCAGTCATCTTTACAGATTAAAAATTGTCAGCTTTATCGCCAAAATGAGCGACTACTTAGCTTAAACGAGCAAGTTAATGGCGGTGAAATTCTAACGATTATGGGCCCATCGGGCAGCGGTAAATCAAGCTTGTTAAACTGGCTTACAGGCACTTTACCCAGTGGTTTTAAAGCCACTGGGGAGGTGTGGCTTAACGGTAAAAATATAAATGATTTACCCACGCATTTACGCCATATTGGCGTACTGTATCAAGACGCTTTATTGTTTTCGCACTTAAGTGTGGCGGGTAATATTGCTTTTGCTATGCCCAAAGGGGATAAAAAACAACGCATTGAAAAAATAGCACACGCACTTGAGCAAGTCGGTTTAAAAGGAATGGCCAATCGCCATCCCGATAGCTTGTCGGGCGGCCAACAAGCACGCGTTGCGCTATTACGACTGTTATTAAGTGAGCCAAAAGCTATTTTACTCGATGAGCCTTTTAGTAAGCTCGACACGCAACTGCGCGTTGATACACGTGAACTGGTGTTTAGCCAAATACGCCAACATAAACTGCCTGCCATTATGGTAACGCACGATCATAGCGATTACGACGCTGCAAACGGTAAACTTTTCACCTTAAATACTGTACTTTAAGCGCACAAGGCACCCTATGTTAGATAAATTTATCACCCCTGTAATAAAACCACTGTTAAAGCCTGTGGTAATGCTAATACATAAATGCGGCATAACACCCGATCAGCTAACAGTATTTGGCTTTTTAATTGGTTTGCTCGCTGTGCCATTACTTGCTTTTGAAATGTGGTACGGCGCATTAGCTGCCATTGCTTTCAATCGCATTTTAGATGGGCTTGACGGCGCACTAGCACGCCATGCTAATTTAAGCTCAAGCGCCGGCGGCTTTTTAGATATTACACTCGACTTTTTATTTTACGCGGCCATTCCGCTTGGCTTTATTTTGGCAAACCCCGAACAAAACGCCATTGCAGGCGCTATATTACTCGCTGCATTTATTGGCACGGGTTCAAGCTTTTTAGCCTTTGCCATAGCCGCTGAAAAGTTTAAACTCGAAAAACCACAATTTAAATATAAAAGCTTTTACTACTTAAATGGTTTAACCGAAGGCACAGAAACAATAGCGCTATTTATAGCCTTTTGTATTTGGCCGCAGCACTTTGCCCTCCTCGCTGGCATATTTGCTTTTGCCTGTGCCATTACCATATTTACCCGTATACATGGCGGCTACCACACACTTAAACAGCAAGAAGCCAATGAGGTTATAAATAATAATGACTAACGAAGTTTGGTGGCGACTCGGTTGCTTTTTTAGCATTTTAGTCATAATGATGCTGCTTGAATGGCGACAGCCCGCAAGGCAATCGCCCATTAAAAGCAGCACTCGCTGGTTTGCAAATTTTGGCTTAGTGTTTGCCTCATCTGTGATTGCGCGCTTAGCCGTACCTATTGGTTTAACCGCAGTAGCACTTTACAATCAAGAGCACACCATCGGCTTATTTAACCAACTAGCTATGCCTAGCATAATAGCCATAGTGCTAAGCCTTGTACTGCTCGATATACTCATTTATTGGCAGCATAGATTGTTTCATAAAGTGCCACTATTATGGCGTTTACACCGCGTACACCACGCCGATGCGCATGTAGATACCAGTACAGGCCTGCGCTTTCACCCCATCGAAATTGTGCTTAGCATAGTTATAAAACTCATTGCAGTTACTGCACTTGGCGTACCCGCCATTGCCGTACTTATATTTGAAATCGCGTTAAATGGACTCGCCTTGTTTAACCATGCAAACATACGCCTACCAAACGCCATTGAAAAGCCACTACGCCTTATATTAATGACGCAAATACTGCACCGCATTCACCACAGTAAAGTAGTGAGTGAAACAAATTCAAACTATGGCTTTAGTGTAATTTGGTGGGACAAACTTTTTGGCAGCTATAAAAGTGAGGCCAAAAAAGCCGACGCAGAAATAGATATTGGTTTGGTTGAATACCCAAGTGCTAAGCAAAACGCCTCGCTTTGGGGGTTACTCATCATGCCGTTTAAAAACAAGTAAAAACAACTATATTGCACTTTACACAATGCCAATCTACTTAAAAGCCCTTTGATGTAGGTTGGTTTAAATAAAATACTCTATGAATACGCCAGATGAAAACTTTAAGGGGGTCTGTTTAATTTCTAAATCTTTAAGGCAAAAATTTGTAGAATGGGCTGGCTTTACTATTCGTTATTCATTTTGGGCAAAAGCATATTATCGGCAGCAAGAAGCCAAAGGAAAACCCCATAATACCATCATCAGATCATTAGCATTTAAGTGGATAAGAATACTATTTAGGTGCTGGAAAACACATACGCCCTACGATGAATCGACTTACTTAACCGCATTGAAAAGTAAGGGATCACCGCTGTTAAAATTTGCGATGGAAAGTGAGCTTTAGTGCTTGCTGTCCACCTCAGGGCGTGTTGTTAGCAGCCATATTTATTGATACTCAATAAACATATGCCCGATTAAATCCTCGTTAGGGTGTTGTATATCAAATTGTTTAAAAACCTTAATCCATTCAGTGCATACTTCAAATAATAATAACATTAAATCTTTAGCTTTTCCGTCATCCGTACATATTTCAAAAGAAAGTGTTTCAATCGCTAAATCATGTCTTAGCTTACCATCTGCAAACATTGGAATTGATGTTTCTACGTTACCTATGACTCCAGTAACTGGTGATTTTCTATCACTTTGAACCTCAAAGTGCTTAGATGAGTTAGCAATGTCACCACAATACTTTAAGGGTAGTATTTTTGAGTGCATTTCGGAAAAGTCATTTTTATCTTTGCCTGTGAGTTTGAGATAAGAAATGCACCAATCTCTTAAGGAAATTGATGTGACACAAAAATTGAATAAATGGTCTGATTTATTAGCTATATCAGATGCTCTCCATGTTCTTGTACCTTCCCGTAATAACTTCATAAATAAATCGGAGGGGGAAGTGTATGTGCTGATAAGTGACATTATGCGATCCTTGGCTGCTAACGAGCCTGTAGATTAACTCGTTTTTTTATTTGCTTTTATTGATAAACAAACCATAGCTGAGTTCCTATTTTGGTTCAATCGATTACTTATTTTATGCAGAATATAAAGTGGGAGTTTGATGTTGTTTTAATTGGCATTTTGGAAGGTATTACTGGTGTTTAAGTGGCTTTATTGAGGTTAAAAGGGCTTACCCCTCTTAATGCATCGTGTTTTGTAGCTTTTCTATATTATGAACAAGGCAATACAGTTGCCATTGCGCATTCACTTTCAGTTGACCCCGTAAGGTCAATTTATTCATCCCTTTATTCACTGTAATGTTGCCAAAAAAATAAAAAATAACATGACACCCACTCTAATTATAAAATAACATGACACTCACTCTAGGGCGTGTTGATCTTTGTGGTATGAAAAACAAACAGCATGAAGATAAGGTATAATTGAATTCGCCAGAAAACTTTACACCGAACCTACATGCCAAGATTAATGTTAACAGACGGGACATGGAATGTCTTATCAAAAGTAATGTACTTAAGTGGTCGAATTTATAATAAGCCCGACCATAGAAAAACGCTCGAAGGCATACTGTATAAGATGCGCACAGGTATTCCATGGCGAGATTTACCTTCTGATTTTGGCCGTTGGAGTGCTATCTACAGACGGTTTAATTTATGGTCCAAAAAAGGGATTTTGAATGAACTGTTTCGCGCATTATCTCGTGATGCGGACATGGATTGGGTCTTCATTGATGGCAGTATTGTCAGGGCTCATCAACATAGTTGCGGTGCAAGAACTGCTGACAATGAATCAATTGGAAAGAGCCGAGGTGGAAATTCTACGAAAATTCATCTTGCAGTCGATAGCGGAGGGTTGCCTGTTTATTATGAATTATCCTGTGGAAATACGCATGATATCGTCCATGCAGAGTCACTCGTAGCTAATTGCCCAACAAGTAATATGGTTGTCGCAGATAAAGGCTACGACAGTGAAAAACTGAGAGCGTTTGTTCGTGATAATAACGCTACACCCGTTATTCCACGTAAGGGCAACAGTTTAGTAGGCAATGAAGATATTGACTGGTGCATGTACAAATATCGGCACTTGGTTGAGAATGCATTTGGCCGTATTAAGCAATATAGAGGGATAGCCACGCGGTATGAAAAGCTTGAACGAAATTATCATTCAATGCTCGCTTTAGCATTTACTATGATGTGGCTACCAATGTGGGCTGATTGATATATGTACTACAAAGATCAACAGCCCCTAATCAAAGGTTAGGTAAATTAAAATTTTTATACTCAAATTCTTCCATGTTGCTAAAATTTAATAGATTTCAAATTGTTAGGAATTACTTTAAATGTATAATAAAACCCTGTCGGTCGGCAGGTAATAATAACTGGTATTTATCTTAAGGAGAATTAGAAGTGGCTAAAAAAGAAGCTAAAACTGATTTGTGGGTTCATGGGTTATTGCAAGAAGCTGGGATCGAACTTGACCCGCAAGGTAGTACCATTTTAGAGATTAATAATGCTTTAAAGACCGCATCAAAAAATGGAACAGGAAGAGTGGGCTTTCCTGAATATGTAGGTGTAGTGAAAGATTTTCTTTTAGTCATCGAAAATAAAGCCGATTTATCAAAACACGTCAAATTGAACATGGACGGCGCAATTAGCCTTGAAGTTAAAGACGTCAAAGATTTTGCGATTAATGGTGCTTTGTTTTATGGACAACATTTAGCTAAAAATACAAGCTATAAAAAAATTATTGCATTCGGAATCTCTGGGGATGAAAAAAAACATAGAATTAGTCCCATATATATTGATGAAACTAATTATTACAGAGAGCTAACTGAGCTTGAGTCCTTCATTACATTTAATAAAGATAATATAGAGGAGTACTACACAAGAGAAGTACTCAATGAAGCCACTGATTCTGAAAAAGAGTTAGCTGAAATATTAAAGGACGCCTCTGATTTACATGAAGACCTAAGAAATTACGGTAACTTGAAAGATATTGATAAGCCACTAGTTGTTTCTGGTATTTTACTTGCCCTAAGAGAGTCAGAACATAGAAACTTCTCTATTGATGACCTAGCCGGAGATCAAGAGATTACAACTGATGGTGAAAAAATTTATAAAGCTATTGAGTCAAATCTAAGACGTTCTAATGTTTCACCTGATGTAAAAAGGGATAAAATTCTCAGTCAATTCGCAATAATAAAAGATACTCAAATATTAAATGAGGTTAATATAGGGCTAAACAAAACTCCTCTAAAACATTTTACACAATTCCTACAGGAAAAAATCTATAAAAGTATTAAGTACACAAATTCATCAGAAGATTTTTTAGGTAGGTTTTATGGTGAATTTATGTCCTATTCTGGAGGTGACGGTCAGACACTAGGTATTGTATTGACACCAAAACATATTACTGACTTGTTTTGTGAACTTGTAGATATTAACCAAGATGATATCGTACTAGACCCTTGCGCAGGTACTGCCGGTTTTTTAATCGCTGCTATGCATCATATGCTGATCCAAGCTGAAACTGAGGCAAAAAAGAAAAGTATAAAGCAGAAACAACTATTGGGGTTTGAGCTTCAACCTTATATGTTTACTATCGCTACTACAAATATGATCTTACGTGGCGATGGCAAAAGTAACTTAGTCAATCATAATTTTCTAAATGAGTCTGCAAGTAAACTGCAACTTAGTGGTGCTACTGTAGGGATGATGAACCCTCCTTATTCCCAAGGTTCTAAAAAAAATCCAGACCTATACGAAATCTCATTCACAGAGCATTTACTAAACTCTCTTTTACCCGGAGCTAGAGCTGTTGTTATTATTCCTCAGTCATCTATGACAGGAAAAACTAAAGAAGAGCTGGCAGTCAAAAATAACATTCTTAAGAACCATACATTAGAAGGTGTCATAACATTAAATAAAGATACTTTCTACGGCGTTGGGACAATGCCTTGCATTGCATTATTCACTGCGGGTGAGGCGCATCCAACCGAAAAAAAATGTAAGTTTGTAGACTTTAGAGAAGATGGTTTTAAGGTCAGCCCGCATATCGGTTTAATTGAGACTGAACAAGCCAAAGACAAAAAGCAACATCTATTAGATGTTTGGTTTGATAGGCTAGACGCAGAAACTAAGTTTTGCGTTGAAACCACAGTTGAAAGTGGGGACGAATGGCTTCACAGTTTTTACTATTTTAATGATGAAATACCTGACGAATCTGAATTCCAAAAATCTATTAATGATTATCTTACATTCGAGTTCTCGATGCTTATGCAAAACAAACAGGACTTATTTAACGAATCGGGAAGTAAGAGCTAAATATGATGGATCTAGACTTAAGTAAAAAAGATTGGGTAGCATTTAAGATTGGTGATCTTTTCAAAACTAGAAAAGGTACATACCTGAAAAAAAGTATGATTATGCCTGGTAGTAATCCACATATTACTGCAAGCGCTATAAATAACGGTGTAAGCTCTTTCATCGGGAATAAAACCTTATTTCCTAAAAACTTCATCACAATAGAGAAAGTTAGATTAACTTCATTTTACCAGCCAAGTCCTTTCTTTTGCTCTCATGACGTTTCTTGCATTACTCATGACAAATTAAATAAATATAATGGCTTGTTCATATCATCAATGATTAATCGTCAGGGTGATAAATATTCATATGGCCGGCAGGCTCAATTAAATGTAGTTAAAAGAGAGACAGTCTTTTTACCAGTCGATATAGAGGGTGAGCCTGATTGGGAATGTATGGAAGCTTATGGGCGTCGTATAATTAATGAAAAGATCAACCGCTATAATATTTATTCCAAAAATATTCTAAAAAAATACAAGTTTATCCCTTTACTCGAGTTGAATGAAATTAAATGGGGAGAGTTTTTCCTAAAAGAGATATTTAAAGAGATACAAAGGGGTAAAAGGCTGACTAAAGGCAATCAATTGGCTGGTGATAAACCTTATATATCCTCGACTGGATATAATAATGGGATTGACAATTTTATTGGTAATTCAGAAAAAGTTAGGCTTTTTTCTAATTGTCTAACTCTAGCTAACAGTGGTTCTGTAGGAGCTACCTTTTTTCACCCATATGAATTTGTTGCAAGTGACCATGTTACACACCTTAAAGGAAATTTTACCAAACATACTTATCTATTTCTTTCCTCTGTTCTAAATAGGTTATCAAACAAATATAACTTTAACAGAGAAATAAATGACAAAAGAATTATGAGGGAAAAGATAATGCTACCGATACTAGATAGTGGTCAGCCTGACTATGAGTATATGGAGCAATACATGATTAATAAAGAGATAGAAAGCAGAAAGAAATATAAGCCAAACATTAAAGCATGACCAAAATTGATAGTACAAACTATATTAATTTAAGGTTGTACTATCAATTTCTTTATTTGGGACATAAATTACAAATTACTATACGTAGTCCCCTCTTGCACGCGCCTTAGCCTCTGCACTAAGACCCGCAAACTCGTCGTCCGACATACGTGAAATATCAATATCAGGTCGACTATTGCCACCACCTGTACCCGACAACTTACCGCGCTCTTTCTTAGCCGCAACTAGCTTAGCCTTGGTGTTGGTTTTCTTAGTAAGCTTAGCCATATCCGCTTTAGGTTTAGCTGTACGGTCAACTAAATCATTTTCAAGAGCAACTAATCGAACAGACTTTTTAAGCGCCTCAGATGGTGTTAGATTCAACCATCGAATAGAAGCTTTCAAGTGAAGTGTAATGATAAACATATTCAGGTAATTCAATATTAAATTTATTATCTATACCTTTTAAGAACCAAAAAAATGTGTTTCGTGCACCATCTAACTGCTCTTGAAATTCTCGATTCATGTAACCTCTATTATTGTATGAGCTTATAACGCTTACAGCAGGCGCGCCGATTTTTGGTGTCGCTTGCCTGTTTTTGTTATGCTTTTTCACCAATATTTACGGGTGAAACCTCATTGAGGTTAACAAGATCACAGGCACCATTGTTTCGATAAAGCCGTTTATTTTGTTTAGTTTTGACTGACTGCTTCTCGCTCTAGGCGGACTTCGCTAAAGTGCTACTTACGGTCGTTGGTAACCTTACCCTATTGTTAAATGTTACTTCTCAGCCAATATTTTTTTCTTTTCTATTTCGAACTCTTTCTGGTTTAAAACACCGCTATCTAAAAGGTCTTTAATTTTAGTTAAACGATCATACTTATCAGCCACAGCAATCGCTGTTAGAGTTTCTTCTTTATCAATACACACAAAAATTATTTCTATTCTGGGGAAATTACCAAAGATATATGGTGGGGCTGCAGTGTGTTCTGAAACGGTTAACATCTTTTTATTATGAGCTTGTTTACGACAAAAATCATTTGCTCTTTTAGTCGCAGATCTTCTAATTCCTGATGTTCCACTAAAACCAGTAGATGCCTGATGAAAGATTCTATATCTTTCACCTTGAATTTCTTCGTCTGAAATATAAAAGTCTTTTCCTTCATACACAGCCCCGTCAAAATGTGAACTGCTTTCACTTTCTTTTTGTATTGGCGACATACTTGAGCATGCACTAAAGAAGAAAAATGCTGGAACCAAAAATATTATCTTTTTCATAAACACCTTAGAATGATGTGCAAGAACTACTCTGCACTGGCAGTCAGACTGCAAGTGATTGTTATGTATTTAGCTAGCCACGGTAGATATTATTAATTGCCGTTAGTGCGATAATAAATTTGTTAAATACATGACCCGGCGTGAACTCTGAAGGAGAGCCAATAAAAGATATAATTTTCTTTTTTTGACCACCAAATATTCCAGTGCCCCCATTAACCTTTATAAACAAAAAGGACGTGTCTAGCAGTAAGCGCGCAATTAAACCCACATACCAATATTAATGCTACCTATGCATAATTTACTCAGCATATTAACCTGAGGTAATTATGAATAAACAGCAAAAAATAAAACACTGGCAAGGCATTTTTGAGCAGCAAAAATCGAGTGGTTTAGCCATCATTCAATTTTGTCGTGATAACAACATTAACGCATCGACTTTCTATGTTTGGCGTAAACGCCTTTCTGACGAAACGATAAGGGTTAAAAAGCAACAGGTGATCCCGTTTGTTATTCATGAGCAAGCCTTTACACACCCTTCAATCATTAAACTCACCACACCAAACGGCTATCAAATAGACTTCGAGTCGACATTAGCTAACCAAACGCTAGCCAAATTATTGAGCGTACTGTGACACCTTGCACCCACCAAGTTTACTTGGTCACGGGATTCACCGACATGCGAAAATCAATCAATGGGTTAAGTATTATTGTCAGCGATACCCTATCTCTCGATCCTTTAAGCCAAGCGTGGTTCGTTTTTTGTAATAAACAACGCGATAAATTAAAAATTTTGTTTTGGGATACCAATGGTTTTTGGCTCTATTATCGTCGTTTAGAACAAGGACGATTTCAGTAGCCAAAACAGACTAATGAACACACGGCTATGGGCATCGAGCAACGCCAATTACAGTGGTTGCTATCAGGGTTACCGGTCAGTAATCAAACACGGCACCCGACTTTATCGGGGTTATCAGTGATGTAAATTAACCAGATCGTTTTTTTTACTTGAACGATCTTTCCCATGTGTCATGCTATTAAAATGCCAGACACTATTCTCATCACCGAACTACAAAATCAGCTTGCACTTATGCAGGCTAAGCTTGATGCTTTACAAGAAGATAAGGTTGAAATGCAATCGCGGATTGACCACTTGCTTGCTGAGCTTAAGTTAAGTAAATCCCAAAAATACGGTAAAAAAAGTGAAAAAGCCCCACGGGGCACCTTCAATGAAGCGGAGCAGCATAAAACGACTGAGCCGCCTAAACACCATAAGAAAGGCAAACAAACGCTGGCTGAGCACTTTGAACGAGAAGAGGTTGAGCACACCTTAACCGAGTTAACGTGTCAGTGTTGCGGTGAGCAACTACATCAATGTAGTAGTGAAGACAGCGAACAAGTTAAAATTATTCCGGCGAAAGTCAGCGTCATTAAGCACAAACAATTTAAATATGCTTGCAGACATTGCGAGCATGAACAATTGGCCAGTAAAATAATCACCGCGCCTAAACCCAAGCAGCCTATTCCTGGCAGCATTGCGAGTCCAGAAGCGTTATCGGCGGTTGTTACGGGCAAATACTGCGATGCCTTACCGCTTTATCGTTTCGTTGACATACTAGGCCGTGGCGGCCTTGAACTATCGCGCGGAACATTAGCTAATTGGTGTATTAAAGCGGGCCTGCTAATCAGCCCCTTAGTGGCAGCCATGCAACGTCACTTGCTTAATGAGCACAGTTTATGTGCCGATGAAACCCGTACACAAGTCTTAGATGAAGGTGACAATCCTAGCAGCAATTCCTACATGTGGGTTTATCGCAGCAATGAGGTTAGCCATGAGCCTGTCGTGATTTACGATTACCAAGCAGGTCGAAGTCGCGCTTGCGCAAAAGAATTTCTTGCCGGTTATCAAGGCTATTTACAGTGCGACGGTTACCGTGTTTATGACGGTATTGAAGGCATTACCCCTGTTGGTTGTTGGGCACACGCTAGACGCAAATATAACGATGCCTTAAAAGCAGAGTCGAAAAACAAAGGTCGAGCGCATAAAGCCATCAGCTTTATCAGCCAATTATATAAACTGGAAACCCAGGCTAAAAACAAACAGTTATCCCCTCAAGCGCGGTATCAGTTACGACAAGAAAAAGCCTTACCCATATTAATGCACTTTAAAGCGTGGCTTGATGAAGCCGAAGGTAAAGTAACGGCGGGGAGTTATATTGGCAAAGCGATAAAATACACGCTTAATCAATGGCCGAAATTAATGCGATATAGTGAAGATGGCGAACTAGGGATTGATAATAATATTACTGAGCGAGATATTCGGCCGTTTACCACGGGTAGGAAAAACTGGCTATTCTCAAAGTCAATTAATGGTGCCCAAGCAAGCGCCACACTCTATAGTATTGTGATGACGTGTCGTGCCAATGACATCAATCCTTATTACTACTTTGTGCATTTATTTAAAACGTTGCCGAATCGAGATGAGGGTGATGGTGATTTTACCGACCTAATGCCGTGGAATGTGCAGCTAGACTTCGATTATAGCTAAGCGCACTGCTTAAATGCGCGCTTACAGATATTTGCTCTGGTATCAAAGCTTTGCATAAACAGTATGCTATCGACTTAAAACAGGTAATAGGTATAGGCTGGAGCCAAGGTGGATACATTTGTGCGTATACAGGGTGTCACAGCAACGCATTCACTAAAGTAATTATTGGAGCGGCAATCAGTGATTGGTATACTTACCAGGCAGTTACCGATATTCCTGACTTCGTCAGTGATTATTTACCGATTAACACTGCCCGATTAGAAGCATCGGTTATCAATTCACCGCCCACTCATAAACCAGACATGCTCATTATCCATGGAACAAATGATTTTCGAGTGCCCATTCAATGTGCTCAACAACTCAGTGAATATGCATTTAAAAATAAGATTACCCATAGTTCATTATTCATTGAAGGAATGAAACATCGTGTAAATAAACCATCTGAATTAAAGTCAATATGGACAAATAGCTTAGAGTGGATAATTAATTAGCTATCTACTCTAAGCTCTATTATTTTTTAACTTTGAGACTTTAAATAGGGAGTGAATGCTTCAGAGTGATGCTCTGAGAAGGTGCCATCTAAGTTCTTTGTAATAAATAAAGCTGCTATATTATGTTCATTCGCTAAGTTCATTGCCTTATCCAACCCCATAATCATAAAGGCTGTCGATAAACCATCTGCAACCATGCAAGATGGTGAGATTACAGAAGTCGAAACCATTCTATGTGTTATAGGACGTCCCGTTTTAGGGTCAATCAGATGAGAGTAACGTACATTATTTTCTTCGTAGAAGTTTCGATAATCACCAGCTGTTGCAATCGCATTATCTTTGGGCGTAATAACACGCTGAATAGCACGCGTCCCAGACACGGGATTTTCCACCGCAATGACCCAGTTTTTATTTTCTAAAGAGGTCCCTTTAGTGCGAATTTCGCCACCAATTTCCACCAAGTAGTCATGGATACCTTTACTATCAAGTAAGTCGGCAACAACATCCACCCCATATCCTTTGGCCAGCGTAGATAAATCGAGGTATACATCTGGATTTGCTTTTCTAACCGTTGTTCCCTCTATTGACAAAAAGCGGATGCCAAATTTATCTCTTGCTTGCGCTATCATTTCATCGGTGGGCGTTGTTTCTGGACGGTTAGCAGGGCCAAAGCCCCACAGGTTAACTAATGATCCAACCGTGACATCAAGATAGCCATTACTGAAGCTTTCTAGGCGAATGGCTTCGGATAGCATTTCGCGAAACTCGTCGGAGGCTGCAATGGGAAGAGTTGATTTTTTAGCATTGAACAATGACAACTCGGAGTCTTCCATATAAGTCGAGGCAATTTCATTAACACCAAGCAGCGCTTTATCGACTTTTACCTGAATATGTTCTACCTCAACTGCATCTGACATTGCTTTAAAGGTGATATGATAAGAAGTCCCCATTGTTGTACCTGTCAATTGAAACTTCTTCTCTTGTGCAGGTGAACACGCCGAAAGCAAATTCACAAAAATTAGTGCGATAAAAATAGCGTATATATGCTTAAATTGACTCATTGCAACTCTCCTTAGATAAATGGCTCATTATTAAAGCCAAGCTTTTAAATGATATGACCCATCTTATCTCTTTTTACGGATAAATAATTACTATTATGTGTGCAAGCTGCAATTTTATGTGGCACTCGTTCCGACAAATTAATACCTAGCTCTTCAATCGCCTTGAGTTTAGCTGGATTATTTGTCATCAGCCTTAATTCAGAAATATTAAAATGGTCACACATAAATTTTAATATTGAATAATCTCTTTGATCAGCATCAAAACCTAACTTTAAGTTTGCTTCAACAGTATCAGCGCCATTATCCTGTAAATCATATGCCTTTATTTTATTTAGTAGCCCTATTCCACGTCCCTCTTGACGTAAATAGAATATAACCCCTCGTTTTTCCTGCGCAATTAGCTCTAATGCGGATTCTAGTTGAAGGCCACAATCACACCTCAAACTAAATAAAGCGTCTCCAGTCAGACACTCAGAGTGAATCCTTGCCAAAACAGGCCCCTCACTACTCAAATCTCCCATAGAAATCGATACATGTTCTTGATCATTATTGATATCTTTAAATCCATGCAGAGTAAATTCTCCCCAGCGAGTGGGTAACTTTGTTGACGCGACATAACAAAAAGACAAAACCAAAAGCTCCAAATAAAATCATGGATGGGTAAGTATTCCTTACAATAAACCACTTAACGCAATTTTATTTTTATAGAGATTACAGAATGAACATCATTGAAGGAAAGTAAGCGCGTAATTAACCCCACATACCAATGTTAATGGTACCTATGCATAATTTACTCAGCATATTAACCTGAGGTAATTATGAATAAACAGCAAAAAATAAAACACTGGCAAGGCATTTTTGAGCAGCAAAAATCGAGTGGTTTAGCCATCATTCAATTTTGTCGTGATAACAACATTAACGCATCGACTTTCTATGTTTGGCGTAAACGCCTTTCTGACGAAACGATAAGGGTTAAAAAGCAACAGGTGATCCCGTTTGTTATTCGAGTGTTGGGTATACACGGATTTGCTTATCAGTAACCAGTATTAAATCGCGTCCATCTTGCTTAGCGATGGCTTGCTTTTCAATAAAACGTGCACGAAAGTCTTCATCGGCAATTTTGCTTTGTGGTTTTACTTCGATAAATTTTTGCGTGCCGTCTGTGTGGATAAGTAAAAAGTCAGGCGTGTAACGACAAATACGGTTATCAAACTGATATTCGTAACCGAGTGGTTGTGCTTCAAATGCGGCTATTGATGGTGAAAATTCAAAATGGAAACAAGCATCAAACTCTAAAGAGGATTCAACTAAACAGGTAGATTTATTTTTTTGACTAGCAAATTTATGGAGGTTTTTAACACGGGAGTGTTTGAGTTTTCTTCTGTACATGTGAGTCAACCATCTAACCATTTGGTTAAATACTAGACTATGCCACCTTATACTTCCAATTTATGCCATCTTTTAGTACAAATATGTCAACTTATACTTCAAACAACAACCATACATGACCATTACTATCACGAATCAGTTCTTTGACCTTAAAGTGAGGCTCACCCATTTTTATGCCCAGCGCTTTCATTGGTTGATTTCGCGCTATAACATTTCCTTGGTTTGAACTTAACACACCAAGCGGAGTGGTGTTTATATCGTATTGAGGATTGAATAGCTGAATAAATGAAACATATGCAGCGTTAATATCACAGAGAACCCACATCAAAAAATATTTATAGCACTTGTTACTACGCCCCAGATAACACTGCTTTCCCATGTGTTATCATCGTCAAACTCAATAACGATTGGATCATATTCTGGGTTTGAGCTTAGGAATATCGCCCTCTTATTGTCGTAATCTAACTTTAAACGCTTTACAACAAACTCATTATCAATTGTAGCAAGTACAATTTTCCCTGTTACCGCGTTTAATGATTTATCGACAACTATAATTGCCCCATCTGCGATTTCAGGCAGCATACTATTACCCGTCACTCTGAATAAAAAAGAGCTACTTGGCCGGGTGATTAATAAATTATCGAGGCTAATTGGTTCAGATAAACAATCTTCACTTGGATTCGGAAAACCAGCAGCTACTTTAAATTCTGAAAGTGAAAATTGTTTAGTTGATTTAAGTATTTGAGTTGGCTGCATAGCGATTATTCTGATGCCAATGTCTGCTACAGGTAAATAATTTTCGAACCGTCGATTCTGAAGACTTTCTTCCGTATTAGATCTTTAAGGATATTGTCAACTTCCGTGTCAGGTATTCCTCCTTGAAACTGAAACATAGCTCGAACAAAGTTTTTCATGGAACTCTCTTTGGACGGTCTACTTTTTAACACTCGCTCTTGAACACTCGACATGACTTGAGCTTTTGTTGGGCTTGCTGACTCTTTTACTTGGGTTTTGGGCTTTTCCTTCTCCATCGCTTGCACAGATGTCTGAATTAAATATTGCGCCAACTTCATTTTCTCAAGTTGAGTCAGGTTTTCACATGCTAATTTAACTACTTCGTAACTCATTTGCTCACATGATCCCCGTAAATCAGTCGCTTAGTATCTACATAGCTAAGAGAGGGGATAGCCTGTAGAATTACATCTAACTCAATGTTTTTCATTAGAAATGCCCTTAGTACAAGTTTTAACCGCGTAACCAATTATAGTCAAACAACACAGAAGTACAACAGAGCCTTAAATATACAGTTATTTTAGAGTTGACTTGTATAACATGCAAGCCTTATTAACCCTATGCTTCCTATTTTAAGTCGCTAGCTGTCAATGCGTGTAACATAAACAGCTAGTATTTCAAATTACTCGACTATTTTTTCATAGGTTACAACAATCATTCCATCGCCAAATCATGTAAATTGGATCTTGCCCTATCGCTGGTATTGTTCTCCCTAACCCCCAAGTAAGTGTTGACTCCCCAATAACATGTGAAGACTCAGTTTCAGGTACTGGATGTAACATCGTGAATTTATATTGAGTTTTTGGAAGCGTTGGTTCTATGTTTCCTCCGCACATAGCATTACGCCCCATGGTTCCATGAGCTAAACCTCTGCGATGTAGCGCCGCTAACACACGAGTTGATAACAAGCTTGTGTCTCGTATCACCCCTTTGCCGCCGTTTTGATTGCCGCTAAGAGGGTATATGTTTCCCCAACTCCCGGCACACCAAAACAATTCTTTTATAGGCTTGCCTGCAGTTGAAGACACTGCATCAGCTGTGCAAGCAAGGGTTGCGACAGGGTTTGCAACGGCTGCTGATTCAGGGTTAGTGAAAAAAGCTAACTCATCATTATTCCAAGTTGGGTCTAACTCAGATAAATACATGATATCAAGATCCATAAAGCCATCTGGATTACACGTTTGTTTAACAAACATATCTAGCATTTGCATGATTGGGTAAGTGTAATAATGATAATGCGTAAATGAGCTATCCCCACCATCATATACAGCCTCCCCATGGTGCCCTTGGTTTATTCTATCAAAAGGGAACCTAGTGCCGTTAAGTACAGAAGAGCATCCCGGTACACGCTGGAACTCAACAAGACGCGCCGGTTCCCACATTGACGTAGTTACTCCAGGATGAGCAACCCCTTGGTTATCATCACACATACATAAAGGTGATCTAACCGCACCATCTGGGATGCTGCCACCACCACCTGAAATATTCACGCCAGCTACTCGAAGTGGAAATATACAACTCCAACAAATGTCAGTTATCATTTTAGGCCCAATAACTTCTGCGTCCTGGCATCCAGGATCAGCAACCGCTTTAGAGCCACCTAAAAATGCTATGGATAATGTAATTGTAATAGCCAGAGCCCATACTGATAGGCTTGTTGTTAATAAAGAAGTAATTGATTTACTGCTTAATTTAACCTTTTCATCCAATTGCGGTGGATCTTTAACCCAGTCTTTTAATATCGTAGGTTTCCCTAAGTAAAACCCTTGCTGGAGGTCGACACCCATTTTTTCTGCTTCATTAGAGAGCCTAGCTGTTGCTACGTGCTCTCCGACAGTTGGAATCCCTTTTTCTTTACAGTACTCAAATCCTTCAATATCTTTTTTATTTTTTAATGTGAGCCTCTTTGTATTAAACTTACAACCATCCCAATGGTATTTTTGAAGCCGCTTAAACGTGGATGAAAGATCACCAAAATCATCCATTACTAGTGGTATCCCCTTCATTTTCATTATCCCCCATCGTTTTTCTAGCGAATTATCACTTACACCTTCTGTGATTTCTATCATTAACTTAACTGTGCATAACGATCTGAATTTTTCTACTTGATTTAACCAAGAAGTAAAAAGGTAATTAGATTTTAGTGTCGCTTCCGATACACTTATAGTTATGCACTTGTATGATTTTTCGATACATTTATGATTATCAACTAGTGCAATAATTATTTCTAAATCAGTATTTTCCCAATAAATTGAGTTATGTTCCACCAGCGCAGACTTACTTATAGCGCTTGGGGTGTAATAAACACCATTAACCAACCAGCGGGCCAGAACTTCTGCTCCCATTGTATTGTTACTACCTGTGGTGTGAATTGGTTGAAACACCGGAACAATCATGGGTCACCTCTTTTATCAGCCAGTTCTTCTATTTTGAAGTGTTTACCTTCAGCGGTTATTATTGAAGGTACATATTCGAGCTCAAATCTTTTTGCTACATCAGGGGTTAACAGGAAAACTGGAGCGTCAAATGTATCTGTGGTTTTGGTATAAGAGTCCCAGCCAGTTTCTCTATCCAGCCTAGTAACGATGTAGGTTATTCTTTTAACGCCTGGGGTCTTATTGATTCTTGGTAATGCTTCCTTTACCCGCTTAACTTGGTCTTTGTCTAATGGATCAAGTACAACAATTGCTTGAGTGAAAGGGGTTAAATCAAGTGGGTTTATCATATCTCCTTGTTTGGCTATCAATGTGCCATCAGGGGTGGCTATATCCTGAGAAATATAAACCGTAGGGTCAAGCTCTCGTATGCGATCTTTATGTGCTTTAGGGAGCTCTCTAAACGTCTGTTTATTCCAAAAGTTATTTACAGCATTTTGTTTCTTCTCTTCCCAATCAATTTTTGCGTATCGCTCTTTCATTAACTCAATTAAATCAGGTTCACTTATACTTTCAACCGGGCCTCTAATTCCTAGGTTACCCTTTTCACCCGATTCAATTTTTTCTAAAATCCAGTTAGGGTTAGATAAACCAGATACACGAGCAATTACTTCTGGTAACTTCCCAGCAATAACAGATTGCTCCTCCCTAACAATGATAGTTGGTACTGAAGTTACATTGTACTCTGTGAATAAAACTGGGTTTATTACAATATTTGGCATGGGGCTATATTCAGCAGCGACTTGCTGAATTTCCAGCATAGCCTCACCTAAATTAGCCTCTTGAGGTATCCCTCTAAACACTACAACCACATCCTGATTGTTAGATGCCATACCTAAAATATCTTTCAAGCTCTGCGGGCCAAGAGAGCGTGAGGCAAACACCACAACTTTCTGGCTTGAAAATCTTTTCTTAGCTTTTGATAACTCGTCCATTCGCTTCATTGTTGGATCAGTTTGCTGAAGCTGTTTTACGAGTTCAAGAGCTTCATTGTGTGCGGATGTAAATTTATCGCTATCAGTCCGAAGCCAATCCGGCATTTTTGAAGCTTGGGCATTTTCAATTATCTTTTTAGATTTTTGAACAAACTCCATATCCTCTTTTGTCAAAGGTGATTGCTGGGCAAAAGAGATGCCGGTAACAATTAAGCATGTAAAAATAGCAGCTTTAAAATAACGGGTAGGCGCGGCCAATAATTTGGTCATTTTTTACTGTTCCCCAATATCTTGAATCAAAACTCTGATTGCTGGTTCCCATAAACCAAAAGCTATCAGATTGTAAAATGCCTTCGCCAACGAATGAATCCATTGGCTTATTAAGTGCTTCGGCGTGAGTAAGGCCGTATCCTTGCATTTCATCATTAACGTATATGTTGCCATGCTTACTAATTTTCACATTATCACCAGGCAACCCTCTTAAATACTTAACCATTTCGGTGCCATCTTCATAAAAAGGCTGTAAACCTTGTGCTGAAAATACAAAGATTGCCCCTCTTTCTAGTTGTTGGTCTTTCTTATCTATCAAGTAAACTGAATATCCAGGGATGCACTTTACTAGCTGATCATCGATTCCAATTCTATATCTGTCGGCAAAAGCCACCCCGGCCCCCCAAATCACCACCAAGGCAACTCCGGCTTTTATACAGAATCGGGGCCACGACTCCTTCTTTTTCATCCATTTCATTTGATGAAGTCCTCTGGCAAGTAAACATCGTCCGGCGCTGAAACTACAGCACCTGCATCTATCACCAAATACCCTGCTTCACGAAGTTTTATTACTGCTTCATTTGTTTTCATCATAAGACCTTCAAGCTCTATAGAGCTCGCACCTTCAGGGTATTGCATTGCCATTTTTGCAAAATCGACCACTACTATTGGTGGTGATTTTATAAGTCTTTCTTCCAATTCGTGTTGCTGGTTTTTAATTAACAATGATGATAGGGCTGCACCACCTAGGGAGCCTATGATTGCTGCGATTGCGATTGATTTTATATTCATAGTACTTCCTTAATTAATTTCTTAACCGGTCTTGCATAACCGATCTGATTGCATCAGGTGTGTTTTGGCCTCTTTTGATGTATTGATCTATTGCATCTACATCTCGTGGGTCAGTTGAGTATAGTAATTTTTGGAAGTCACCAACGATAAGGCGGCCAACCCCCATCCCGCTTTTGGATTTTATAAATATTTCCGAGTAGATACCTTGTACTGTATGAACGGTTTTCAATATATTGAATCCAGAATCAGAAAGCGTTAAACGTCCACTGCGCTTTACAGATTCAACAGTTTCTTCTGTTTGACCTAACAGGTACATGCTTGCAGAGTTTTCCGCAATTGCTCGACCCACGGCGTTCTCGTATAAGTCATTAATACTTTGCGTTGCTATAACAACAGAACCACCGTACTTTCTGAATTTTCGGTAAGCATGCTCCATGAAAACAGATACTTCACCTTCCTTAAGCAGATCCCAAGCCTCATCTACAATTACTACTTTTTTGCGGTTCCGCTCCCCCAGAAACACTTCTTGCTGTATTTGATAAATAAGCTGAAGTAACACTACTTGACGAAGGTGCTTTCTTCCTTGCAACTCATCTAGCTCTAACACAGTAAATTGATTTTGAAAGGACACGTTATTGTCAAAAGCAAAGTATTTACCGTAACTACCTTTAGAGGTAAATGGATACAGCTGAGTACCCACATCTTTTAAACGCTGATCGCATTGCTCTTCAAGGCATTTATCGGCAATATCATCAACTTTCATTGCATTGCCTTTTGCAGCCCAAACATCGGTCATGGTTTGTTTAAGAGCTGAAACCTGCCACTCGCTTAAATTACCTTTGGCTGATGCCATAGCACTAACAAGACTTACAATTGCATCTTCTTCATCTTCATAATTTTGCACAAGCTCAAATGGGTTAAGGCAAACTCCCGTACCCTCTTCAAAGTGTACAAAATCACCTTTGAGGGAATTTGAAAGCTTCTCATATGATTTACCAGCATCAATAACCCATACTTGAGCGCCTTCAGAAAGGTAAGATATTATGAGTTCATTCGTTAAAAAGCTTTTACCCGACCCTGATTCAGCTGCTATTACAAGGTTTTTATTCGTATTTGAATCATGTAGAGACAAACTCATCAACTGGCCGTTTCTCGATAGTAGTGACGCGTGATAAGTGCCTGTTCCTTTCCATTCACCAAAGATTGGAAGAATGACTGCAGCTTGCTCTGTGGTCATTGTTTTATATCTGAACAAGTCTTTAATTGAATTGCTATCAGTGCATAATGGTAGGTTATTGATTAGCATAGGCAAAAGTATGAATCGGTCTTCCATTAAATCAAATCGTGTTTCACGCCAGATATTTCTCGCAGACATTGCTGCCGCATCTGCTCTATCTTTAGTAGGAGCAAAAATTACCATCGAATAACTAATACCTATCGGCTTTTGTCCCTCTTTCATCGAATCATAAAGAACCTCAAAACCTTCTTTTTTATCTGCTAATACAGGTGCAAATTTCAACATTGGGCCATAAGCCTGGTTAACGGCGAATTGACGCTTTCTATCCAAAGAGCTTTTCATACTTTCAGGGTCAGGAAAGAAAACATTCGTCACTATCATGTAATTTTCCTTAACATTAGAGCTCCCCCCGCTTATATCGCCAATGTATGTAATTGCATCCCCAAAATATGCAATATCAGGAAGTTTTTTGGCCGACAAAACTTTTACATGCTGCTCGCCAAGCTTCAGACTATTTTTGGTTAAGGAGATATCTGTCCCATAATCAAAAACCTGATCGCATATAGGCTTATTTGTATCCCAACTGTTTTTAGCGCCTTTCCAAGAAGCGTCCCCGCCCCAATTAAGCATTGTTCCCATGATTCTGATATAGCTAACCGCTGTTAACGGTATTGGTCTAAGACCCACTGTTTGTAGTGACGATTCAACTTTGCTTCTCAAATCCTGTAGTGTTGTGAGCTCGGTGAAGTTTGGTTTATTATCTTGAATAGGAATTTTCACTGTTACAAAAAGCTTAGTATCCTGAATTATTCCGCTGTCATAATTACCTTTTTCGTTTTTTCCTATTATCTTTTCTTCGGTGTGGTGCTTTAAAAAATCAGCTCTTTCTCGAATTACCGTTGAAAGAAGGTCGTGATGAAAACCATCACGAAGTTCAATCATTTTATATAGCTCTTGAGTGATATCTGGTGATCTAAATAGACAAAATTGCATTGTTGAGTTAGCAGGGAACTCTTGGTTTAACATACCAATGGCTCGCTCTTGAATTTTTTCGCTAGATGCGTTTAATGGTTGGCAAATAAAACCAAAACCTATGCTTTTATCATCCATAAGAAATGCGTAATCATCTTCTGAATATGCGACTACAGGTATAACGCCAGCAGCTCGTATTTCTTCAGGTATTATTCTTTCTTGAAGTTTTTTCTTTAAAGTTATGAAGCTCATTATTTATTCTCCAGCCATTGCTTAAGGTTGCCAGGGCGTCCCAAGCTTGGCCGGCCATCTGGTGCTACTATATAGGGTACTGCTTTAACATCTAATAAGTGGGCCATCATTAAGGTCATATCATATTGCTTGGTGTCACAGGGGGTTTTCTGTTCTAGCGTTTCGAGGGTGTTAGACATAAAAGCATGAAGTGCTTTGTTGCGGTCGGCAGCACAAAAAACTTTACGTGAAAGCTTGTCGGAATCATCACCTAGAGCGGGGACAACAACAAATTTGAAAGTGTATTTTAAACCAAGGCTTTCTGCATCTTTCATTAGCTTATGGCAAATAGTGCAAAGTGGATCAACAAAAGCTACAACCTCCTCTTTGCCGCTGCCGATAGTTAGAGTGTTATAGTCATCTAGGTTTGCCCCCATGCGTTTGAAGTGTATCCGTGTAGCGGCATCTTCAATCTGCGCGGGTGTATCGATACTATCTTTATACCATACATCGTAAAGCTGTCCTCTTAGTACAAACCGACCGTTTTCTGACATAAATAAAATTTCACCATTTGCCTCAACCGCTTTCAAACTCTTAATTGGCAAAGTAATAATGGAATCTAATTTATTGCTGGGGTCGGAAAGATCTATTTCTACCGCTTTAACTGTAATGGCTGCTGACCATAGCGCTATTAATGCAGTGGCTGCATTATAAATAAAACACTTACGCATGATTGTCCTCTTTGGGGTGGTTTACCAATAAAGAACAGTTTATATAGAGAACTGCTTAAGTGACGCCTCCGCAATAGCCCATTTTGGACAACTTAAGCCTTTTAGTTGGTTTTATTTTAAAATTAGTTCATATGTTTCTTTATTAAATTAATTATCACTCCGAGGCCAGCTAGAAATATTGCAGCAACACTTGAAATTAGGGCTAGCTGTAGAATTGCCGTGCTTATGTAGTTAAGCGACTGAATAGATACTTCAATTAACGCATTGCTTTTATTGGAAATGAATTTTACTACACACCAATATGCCATTATCACTATCAGAACTGAGCTAACTCCTTTGATGCTACCTTCTAGATCTGCAAGGCTTGGCGTTGCATGAACACCTATCATTAATGATATTATTAGATTTAAAATCGCTAGTGGTGTATCTATAGCCAAGTAAACATCTTGCAACCAAAGGTAAGTAGAGCTAATAGCTACACTGCTTGTTAACCCTCTATGATCTGTTAATACAAAGTATGATTGCAGGTTCGGTAGCCCTGCCACATCAAAAAGGAAATAAACTAATAGGGCACCAAAAAACAATGGTGATAACCCGGTGAACAACAACCCTAAACTGTTTATGAAACTATTTGGGTTGTAATTGAAATTCACATAGCCAAGCGTTTTGGATTCAGGATCAGCTTTGAAAAACACTACCTTTGTTACTTTCAAACCAAACGCTGTCGCTATGATCGCATGTGATATCTCATGTGCAGTAACACCCACCAGCCCTGTGAATAGAATTGCTTTTTTTTTGCAATCCCCAAGAGAGCGGTAATAAGTTTCATTTGCACACCATAAAATACAAGCTGCAATGAGTGGTACGCTTAAAACCCACCCCAATTCAACTAAAGCCAACTGAAGTATTTCCACATCCATTATTCCTCTGAAAACTTTCACATGTGAAAGAAAAAGGCCCACAATTTGTGAGCCATAAGTTAAATTTACATTAATTATTGAGCGGTTACTTTATTCGATGCTGCACCACCATCATCGAAGCCTGTTAGCTCTACAAGCGGCATTACATTATCGTATGCATGCTTACCCATTGTTAAGCGATTGGAGCGAACAGACACAGGTTTTCCATTAACCTTCCATTCAAATGCATTCATACTACCATCTGCATCCTTACATTCTGCATGGAAAGCCCATGAGCTATACCTATCATCTACTCGTATTGAACAAGTTGGGGGTTGGTTCTCAACTATGTTCATTTCGAGTGTTTTTGAGATTTCTTTACCCATTCGAGTTCGCATAATCAATGAAACTTCATGCTTCCCTTTTTGTAATACAGTTCTCGCACTATATCCATTTGTTTCTATTTCCTGTCCATTAACTTTGTAGATTCTTTCTTCCACTCTGTCTCTTGGATGACCACCTGATAAAAGCGGCCTTAAACTTAATTCCAACGGCTCTCGATTGTAATCATTCGATGCACTGTAATTAATACCGACCTCGTATGGTGGGGCTTGTTTAATATCGAGCGTGCTTTCTATTACTGATTTATTACCTCGGGCATCTGTAATTGTTACCTTTACTGGATACTTACCGGGAGCTGTGATTAGAAATGTCCTCATATCGCTCCAGCGGTTGTCAGTTACAGTAAATGTATCGCCTTGCGGGAACTCCCAAACATATTTAGCATCATCAAGCTGCCCCCTGAATGCAATTGTCCTAACCCTAGCTGTTATGTCTGCTGGAGCCATATTGGAGTTACTGCGTGTATATAAATTAAAGTCCGGCCAAACATACTCCCAAACTCGCGCTCGAATATCTTGACTTGCTTCGGTGCCTTGATCCTTATAGCCTTTAATCCAAGCAGTATACTGTAACTCAATACTACCTAAGGCTAGATCACTTTCTGTAGGTGTGTACTCTAGCTCTTCACCCTTAACCTGCTCACCATTAGGCAAAGTAAAATATCCATCAACTTCACCTTCCATCCCGCGATATGGCAAGCCCAATCTAACTTGGTAGTTATAAGTTTCTCCTGTTTCTATAACGCGAGGCCCAACCATAAACACCCGAGGCCCTTTAACTCTTCTAAAGTCGGCATACACTCGTTTGCGTGTATATGCATAACGATCTTCATCTGGTGCATCTACATCGCGAACCCATGCCTCCATACTAAAGCGTTTTTCGCTTTCACTAGTTAAGGTCAGCTCGTTACCTTCATGAAAGAATGTCTCCCCCCTGTCCTCTGTCCATTTTACAACGGCATTTTCCATTGGTTCACCGTTAGCGTTGGTAACTTTAACTAGGTAATTGGCTTCACTACCCGCAAACAGCGTCTTAGCTCCTACTACTTCAACCTCTGGCGTATCGTAAGCTATGATCTCTATTGTTTCTGTATATGACTCAGCCTTTGAGTGAACATTAAACACTTTAGCTCTAACTAAGTATTCACCCTTATCGTAGGTTTTGTACCAACGGAACCGATTACGATCCGTGACAAGGTTGGCCTCCCATGAAGCACCTCCATCGTTACTCACCTCCCAAATCACATCACCAGTTGCAGCTGTGTCAGCTCTATTATCAAGTGATAACTGAAGTATGGTTGCAAATGGTGCCGCACCGGCTAAGCGCCGCCCTTCCACGCTAGCTCCTATGGCGTTCCCGCGCAGAACTGTAAGAAAAACCCGTTGGCTTTTCTCAACTCGATCATATCCATCTATCGGGCTTTTTAATTTTGCCTCAGCAATTAATCTTACAGAGCGTTCTATACCAGCAAGATCTAAATTAAATTGCACAACCCCATTTGGAGCATCAACAAAATCAGTCATTGGTATAATTTCTTCAAAACCTTCTTCGCGCACCAAGCGAATAGCCCAGTCGCCCATTGATTTTGAATCATACTTAACTTCTGGCCGCATTCTATCTGCAATATTAACGGTTACAGGTAAAGGAGCTGTATCCATAGCTTCACTTACCCTCATATTTATATTGGGGCGTATATCATAGCCAGGCACTGCAATAGCTCTGACTTTTTTGGTTGTTTTTACCTCTGGCAGAAAATTGTAGCTTCCTTGCACATTAAATAAGGTTTCATTCCATAATGCTGACTTCTCTGTATCCATTCTGCGGAATATTTTATTGTTAACCCCACGACCAGGTTGGAACGTTTCATTGGTTAGCTCAACACTATCTCTAGTTAGTAAAACATCAATTGGCGTTAGTTCACCTTCAATTATTGCATCACCTAAATAACCCCCCTCAATAGGCACCATAAATATTTCATCTTTATGGTGATAACTAGAAAAAATATTGATTTCCGGTGCTGGTGGATCTATTGCTTCAATGTCATGCTGTTCAGTAGCTAGCGTCACACGAGTTCCGCTTTTAGAATATATACTTACTCTCCAACGTAAAGTGTGTGCTTTTTTTTCACGTAAAGTTCCGAATAAATATGGAGTTTCTGAGTACTGATCTTGTTGCATGCCATCTGGAATATCAATCCATTCAAAAAGGCAAGTGCTGGCGTGATTTCCTACTTGTCTATTTGCTGCTGCATCTTGAGCTCTTGTGGCATCCAGGGTTAGTGAGCATGATGGGCCAACATTTTGCCTCATGCGTACATCAAACTCTTGAATAACGCGGTTAACTTCAGCTAACTCTCCTAAAGGCTTGTATGCAACTGAGTTAAGTGCAGAAATGACACTTAGTGTGCTTTGACCACCACCTACTCGAACCTTTCTGCTTCCACCGCTATACAGGTATAAACTATAGCTTACTGGTTGTTCACCTAGAGCAACAGCTTGACCTTTTAACCCTGTAAGCTTTAACCCGCCTACAAAACTATCAACGGATTCCGCTTCGTCTGGAACTTGCTCCCACTCTAATAAGCAGACTGGATCACGTACTGCATCTGAAGCTTTCGCAGCATTTTCATCGCTGCTCAATCGACAAGCTACCCCAGCTGCAGGAGATGCACTAATGCTGACTGGATCTATTATTTGACGTACTTCCCAGTTTTCTGCTGATAGTTTGGCTTTACCAACCCAAGTATTTACATTTAGTACTAACACTGGTGAATTTGGTGCGCTCGTCATGACTAGTAAATTTGATGTACCTTCTTCACCGGAGTTTGCTGGGCGAAGAGGTAAATCTATACGTCCACCTGAAGAGCTAAAATCATGCTGGTTCATGATGTTCATCGTTTCCCCTGGAGAAATGAGGATACCGTTAACAACTAAGGGGATCTGTGCATCAGAACGCAGCGTTGCAAATACATCATACACACCTGAAACAACTGTATTTCCACCTAGCTTAATAGGCTCTGTTTGAATGATATTACCGCCACCTAATCGCTTAAACTCATGTGCAATCGCAGGTATCATAAGCTTGCCATCCATGCCATCAGCTAAGGATATTTGTGCTGGTTCGTACATAAAGTTTTTGTTAGCAGTAGTACTATTACCTTGCGAATCCTCTGCAGTTACTGTGAGCGTATATTCTTCTCCAACTTGCATACTTGGGAACATAATTGGGTATTCTAAGCTAAAGGAGCCTGGTGTTTCTTCGCGCCAAGATAGTTGAACGCGATCACTCGCTGGCCCCCCTTCCAATCTAATAGACTTCACCTTGGGTGAAGAGTCATAAGTGTCTGTCACATTAATGATAAACTGATCAAGTGACGATATAGCCCCATCACCTGTAGTCGTAAGCGTGACCTTTGGGGGTGTTTTGTCTGATCTATAGGGAAATAACGGTATTTTTGTTAGTGGCCCATGACGCTCTTGTGCTACTGCATATAACTGATAGTTCCCTTCAGCCAAAGTCTTTAAGTCCCACTGATATGTATAGTACTGACCATTTTCCTCTATCAGACCACCTGAGACTGAAAGCTTTTTGCCAGAAGCATCTTCAAGCCAGGCTGTTCTTAACCTTAAGCGGTCAAAATAACTCCCTCTTGCAGGTTGGGTTATGAATACCTTAATTTGTTGTTCAGCTTCTGAATAATCGTAAGTTAAGGAAGGATAATGTTGATCATTCCAATGAACTTCCGCCCATCGATCTGATGCTCTTAATTTACCATCTTCACTTCTTACCGTAGCTGCATCATGTATATAACCTGAAGTACCAGGTTGCATGGTGTAGCTTGAGTTTATGATACAGCTTGTTTGCCCCGCAGGAATCACACATGAACCACGGTGTGTAGCTACTTGATTAAAGCTTCTCTCCTCTGCGTTAACTCTTATTTTATCGTAAGAATACGGGAGTTTATCGTTAGGGATTTCGTAACGTATGAATGACCCCCAGCCAATATCGCTATAATGATATTCAACTTCTTTAAGGGCTGGTGTTTTAGGTGCATTTGGAGAAAGCTGTAAGCTATATGAAATACCTGCTCCGCCCCACGAGCCAAAGTTAACCCATCGCGTAAAGTTACCATTCACATTCCCAAAAGGAGCTGACCAATATAAATAAACGTAGTCCTTGTCTGAACCTGCAACGGCTGCTTCACCAAGGCTATTAACTAAATTTAGCCCGCCAGGCGAGTACTCATGCCAATTGCTCTTCTCTATGCGGTAAGCCAACCTTACAGGGTTGGTTTTTACTTCCATTCCCGCTTTATATGGTACAAATCCTGTTAATCCTGGGCCTAGTTGATTATTTGAATCAGGGTCGAAAACACCAAACGGAACCTTTGGCGCATTAACAATATTGTCCCAACGGACTGTTTGTAGCTGAGATTTCCAAGTGTTGCCGGCTTCATCTAAAGCAGTTATTTGAACTTTAAAATCCTCATCAAGATTTGAGTTTGGTAGAATCCCATATTTGTTAAGTACATCAATTTGTCGATTTGGCACATCAAAGCTCGCATCGCTCTCTGAGTGCAACGTACCATCACCTCTGTATATAAATATCTTTGTTTCTTTTATTGGTGAATCATCTAGTACATCACTAACTCTGAAGTATGTTTTTTCAGAACCGCCTGTACCTAACTTCCATATTGAACTACTTGTATCTTGTCCATAGATTGCGTTTGTTGCAATCATTGGTGATGCAGTGGGTGGTGTGAGATCAACAAATAGTGAATGAACATCCACTTTAACAGCCTTACCATCACCGGCCAATATTTCTGCCTTGATTTTATAGTGCCCTTCACTTGGTGCAGGAAGGTTTAAGAATGAGCCATAATACTCTTTACCCCCTACTGTTATCCTATCATTAGCGCCAAGCAGGCTGCTTGTGGCTGTATTTAGCAACCCGCCGGTAGAGTTAAGTATTGAAACACGTACCTTTCTATCAACCCCTGCACTTAAGGCAAAGGTCATCGTGCCTGTAGGGTTTCCATATTTAGCATTAGCCGAAAGTGTACGTTGATTGCCATCTACCCCGGTAAAGCTGTACTCAAGAAGATCTGCCTGCGCATACCCCCCTGAAATCAACGCTATTACACCGGTTATAGCCAGGGCTTTACGTTTTAATTTTATCATTGTGACTGTCCCTTTAAAGGTAAATTTACACATATTAAGGCTACCCCAAAGCTCAAGCTTCATACGGGTATACAACAGCCTTTTTTGGGCGTAAAAACAAAAAAAACACCCGAAATATAAATTTCGAGTGCTTTAGGTAGTTCTACTCAAGAGTTTTTTGTTTTACTTAGCCACCTAGGCCATTTGACAATTGAACGACAGCTGGGGTTACAGCAGCTGCTTTTTCTAAAGTTGCTGACATAATTGTTTCAATTATGGTTGGTGTATTATACAAGCCCATACCGCCAGCAACGCCCATTGCGAATGCCATTAGTGATTGACGAGCAATGCCACCTATAATGCCAACAAGGATCATGGCACCGGCAACAATACGACCAAGAGTACCTTCAGTCCATTCGCGTAGAGTTGACCAAACATCATCAAACTCTGCACCACCACTACCAGCATAAGCATTGCTAGATAAAAAGACAGCCAGAGCAATTAAGCCAAAAGCCACGAATAATTGATTTTTGCTCAAATTACGAGCGGTTTGCATTATGTTCATTTAGAACACTCCTTTCTTATTACACGTTGATTTTAAGTAAACTAGATTTGCTCTTTGTGGCTGCTCTAGTGGTTATATAGTATTTCTATTTACTGCAAACCCCCCATCGCTAACTGTCCTTTTTGGGCGGTTTGAGCATTTTTTGTAAAATATTGCTATTTGTTACTGCCACCTCTCTTTGTATGAAGAGGTCTAAAAGATGCCTCTGTCTCTGATTCGCTCTCACCAACAACCCATCGTCTTGGTTCAATTTCTGTATATATGTAACCAGTTACAATGAGATCACCATTTGTATCTTCCCAAGGAGCAACCCAAATGCGCATCACTTGCGCTGGTGTTCTAATCGGGATAGGTTTGTTAGGTAGGCGAGGAGCAACATAGGTATCAATAACAACATCGCCGGAACCTTTCTTACCAATATTTTCCTTATGCTCTTCATGATCATTATGCTCTTCATGATCCTCCTCACCAGCTATCATTGGCCTTGGTACTTGCCCATCATTAGTTGCAGCATAAACATCCCTTGCAGACATACATTGAACACCATCTGGCATACCCGGGCATGCATAATCACCGCTACCTACATTAAAAAGCGTACAGCCACTTAAAGTTGCTACTAACCCCAATCCCATCACTGCATTTTTAAATGTTGCAGACGTTAAACTTGAAGCTATGCCTGTTTTTTTGCTTTTTCTGATTGTGTTTAGCATTTTCATTACCTTATTTAACTTTTGAGCCACGGACTTTTAATGCTGAGCCCTTGGTTACAATAATATCTACTTGACGACCAGCATCGATTTCAATAACTGGAAATATACCCTCAGCCATTTGCACATAAAACTGAGCTACGCGGTCTAGGGCCGAGCTAGCACCCTTAGCAGCTGCGCCTTGAACAAATGTGTCTGAAAAGTCGTTTTGCTGATATTGAGTCTTTCCGGTGTTTGAGAGATTAAGAGTTGGAACGGCGTTAACATCAAAAGCTTCAGCTGCGCCACTTAAAAAACCAGCCATCAATGACTTGGCTATAATCTGGCCTTGTTTTGAAACCAACCGGCCTCGAACACCAGCTTTACCATCTTCACCAACTGCGTATGAATTAAAGCCAGTTTCAATAACTTCACCGTTGTCTTTAATACAAGATAAAGTCTCACCGCGAAGATATGCGCGCTCAGAGCTTAGATCGCCATGGCCCGAAACTATAAGGAAACACTCGCGAACATCAGCTCTAAATCTATTTGGCAAAATAGCCTCTTTACTAATGCGAAGCGTTGCAGGAAATGGGTCTTGCCTTGCACCTTGTGCTGTTGGTGCATCCATACCGTTGATTAAAACACCTGTAAATATAGAGCCCGCAGGTATATAAAGGTCATCTTCTTTAACGTCTTTTTCATTAGGATCGATATCATTTTTTGAAGACGAGTAGCTTGAAATTACAAGCGTTGCCTGTTCTTGAGGTTTACCTTTAGTATCACGAACACTATTCTCATTTTCATTGCTTTTCGGTATTGGATTGTTTTTAAAGAAATCTTCTGGATTGGAGTAATCAAGCTCCCCTTCTTTTTTAAATGGTGCACTCGAATCTTGATTTATTTGTGCATTTTTATTTCTAGCTTTTTCTGCTGGGCTCAACTTGCTTTCAGATGGATCTTTTATCTTTTTAGCCAGCTTTTCATTTTGCTCTTTTAGCCTTTTCATTTCAGCTTCAATGCGAGCTATATCACGACCCGAAACCTTATCTTTAGATTGGCCGGTATCTCTGGTCATTTCTTCCCTAAAACGTTCCAAGTCCTTTTTCAGTTTTTCATTTTCACGAGCAACTAACTTAAGATCCGCCGAAAGCGCGTCAATACCTACCTCACGCGTGTTCGAGTCTGTAAGTATGTGGCGAATGCTTTCTTCTCGCGTTGTCTTTCGCTCAACTTTTTCACCGCTAGAAAAAATAGCTACAATGCCGAATATCACAACAAGACCTAAAGACATAGCTGTGTATTTCTTCATTTTAGGGTTCATATTTTCCCAATAATCTTTCATTATTTACCCCTTAACAGTGATGGGCGTTTGGAAGTAGGAGCTTTTCCTTTTGCATTTTTACGCGCAACATAGACTTCAGTTTGCTGGCCTGGTTCTAAAACCTTTAGGGGCCAAGTTGTAACAGCTGCAACATCCCAATCACCACATGTTGCTTCGTTAAACTCCAATGCATTGGATGAGTTGTTTTCAGCAACACCTACAAAAACTGTTAGACTATGACCCATTAAAACTTGCCCGTTTTTAAAGGAAACGGCCATACCAGGATGATCACAATATGGAGGGGTTATATTATTCGGCGTCTTATTCATTGAGTAACCTTGTGGAACATCCCCAAGGGCTAGCTTTCTAAATATTGTCCGAATTGTTTCTATATAAGGCTTACTCCTTTCCCATCTTTCAGCTTTTGGATTTGATTGCACACCTGCAACTACAGAGCTACCATCAAGCTTAAGGAAAACCTCCCTCGGCGGTATTTCACGAGGAACCATTGTTAAGCTTAATGCTTGAGACTCGCTTCCTTTCTCTGTAACGAACATAGTTACAGGGTGATTTTTCTTGGTTGCGACATAAACCACGTTATCTTTAATACAAACTTCACCACACTCGCCATCAGCTGACCCACCAGTAAGTGATGTAGACACTACTTCAGGATTACCAAATGGCGTTACTATTCGGTTTGGGTGCCCAATAGCTACAGGTATTATTTGATTCACGCCTGGAGTCATTTTAACGACTGCATCTTGTGAAACGTTGGCCCCGCGATATCCGCTTTCAGGATTCGCACGACTCTCCGATTCCACGCTTAACTTTTTAGCTTCTGCCGATGCTTTTTTCATGACACTTGCAGGTACTACTGGTATTGCATCTTGTGCGTTTATAGATGGTGATATTGCTAGAGCTACTGATAGCGCTAAGCTGCATTTAATCTTTTTCATTATTTATCCTGGCGCTCTTCTCTGCGTTGTAGACGATCAATAACACCTTCTGTCCGAGGGCGTCCTTCATACGTTGTCATGAAATCGATAATTGGAATGTAATTTGAAATGGCAATTGTAAATTCATATGTTCTATCAATACGCTTTTCTGATTCGCTAGACATTCCTTTAGTAAACGAATAGCCATATACAAAAACCTTTTTCGATTTTGATTCATACTCTACGAATCTAGGCTCAAACCGCATACTTACTCTGTCATTCTTAATTTGTTGCGACTGAACTTCTAAAACTGAAATAACATCGTTGTAGATAGCCGGTGATAACATCCTTTCGATGCGTTCTTTAATAAACCCAACATTAGATGGCGTAACATTTCCTATAAGCTGGGCTAAAGCGAAGCCCCACGCTTCTTTATACCCAACTGAGGATGCATCATTTGTTACCCACGCCTCATCGTGTAAAGAGAAAGGCTGGATAGTAACAATTGTCTTTTTGTTGACTAACATACCAATAAGCATCAATACGCTTAGCAATAAGCCGGCGATAAAAATACGACTCCACTTATTCTCGTTTTGTATGCCTTCCCATGATTTGAGGTAGCTTTTAAGGTTCATGGTAAAAACCTCCGGATATATGGGTTTTTAAATGATTTCGATTTAGTCATTGGTAAACCTGTCCAATACATCATGTGAAGGAGGTAACCATCTGGGTGGTTATCTCTAAATTTTCGATAGAAGTTTGTAATAACAAGACCAATTACGGTGCACACGAACGCTTTACCCAAAATCACACCCACTACCAGTCCGATTAACATGGGAGCAAGCTCATCAGCGCTCCACATTAATAAGTGTGGTGGTTCATCAACTCGCCTTGGTATTCGCACAGGCTTCATGGCTTTCTCCTTATAGAATTAATGTTTCTATTCTCTGTCAAAGTGCCACTTAAGATCGCATCTGTTCTCACCCTTTTTGGGCAATTACAGCCTTATTATCAAAATAATGTAGGTGAATTTGTATTTAATGAAGTTTTTGAGGGATGAATGTATTGCGTAGGTTTTTTATAAAAAACTTTCACATGTGAAAGTTTTTCGCCCCATTTATCAATAGCAATAAGTGGGGCATGGTTCTTACGTTAGGATTATATTTAAACTCTTTTTTGTAAATTCCCCATAGCAATACCCACCAGCACACAGCAGGCCATCATAACAATAGGGATTATTATTGGGTTAAGTGCTATGGGTGCAAAAAATGCAATGCCCAACCCAAGCAAAAGATAACCTATAAATCTGACTCCGTACCGATGGATAACAGGTGAGGCATAATCAAAGTTAGTTCTTTTTATTCTCCAGGTCATCATTCCATCATACATAGCTGGTAGAAATAAAATTGCCATATAGGGGGCCCAAGCAAGGAGTAATGCCATCCTAGTGTAAAACTGATAAACAATATTGCCTAACGCCTCTATCCTACCCTCAGCCCACTGAAACCACCATAGACCCATCTTTTCCATCCCCCTTGAATTTAACCTTTGCTCCTCAGTAGGGATTAATGTGTAATAAACACCCTCATAGAAGCCAGAGTCGATCATAGTAGATTGATACCATGATTCTGCTTTGTCTTCTATCCAATAGCGAGTGTGACTGCCAAGATTGGCCTCCACAAGTTTGCTTTCTTGTTTGATGGCTCTGTCAGTCCAATCTCCTGGCACCAACAACAAAATAACTAATAGCTCAATTACCAGTAGCCAAACCACCAGCCATAATGGCTTCTTCATAATCAACCCTCCTTAACACTGTTTTTATTTGTTCACTGGTAATTAAGTCGTAAAGTACAGACCTAAGGCTGTTTTCACTTTCATGTAGTTTTGGGTATATTGTTAATCCGCCTTCATGCTTGCTGTACCATTCACAAAAACTTTTGCCACTTCCAACTGTCCATGATGAACCTGAGTTATCAATAATCTCCACTTCCATTATTCTTGATGTTTCTGAAATCAACGCCTCGATAAATACAGCAAACCGAAGTGGGTCTGGTATTTTATTACCTGCTTTAAAGTGAACCGCCTCACTATATCTAACAAGTGCTTCTTCGATAATTTCATAAATCACTGGCTCTTCATCAGCACATATGTGATCAGTAATATACTCGCTAATTCTTTCTAAAACGAAACGTGATACAGGCCAATCAAACTGAAGTAACGTAAGTGCCTCTGCATTTTTTCTGCATCTTGTTTTTAGGCCATCTACCACTCTTGCGTAGGGATGTTGCTTTGCCATTTTTATATAACCTCAATAATTTGTATTTTTTCAGCAAGTTTCTTGCAAGTTAAACAAGTATTGGGAGCCGACCCTTGATTAAGCGCCCCCCTGAAATAGTTGCAAAAAACTCAAGGTTTGGAAGCATTCCTAATAGCTGAGCCGGCAATAGGTCATACTCTTCTTCCATCAACCTTTCGCCTTGACTTCCGCCATGCATAATAGGATCTTCACTATCTGTATTTTGACCTTGATTCCTCATAACATATTTAACCCGGGTCTTTGGTAGGTTATCAGTGATATATTCTTGGGTTTCTTTGTCCAGAACGCGCAAAGCAAACTTGTTATTTAAATTACCCAATACCTGTATTGCTTTATCTTTACTTCCCATTCGAGCTGAGAAGTCTGAAAACGTTTGTGTTGCCACAAATAGCCGAAGCTTAGCGCCTCGCCCTTTATTTAAGAGTTGGATAAAGGGGTCATTTATCACCTCTGCGGCTTCATCTACGAATATATTTACAGGTCGATTGTTTACCCCGAAATTATAGCGATCACCGGCCACCGCCGTTAAATCTGATAGTATTATGGAGCCAATAGCACTACCGACCATGCTATCTGTAAGCGAGTCCAACCCTATATAAGCCACTTGCCCATTGTTAATTATTTTGGCGTTATCTGTAATTTGGCGAGCATCACTTAGATCAGTAGAGTCTGGAGATAACATTTTCCCTAACTCACCTGATGTAAGCATGTTCATAATCGGCAGTAGGTTTGCCACCATTTTAGAAAAGTGAGTCGAGTCATGTTGGAACATACTTAGCAAGCCTTCCAGCTCTGAACTTGGCTTTACAGGCTGTATTACATCGTAGTAAAACCTAAGCATGGCAAATGCCTTTTTCTCAATGTGACCATTCTTGGCTTTGCTTTTATATGGCTCTGCCTCGGCCTCCCAGTTGGGCATTACATTTTCCGAGTAAGCTTCAATAGACTGAATTACTAATCCAGCTGCGCCCCCCTCAAGAAATCGTCTTAACAGTACAAGGTTGGGTCGCTGATAAGTCATAACGAGCCCTTGTGCAATGTTATTCAAGGCTTGCCATGCAAAGCTTTTAAATGGGTCTGCCCCCGCCTCCGATGGGATTAACGCTGCTAGTCGGCTAGCTATTTCTGTTACGCGAGTAAAGTTTCTAAGAGGATCTATTCTTACTGAGTCTTCAGGGAATGCAGGGTGAAATGATATAAACCTTTCTGGCTCGCCCATTGCTTCACAGACCTTTCGAGCGTTGTCACGCATCTCTTTATCGCCTTTAGGGTCAATGATAATCACTGCTTCATTTCGCAAAATAGCTTGAGATATCATAATGTCAAACATTCTCGTTTTACCTGAGCCTGTAGTTCCTACAATTAACGAGTGTCCTTCTGTATGCCCTATATCTTGAACCAGCTTCTTTTCCTTGGGCTCAAGGCCATGTATCCAGGTGGCACCTATTGGCTTTGTCTTTTTTTTCTCTCTTTTTATTATTCTAGTTAATTTTTTGGTTGTTGACTCAAATCCTACTACGCTTGACCAGTCACGCTTTAATATCTCGAATACTCGCTGTGTATGCCTATTTTCCCAATCAAAACCATTTCCTAACCACATCTCATTTGGGTGGCCCTGAATTGTTTTTTGAAGGTTTTCTAGCGTAATAAATTCAAGTTCACGACCACTCAAGTGCTTTTGTAAACTTGCCAATTTAATAGCTTTAGGTATATGTGACATTGCCATAATTCCACATATGCCACTCATCCAATAAAAAGGATCTGATGGCATTGTGCTGTAATAATTCACACCCATAGCGACCGCGCTTGCAGATATCCAGCCTAGCGCTGCTTGCCTTTCGTAGTTTGGCCTCCAGGGCATTTCATACTCAAGTGAGTTGTACTTCATGATTAGTTACCTTCCTTTAAAAATAGATGCAATTTACCTTGCTTATACATCAATGGTGGTGATGCTTGACCTCGCTTTAAGTGCGCTCTCAAGCTATGTTTGCTTATATCATTATATTCACCAGCTATAACATCTAATGATTTACCACTAGTAACCAAGCAGTCACCTTCCTTGGTCACTGCGCTAACAATCCACTTACCTTCACGCTTTAAAATCATTTCTTTAAGTAATTTAATAGCTGAACTAACCGTTATAACCTTTGGTTTAATATCATCAAAATCAGCAGTCATTTTTCCTTGCCCTCTCAACAGTAAGGCGTCTTCATCAATCTCAGGGATGAAGATCTCTTTAACTGGCTTTGTCTCGATACTATTTACATTTGTATCAGTTAAACTTTCTTGCTTTAAGCTCTGGTTAAATGGCATGCTATTTTGCTTTGCTTGCCCACTGTTACCTTTTGTGCTGTCAGTACGGTCTTCTTTTGAGGGTTTTCTTTTTTGTTTTTTGCTTTTTCTGCCTTCCATAATCACTTGTTTCACTTCGACCTCTCCAGTTGCTAACTCATCAAGAGCAGCAATTAAGAGTGATGAGGTGCTTGCTTTAAGTGCTAGACCTTTAACGCCTTTAAAGTTTTGTATTTTCTTCATTGGCATTACCGGATCTCCCTGAATCAAATCTGCACTCCATAAACATGCTAGAACCTCAGAAGCACTGCCACACCCTAGAGATTCTGCACCTTCTGGGTAGATAATAGAAACCTGACCCTCGAAGATATACAAAACCTCTCCTAGCAATTTCTCACCTATTAACACTGGTAATATTGCCTTTTCGAGTATGTTTTTCGCATCTAAAGGTAAACTATTTAAGTAGCTAACTAATTCATCCTTCGCTGCACAATCTGCCTCCACTGATCTATTATTTTCTTGTGGCTTTGTATCTGGATTTTCACTTGTTAGTGGTGCCGGCTGCTTTTTACCTTTACTTCCAGGTATATTTTTTTCCGCTTTGCTAGGGAATAAGCAGCTAACGTTTATTGATTCATTTTTGGTAGATGTCACACTCACTACTGTGTCAACGGGGTCGCTCGCTGTTTGTTCTGTTTGTACAAACTGGTTTTGTTCTGTCTTAACTACCTCTGCTTCACCAAGAGCCCCTTCTATGGTTTCGGGATCTATATCATTCTTTAACAAGCCATCTAACGGTGATTCGTCATCAACTTCAGGGGAATTTGCTACGATCTCATGAACCATTTCAAAATCGACAAAACCATAATCATTTTCGCTTGCATCTGTATCGCTTGCATCTGTATCGCTCGCACCTTCATCGCTCGCACCTTCATCGCTCGCACCTTCATCGCTTGCATCTGTATCGCTCGCACCTTCATCGCTCGCACCTTCATCGCTTGATGCATTGCTCTCTATATCTACAAATTTAATTTCCACCTCAGCCTCTTCGCCAATAACAACCCCTTTAACCGGGGTTGGTGGCTCATTGGTGAAAACTAGCTCATGCGACTCAAGCCTTAACCCTAGCAACTTTATAGTACCTGCTGGTTGGCCTTGCTGTATGATTTCTGGGCACACGTCCCAGTAACGATAATGGGCCGACTCACCATTTTTCCCTTGTACTTTGTTTGGAATTGCAAAGCCTCGCTCAATAAGGATATCTGCTAACGTATCGGGATCTCTTGGTATCCCTGGTATGTTATCTTTTTCTACTAATTCATATAAATCACCCAGCTGTCTCCAGGTAATAAAAACACCTTGATGTAAATTCCATACCTTTGCGCCAGGTTCATTAATCTTCCAGCGACCTGTTTTAACAAGCCTTCTAATTGCATCGAAAACATACCTTTCAACCGGTACACCGTAAGAAAACTCATCAACACTTAGTCTGCTTTGCTTAAGATCGCGAGCAACGCTTTCTTGATCAGCTTTAAGCATTAACCTTGTAACTGGTTGGTTTGTACTCGTTCCTGCAATCGCTTCTAGCATTGCCTCCAATATTTCAGGCCCTGACTCGGATAGAAACTGTAAAACATTCGGTGGAATTATCCGCTCAATAGTTAATACTGAAAACTGCTCGTGCCTCTTATGCCGACTGTCACGCCATCGCAAAAAATACCGGTCAATTTTATTGTCTACTGCCCATCCATAAAGCGTATTGCTATATGGATTCCAAGTAACAGAGCCACCCTTATCTGTTACAGACACATCTGATAAAGGCTTACCTACATCATGAAGTAACCCAGCGAAACAGCTGGCTAATCGCCATCTAGGCTCATTATTGCGCCTATCTCTTGGTGACCCTTCCATTGAAAAAATGACAGATTCCGATGCTTGAGCAGCCCAAAAGGCAACCTCAAGGCCATGCCTAAAGAGTCCACCAGCACCACGATGATGATGGGCTTCTGACGCAGGCAATAAATGAACAAATTCGGCGTATTTTTTTATTACGGGCAATATTAAGCTTTTGCACTCTTCTTTATTAAAACCTAGAGCATTGCGTATACGCTGTATAAGCTCATCTTGAGTTAGCAGAACTTTGTCAATAGGTGCAACCGGTAGACCTTTCGCGAAAGGCGGATATCTAGGTATCTCTTCATCATACTCATCAACCACCACCAGCTTGGTTTTTAAAGGTGGAGTTGAAGGGCCAAATATTCGCTTTAGCTTTGTTAGCATTCAGATAAAACCAAACAAGTAATTTTAGATGCTTAATAGTCCCAGACTTTCACTAAAACTATGAAACGCGCTTCTGTCCAAATTGGGCAGTTAGAGCTTGCTGTATTAGGCCCAATATACCGTAAACTTAACTAAGACGATTTAATGAATAGGAATTAAATAATGAAGCAAGCCTCTTTTCTCATTGTTGGTGTTGTTTTCATGGCCGGCTGCACTAACTCTCCTGAACCAGAACCTGCGAAAGATGTAACAGTAGTAGAAACTAAACAAGCGCGTGTAACCCGAGGGTTAACTCTTTCTTGGGATAACATAGGTCGAGGCGGAGCGGCAATTCGACAACCTGGTTATATTCATGTTCTAGGTGATGGTAACTTGCATACGTTAGAAGCGAAGGCCAACTTACCTGTAGCAGATATGGAAACGCCTTACACGGTTAATAACGCTATAGCTGCAGTAACTGAAATTGATAAGAATACAAAGGCTAACAGCGCCTTAGCAATTGCTGATAAAAAACACCAAAATATTAAACAGGGATATTCATTCTATGAGTTATCTCGTTGGGAACGTTTCTGTAATGCTGGGATAGGTATGGATGAAGCTGATTGGAACTTCGTGACAGAGAACGGCGGAGCCAAAGGTATACCCGATATACTTACAGATTCTTGCTCGCTACCCGACCATAACTACCAGTCATATTTGGATGCATGGGTAAGCTTTTGCACCGATAAAAATGTAACTTCGACACAACGGAACATTGTTAGAAGTAGTGTTCGACCTAAATCTGTGGTGAATCCATGCAAAGCAATAAAACAATAAAACTTAATGGCAATTACGACTCAACAGATCGCAAAGCTGAGTTATATGAAGAAACGCGCGTAATGCTAGAAGAGGCTGGCTCAAGATGTACACCTCTTGACTCTGTTATTGTTATTTCGGGTGTTCTAAACGATATAGCAAAAGAACATGTTGAGTTGCAAAACCTATCTTTAAAATGGCGGGGCCTTCTTGAGTCATCTTCATCGGTTCGTCATTTCAGCTTACAACGCAAACGTAAGGAGGGGTAATGAAGCTATATATTTGTGAAAAACCATCTCAAGCAAAAGATTTAGCTGCCGTTTTGGGTATAACTAAACGCGGAGATGGCTACCTTCATGATGGTAAGGAAAACTATATAACCTGGGCTTTCGGGCATTTATTGCAAATGTACATGCCTCAAGATTATAGTGATAAGTTTAAGTCTTGGTCATTAGATACCTTACCAATTTCACCTGAGAGCTGGAAGCTTAAAGTAAAACAAACCGCATCAAAGCAAGTTAAAGTTATCGATTTGCTTATTAAAAAGGCGCAAATTATTTATATAGCTACTGACTATGATAGAGAAGGTGAAGCAATTGCACGTTCACTCATGGATAGAGCTCAGTACTCAGGTTTAGTAAAACGCGTATGCTTAACGGCACTAGATGATAATAGTATTCGCAAAGCGTTGAAAAATATCAAAGATGGTAAAGAAACCCTATCACTATACTATGCTGCAATTGCTCGCCAGAGAGCTGATTGGTTGATTGGCATGAACGCTAGTCGATTGTATACAGTCTTAACTCGGAAGGCAGGTTTTGACCAAACGTTGCATATAGGCCGAGTGATCACCCCTACTATTTTTCTTGTTTGCCAAAGAGATCAGGATATTACTAACTTCAAAGCATCTCCATTCTGGACGCTAGATATCTCAGTCTCTGTGCAGAATGGACACTTTAGCGCTAGATGGTGTGCACCTGATGAATTTATTGATGAGCAAGGTCGTTGCATAAACAAAGCTTATGCAGAGCAAGTGGCAGCTCAAATAAAAGGGGCTCAAGCTGTCATATCTAAAGCTGAAACTAAAGCAGGGAAAGAATCGGCACCACTACCTTTTGATTTGACTTCGTTACAGCAATATGGAAGCAAGAGATGGGGATATACTGCACAAGAAGTGCTTGATGTAGCTCAGAATTTGTATGAAAAATTTCGCGCTACATCTTATCCTAGAACGGATTGCAGATACCTTCCTGAGTCACAAAAACAAGAAGCTAATGAAGTTCTTCAAAATTTAATTTTATCTGACCAAGCAGTGTCGGGGCTGGTGGCCGGTGCGGATACAAGCCGTAAGTCACGCGTTTTTAATGATAAAAAAATAACAGCTCACCACGCTATTATCCCAACGCCGTTCAAAGTAGATATCTCCGCCATGTCTGAGCCTGAGTTCAATATTTATGATGCAGTACGGCGTTTTTATATTGCTCAGTTTTATAGTCCAGCTGAATTTAGCCGTACTGTAATTGATGTAATGTGTGGTAATCACTTATTTATAGCTGCTGGTAAAACACCTCTTAAACAGGGTTGGAAAGTACTTTTTAACTCCGAAAGTGAAAGCTCCCCACAGGACGAGGGTACAGAGGCTGGTGAAGGGCTCGCAGAGCAAGATAAACTTCCGCGTGTAAATCAAGGCGAGCCTGCTGTGATAAGTAACTCATCCATTGGTAGTAAAGTAACACGCCCCTCACCCCACTTTACAGAATCTTCATTATTAGCTGCTATGGAAAATATTTCTCGGTTTGTTACTGAAGAAAAATTCAAAAAGATTTTAGCTGAAACTGCAGGGCTTGGTACACCAGCAACTCGTGCGGGCATTATTCAAGGGGCCGTGGATAAAGGATATTTTAAGCGGCAGAAAAAAATGCTTATTTCTACCGAAAAAGCAAATGCCTTAATAGCTATTATGCCACCAGCCATAAAATCTCCTGGCATGACAGCGGCATGGGAGCAAGAGTTAGAAAAAATAGCTTCCGGCCACGGTAATATGACTGTTTTTATGAATCAAATAACCAACTGGATTTGCAAGCTAGTAGAAGAGCTAAAGGTGAACTCTTCTGCTTTAGTGAAAAGTGGTGGAACTATTTCTAAGGCATTTGAAGGGACTAAACCCGCAACTCATGAATGCTTTAATTGTGGAGGTGAATTAACCCGGTTAAAAGGATCAAATGGTTTCTTTTGGGGTTGCAAAAACACCTCGTGTAAGAAAACGTTTAACGATAATCGCGGTAAGCCTGTCGATCCTATAAAAGCAACAACCCCCCAAAAGAATGCTCCCAAATGTCCCGAGTGCGATTCACCTATGCTTAAGCGAAAAGGTAAACCAAAACAGGGAGAAAAGGCTTCTCAGTTCTGGGGATGCTCAAACTTCCCCACCTGCAGAGGTGTTCAGTCTATTAAACCCAGGAGAAAATAACTCATGAAAATAAATAATATTATGCAACTAAGAAAGTTATTTGCTTTATCTTCAGTTGCCTCAGCCATGATTTTAACAGGTTGTGGCGGTGGCGAAGACGATAATAAAACGTCAACACCCGATACACCGGCAGTAATTTCAATCGAAAACACTTCTATAAATGAAGGAAATAAAGGGAGTAGTAAAAGTCTGTCAATTCCGATAAGCCTTTCTAAAAAATCAGCAGAAGATATTGAGCTTGGATATTCTTTTGAAGATATTTCAGCTATTAATGGTGAAGATTATTCAGCGAAGAGCGGTAAAATAATCATCCCATCGGGTAGTCGGCGTGCGCAAATTGATGTTTTAATTCATGGAGATGATAAGCATGAACCAGATGAGTATTTCAAAGTTCATTTAGATTCGGTCACTAATGCAGAAATAAATGATAAAAATAGTTCAGCCACAATAACAATACTCAATGATGACTCAGTTCCAACATTAACCTTTGATACAGTTATACAATCAGCTACTGAAAACGTGGGGGTTGTTACAGTTCCGGTTTCATTATCAGCTGAAAGTGGCTTTGATGTTACTGCTACGGTGTCATTATCTGGCACTGCACTTCTGGGCGATGATTATACGCTCAATGAAACTGAAGTATATTTTTCAGCAGGAGAGACATTTAGAGAAATTGAGCTATCTATTATCGAAGATCCAATACCTGAGGGTGGAGAAACAATCTTTGTAACGTTAGAACAAATTGAAAATGCAGATCTAATTAGTGGCGAGGGTTCTTCTCATACAGTTGTTATTTTGGGTGATATTGGATTAAACGATACCGGACTAACCAAATTCAGTGATGGAGTTGTTTCTAATTTATCATTTGAGCCAGCAAGCCACCCGGGACAAGATGCTTCGTATGGCCGCGATCTAAATCAAGCTGGTAACAATGATCACGGTCATGCAGGCTTTTCTTTTACTAAAATTGACTTCAATGGTAACCCACTACCAGCTACCAGTGAGAATTGGAGCTGTGTCCAGGATAATGTTACCGGATTAGTCTGGGAGAATAAGCAGCCAGATTTCACAATTAAAAAAGAAAATGGTGAAGACGATGTTTTGGAAATACCAACCGGCGATAGTTGGCGCGCCGGCAATTTTACCTATGGATGGCATAACTCAAATATAAAAGATAACGGAGGGAGCTCTGGATCTCAAAGAACGACACAAAATTCCTTACCTAAAGACCGGCCAGTTACTGTAACTAATGGATACTGTGGATTCACAAAAGATCCTGGTCGCAAAGATAAAATTTATTGTGACACCCAAGCTTATATTACTGAGATGAACCGAGTTGGTGCGTGTGGTTTTAATGACTGGCGAGCCCCAGAAGCGAGTGAATTACGATCTATTGCGAATTATGAGCAACCTGAAGTGACAACAGTACCAGAAAGTAACTTCTTTTCTAATTTAAAAACAAATACTAACTACCTAAGTGCAACCCCTGGTGCTGATAATGAAGCATCGGCGTGGTGTTATGATTTTGGTGATGGTCATGTAAAGCTTTGCCAAAAAGGTGTATACCAATCATTTATCGCAGTGAGGAATAAAAAATGAAATCTATTAATTTAACTGCATTCGCTATATCAACCCTACTGTTAACCTCTGGAGTTGCTGCACAAGTATGTAAGGAAAGCACAATCTACCCCCGGGTAAGTAGCCAGCAGTATATTGATCACTTGGATGGAACTATAACGGATGCTCAATCCGGTTTAGTATGGTCGAAGTGCAGCTTAGGCCAAACCTACTCTACTCGCGGCTGCTCTGGGGTTGCCGCTAATTTAGATTGGGCTGACTCACTAACAACGATTCAAGACTTAAACACCAGTGGAGGCTTAGCAGGTTATGATGATTGGCGATTACCCAACATAAAAGAGTTAGCTTCGCTCGTAAATGCGCAGTGCCATAGCCCTGCTATAAACTTAAGTGTATTTCCCGATACACCATCAGCGACCTACTGGAGCTCAACATCACGAGCGGATACTTCAGGTGTGGTTAATGGCGGTTACAGTATTGACTTTGCTACAGGCTCTGACTTAAGTCCTGAAGTTACAAATTTACGACACGTTAGATTGGTTAGGGGAAATTACTAATGGCATTGATTAAATTCACTGTAGTAGCAGAAAGGTTGTTTGTGGATGATGAGTTATCAATGGATGGGCTCCAACTTCTTGCCGCTCTAGTAAGCAACTCAAAAATGGGCGCGATAAGTAAACGCCATGCCGTTCTATTAGGTACTGAAAACAATTTACATAAAGAACAAATTGAAAATGCTTTAGAGGAGCTGCTTTATCTTGATTACATCAGTTACTGTAGCAATACAGCGCGTGAGAGCGTTAAACGCTCTTGGGAAGTAAAACCTTAATACCTTAGTTAGTTAGGCTCCCATAATGCTGCAAAGCTTATGGGAGCTCTTTTTTAATTAGCTTTATTTAACGCAAATATCAAACCGGCTATTATTACAATCATAACACCTAGTGCAATTTCCATTTTCACTCCTGATGATGCGCTCGTTTTGAATATACTATAAGGGCCCTATTTGTGGGTATCTAATTTTAGGCAGCGCTCTAATGATTGTATAAATTCATCATACAACCCTATATTTTCCACACTAGTATCGTTGCACTCTTTGCGTTTTGAGTATTCAGAAATTAGCTTTTTCACTTTGCGCTCGTGAAAATATAAATACTCTATTGCCTCTTTCATTTCCATATCAGAATTGTTCAGCGGTAACCCCATTTGAAGCCGCTGATTAATATAAACAGCTAGCAACTCAATACCGCCAATAAAATCACTTATTAAAGGAGCATCATGCCCTGTCTGAATAGCTGTAGCATATGCGAAGTTTGCTTCTTTCATTTTCATAATGAGTAACCTACTAGTAATTAAGTTAGTATAAACCTGATCCAAGACAAGTTAGTAAAAACTTGATCCTTCATCTTGTTTAACTACATCCTAACACGCCTTTAATGTGCTGCAAGTTCTCTTTTACATATTGTTTTCTAATTGGCCCCCAGCAACTTATTGTGTAACTTCTATTTATTGTCCCCCCATAAGCGGTGCATTTTATATCCATCTCAGCTAACGCAGCTATTGCGTCTTGGAGTGTTCGCCTGGGCATTTCTGTTACCTCTAAGAGCGAAGGAACTGTATTAATTCCCGAGTCAATTAAGTAACAAATGTACAATCTTCGATAGAGGCTTGTTTTAGTTTTGCTATATGTACTGTTCATATTCCCGCTTTTCCCTATTTTATAAATCGTCTAAGCCACTTACTTTGCTAGGAATCAAATAACTTTCACATGTGAAATTTTTAAATACTTTTACAGACCCTTTATATGATTCCTTGATATTAAAATATGATACTATAATATATAAAGAAGGGCTGCACGAAGGTAGAAGAACGTTGCAGCCCTATACACATACCAAAAACATACGAGGAGGATGGTATGCGCGCTAAGCAGTTTACCAGAAAAAAAGTTCTACTTATTGAGTTTATGAACTGGCCGATAGAAAAGCGCCAGCAATTCATTGAAAAAGAAATGCCGAATAGCTCTCAATTTATAATGGATATGTTATTACGAAGCATTTAGTGAAGCGGGACATTAAAAACCCTAATTTATGTATTTGATTAGGGTTTTATGCTCCCCTCCCCCGAATGAGGCTGGGAAAAGTGGGAAAGTGGGAACAATTTAGGGAAATGAGTTAATTTATAAGCTTATGCTTTCGCATCTTTTCGGCGTGAGCGGTTAGCTGTTTGTCACTTGAGTTTACTAGCATTTCATACCACGTTTTTACTAGTACAAGAGGTGGCTCATTCAATTTGGTTGCTCCTATCTATTATTTGAATAATTCAACTTAAAAATTAATCTTTCCATGGCTTAAAGCTTGCTGGAAAGACGCTTAGCATAGAAAAAGTCTTTACAATCTATGCATTTAATTTTTGATGAATCTTCATGCATTGGATTGATAATATAGTTGTATTCTTCTTGGCAAAGGCTAGAAGGAACTTGCAGAACTGCAGCATCCATACTTGAAAGCCATTTAGTACCAAACTGCTGTGTGTGGGGGATGTATGGATGCTCATCCCATCCAATTGGTAACTCACTAGCCACCAGCCGCTTTATTTTAATTTCATCGCTTATATGTATTGTTGTGACAGATAATTGCTTACTTAAAATATCAGTAGAGTCATTCACAAGCCTTTCTAGCATCGCAAGTGATCTTGAGCTAGCCAAGTACACGATTGGGGCACCTGTAAAATGCCACCGCCCTTCCGCATGAAGCCCACCTATCCCAGATAAAGCGTTATGAATGTTATTGTGTTTCTTTGGAGCTATTCTATAACCGTTCATTAAGCATTAAACCCATACTCTAAACCCAGGATGATTCGCTTTATCAGCTCACGACCACGAATTGTATGCATTACCTCTCTAGGTTCTTTGTTTTCAAATTGAGTGTGTGGAGTGCTTAACCATTCATTCCATCTTTTTACACTACCGAAGTAATCCGTACCAATGGTAGATAGTCTAGCCAACTCAAGTGCATTTTCACTTATTTTAATACTCAATGGTTTTTTTGATTCTATATGGCGCTCTAACGTTCTTGTGGTAGTGCCAATTGCTCTCGCTATCATTCCTGACTCCCATTCTAATTTTTTACCAAGAATATTAATTGCGTTAGCTTTTAGGCCCTTGGTAGCAATACTAATTTCATCAATAGCAGTAGATCTACTAGTTACTTTCCCGCCACTTACTACGCTTATATAATCATTTTCAACTATGTTCATAACGCACACCTAACAAATATGACAACTGTCGTATAATATAGCGTCAAGCGCTGGAATTTGCAATTTAGCCTTCGTTCAAACTATGTATTGCTCAGGCAAAGTTTAATTTAAACGCTCTATAGCTATTAACCTTTATTTCTTTGGATAGTTATATTGCTGATTATTGATACATCACCATAATCTTCTTCATCAAAATCATCTTGCCAAGTTGTCCTGTGCTGCTCTGTAATATCGATACGCTCTACGTTAACAACGGATAGAGGCAACCCTAGTAACACTATGGCCTCCTTTGTGTTTCTCTCTAATGAGGGTTCAATTGTCGATATTGTAACTTTGTCGTAAGAGCACTCACATGACGAAACGCCAGCTATGATTCGCTTCATTAATATTGTTGCATCGGGGCATCGATGGGCTTTAAGATCAACGTTCACTTCAACTCTCCTATTCTTTTTGAACCTAAGCTGTTAACGATTTGCATGGGAATATGCGCAAATCATGGCAAATTAAGCTGGCAATACGCTTATCTGTACCTCTAATTATTTTAATAACCCCCTCATCACTCATTGTTACTTTAGACTTTTGCCAGTATTTATCTTGTTTGCTAGTTATTGGCATTTTAATCCTAGTTAAATCACTGAAATCATTTTTAGTACCGGCAATAAGCTCATCAAAAATAGACTGCCCAACATAGCCCAACGCATTTGCAAAGATAGCTTTAGTGAACATAGTGTTATCGTGACATTCTTTGTAATTATCTGTATCTAAAATATTGATTGGTAGGGTTGTAAAAACAGCATTTAAAAACTGTTTACATAGTTCAAATAATTGCGCTCGCTTTCCATCATCTGCAAGCTCTTTTTGAATATTCACTGTTGAAGTATTTAGTAGCTTTAAAATCATTCCTGTGAATTGATCGTAAGTCCAAACATTCCCGCGTCTGAGAACACCATGTAATGCTATACAGGATTTTATTTCCCCAAACCCGAAATCCAACTTTAACAACTCATTTATAAACACTGTAAAACACGAATCAGTATTAAAGTGCTTGCTTATTGATTTTGAAGGCTTTTTAAGCTCTACATGATAGTCAGCAAATACCTGGCGAATTATTTTCTTAGCCTTATCACACGTTAATGCGGCAGTATCTGTAACAATAAATTTTACTGATATTGTGTAGTCTAAATCTGAATCATTTTTTCCCGACTCTTGAAGCCATTTTATTAACGCTGTTCGGCCCTGCCCATCCCCAATGACTCTGCAAGTGTCACTCTTAATAATTGATTCGGTTATAGTGCGCCCGCCCACATCATGAGTAGCTATTATATCGAGCGCGTTGATAAATATAGTCATACCAGGAAAGACGGGGCCGTTGGAATTTTCCCAATATTTTTTTAGTTTATTAACTCTTGGGCTATCTACATCTCGTTGCACTTTAAGGTCTTCATTTAACTTGTCTGAATTTGGCTCTAACTGGAAGTACTCTGCCAACTCTCGGAAGCTAAGTAGACCCTCATACGTTCTAACCCCTCTCTTTTCTATGCCTTCATTCGTTTTAAAAAGCACAACAGATAGATCTTTATTATTCGGTGCCACCATATTCAATTCATCGCTTTTAAGTAATTTCAGGCTGTTCATTGCTAGCTCCTAGTTCATTTGATAGCTAAATAATGCTTCATAACTAAAACTAAGTCAATGTATATTGCAATATAAATTGCAATATACATTGCAATATAAATTTTAAGAGTGTAAGTTAAACTCAGTTCTTTTATTTAAGGTCACCAACTATGAACGCAGTAACTAAAATCAATCCACTTGATATCATTGACGTACAAGATTTTGCATCTTTTGAGACAGGGCACCTTCAAGATGTTATTGATTTATTCAACGTTGCTGTCACTGAATTTAGGCTTGTAATTGAAGCTAAGAAGGTAATTGCTCATCTACCCGTTAGTCAGGGCAAAGACTCGACTGTAACCTTGCTAATAGCGCTTGAAGCTTATAGGCAGTCGATTGAAGCAGGGAAAATAGAGAGGGATAGACCGCTTATAGTTTCCACTGTGAATACAAAGGCGGAAAGTATTCCAATGAATCTATACGTTAGTTACGCCAAAAAAAGAGTCGAAGCGTATGCGGCCAAAAACAACATAAATCTTCATTACGATATTGTTAGCCCTCCACTTAATGATGAATACTTTATTAAATATGCTGGTGGTAATAAATTAATTGTAAACCCTAAGCGCCATGGCGATTGTTCAATCATATTAAAAGTTACTCCATCGGAAAGGTATGTAAAGCAACTTATCGAAAGCTTTAAGCAATCAACAACAATGGCAGACTATGCGGGCTATTCTATCTTGTCATGTGTGGGCAGCCGCTCTGGGGAAGGTGGTCGCAGAAGTGCAAATATGTCTAAACAGAATATAAAACACAAAAGTATAGGCGATATTTTAAAAGAGATTGAGGAAGTAAGCGTAACAAGTAGAGATACAACATTTTTGAAGTATGCACCTATTCGCCACTGGTCTACTGACTCTGTGTTTGATGCACTAAGATTGGCCGGTGATAAACCTCTAACAAAAGCCCCTAAAAATCAAAAAAATGTTATTCCGGCTTTTCTTCCCGATTTTGGGCTGTTAATTGAAATTTATGGGCAAGGCTCAATGGAGACTTGTAGTGTTATTGTTGGAGATAAAGGCGGTAGTGGTTGTAATGGCAAAGCGAGGTACGGATGCTCGATTTGCACCATGATTTCTGCAAAGGATAAATCATCTACGGCTTTATCAAAATATAAAAGGTGGGACTCTCTTGGCGTGACGAATGCATTAAGAGTACGCGATTTTATGTATCGCTTAAGTGAATCGTATGAAGCGCGAGCTTTGCATGCACGCTCTGTAGATAGCGTGGCTTATTCTCGTGTTGGACTTCAACCCAATATTTTAAAACCAAAGTATCTTGAGAAGCTTGTTCGGTATGCATCACAACTAACTTTAGACTCTATAAAAATATCAAATGAGTTTCGTGAATTGGTTAAAGCAGACCGGGTTATTGATCATCCTGGCTATCGTGAAATAGCGGAAGATAGCAGTTTACCTCCCAAAACTAAGAAAGCCTTCTTAGAAATGTATGTGGAGGGTGTGCAAGATCCGAAAAACTTAAATTATCTATTTAGCGAAGCTCATGCCTTATTGCTAAGTTTTCGCTGGGGAATAGATGGCATAGGTGCAGCACCATATCGACCCTTAGCAATATGGAACAGCTTAGAGCAAGGTGTTGGACGTATCCCCTACCCTAAACTGAATAGTGAACTCATAAATAGCTATGGAAGCCTTGAGCTTGGTAATACATCTGAATTGCCAGAGGCGTTAATGGTGAGAACTATGAAAAATGAAGACCCTGTGAAGCAAGCTAAATCACCGGCCAGTTTACTTGCACTTTGGAATCGTCCCTTAAATGGCGTTGATATTTTTGAAGAGGATATGAATTGCTCATTAACAAGGGTTTCCAATAACACATCTGATATAACAATCATATACGAGCAAAAATACATTATTACTAATGACTACTCTGTTTTACCAGAACAACCATTAATCAAATCTATAAAGTTAGCCGGGAAACTGGTTGAAGATACCATTAAGGACACGCTAGTTTACAGCGGGGTAATGGAGCAGATTGAGCAGGTTTTTGATGATAAAGTAGAGTACATCACTAAAAAGCATTTAGGAAACCCAGCAAGTGAACACCAGGCTTTTAGGGATGATATTAAAAAGGCATTCAGTGGTGAATTGACTGCCAGAAGAAGTATAAATTATTTATCTGAAAAAGCTTTATTCGGTGGGTTTAGTCAAAGTAGAAGAAAAACCACTCCAAGAACTCAGTTTACTCGCAGGGTTACCTCTATTAAACGAGGTAAAGTTATAAAGGGAAATACCCGACTAGCTTTTTACCCTCCCCACTTTGATAGCGCATTGTACTCATCGCACATAGAGAAAAAGTTGATGTTAATTCCCAACTTCGACACTCATACTGAAGTTAGCGTTGGAACTCATTTGGATTCAAGTGAGCTGAACTTGTCATTAGAGGATATAGAGAACATAGAAGTAGACTCACATAAATATATTTTGTGGTGTGATCTTGGTGGTCGCGAAAAAGCACTGAAGTTCCATGATGAATATTTGGCTCGGAAAATTAAAAAACGCCACTTACTTAAGTTATCCAAGTATGATGTTCGCGATTATGGTGGCGAATCAGTTCCAAATCAAATGTTAGCAGATGGAGTTATAACCATTGCAAAAAAATACTGGAAGCAATTACACGCAATCTTAAAGCGAACTCAAATATTTAATAGTCTTGGCCTGTACTCTTTCCAGTCAGTCCCGTACAGCGTTCTAGCGAATGATCCCCGCTTCATTAAAATGAATGAACACCGGAAAGATAAAGCAAAGCTACTCATGGTAGTTAGAAACAGAAGAAACGAACAAAGAAAATCTGTAAGGAAATTTCTAAGTAAAAGCCAGGGCCAGTGCTGCGATAGCTTGCTGGTTCTGCTAAAGCAAAACTTAGATGTGCTCTCCAAGGAAAGCAAGCGGGCAATTTACATCATAACAAATCAAAACTTTTCACATTTATTCAAGGTTCGATTTCACAGCCATGAAGTATCTAATCAAGAGCAGGTAGATACTTGCAAACTATGGCTTAAGCTTACATATGGTAAAAACATGACTGTGGATAGTATTATGGAAACATGCTTACCTACAAAACAAGCTCGGTTGGTAAGAAATAACCCTAAAGCTAAGATTAAAGCCGCGCAGCTAATTTCAGAGTTTTTGAGCGACATAGCTAACACGGCAAAAAGCACCCAGTCTTTTTGGTGTGATTATGTTGAAGAAGTTAAAGCCATTCTCTCTAATGATAATGACCAATTAAATAATTTTAAACGACTCACTAAAGAACGCCTAAAAATGTACGAAAGTGACGATGTATTGAGATACTGGAATCCGGGGGAAACTCACCTGGTAGACCAGTTAAACAAGGCAATCAATAAATATAATGCAATAAGTTCTTATGTTTATGATCTACAAATAAGTTTAATGGAGCTAAATACCTCGGCTATGAGCAGTACTATTGGTAATATGTCTCTAAGTGACAAACTTGCTTTTTTAACGTCAGGCAATTCATGATCACTACCGGTGGTAGTGTTATATAAAATAAATTTGGAAAAGTTATGAGCTCTATAAAACTACAAGAAATTGCGAATACATTTCACGTTCCTTATCCGACCCTGGTTACTTGGAGTAAAAAAGATAACCGAAAAAGCTATGTGACATTTTTAGATGCTGCTTTTAAGAGAGTAGAAGATAAATCTATTAAGTACGATGACCTTAAAACTATGAGCAACACTGAAGCAGCAAAAAAGTTAGGTTTTAATGATCCGCTCACCTTGGATGGTGTTGTTCCCTCAAGGACTTTTAGAAACTGGTTTAACGATCCTGATAAACAAGGGCTGGTGCTGGGTATGCTTATTGGATACCAAACTGCATTGCTGAATGATTTAGCAATAAATACGGGCCATAATAGTTTAGATTCTTTACTATCAACATTGTCATCCAAACTAATAGAGGTTAACGATATTGTCTCCCTGCTATTAGTTTCAAATGAAACGGTCTGCAAGCTACTTAAGCACTAATTAAAAACCCCTTAGCTAAGGGGTTTTTAATTTCATATAGTGTTTGAAAAACTCATCTCGATCAATGACCCCCCAATTTGTCAGCATATAATATCCTGATGTACCACGCTCACCACCACTTTCTCTAACAAATAATATCTTCATGCCAAACTCTGTGCGGATAGAAGCAAGTTGACGCTTTATCGTTGACTCCGGTATTTTTGTAGTTTGGTGTAAACTGTGAAGGCTAGGTCTTTGTATTCGCGATAATGCGTTAATGAGATCAAATTTACGCTTCATATCTTTTGATATACTCATTTTCACCTTCTTTATTCTGGCTCCAATTAGAGCCAGAAGATAAGACCTGTAATTACAAAGTACCCATACTGACTATTTCAATGTCAGAAGTTAGTACTTTAACTTTTTTCTCTGCTTTACCATCTAGCACCTTAACCCAAACTTCTTTAGGGTCAAGGCAAGCTCTGTCTAACAATAGAATACCACGAACAACATCAGTTTCAGTAAGTACGTTCACTACAATTATCAACTCTTTAGCTTCTACAGGCTTCCAATCTTTATCTTTTTCTATCGCAGGTAAAGCATCTTCGTTACCATTATTAGCTCCTGGGCCCGGCGCAATAGAGTCACCAGCATCATTGGCTTCACCAGCATCATTGGCTTCACCAGCATCATTGGCTTCACCAGCATCATTGGCTTCACCAGCATCATTGGCTTCATTGGCTTCAAAAGTGTTCATAATGTTTGTGCTGCCCTGAGCCTCACCTTCCACCGCATCGCTGTCTTGGCTAGAGCTGGCCTCTTCTGCAATTCGCTTTGCATCATTTAATAGATCACGACTTTGCTTACGAGTAATACCCTCATCCAACGCGTTAATGCAGACTGCGCTGCATTGCTCTTCATTTAGATCATAAAGCAACCTAAGGTTATTTAACGTTTCGGTATCGCTACAAATATCATTATCGTAAAGCTCACGCACACACGCAGGGAGTTTTAGGAGTGATAAGTGGGTTGATACGAAGATAGCGTTTTTGCCAATCCGCTGCGCAATCGCTTTTTGTCTCCAGCCTGAATCAGCGAACACCTTGAGAGCATATGCAATTTCTAAAGGAGTTAAATCATCCCGCTGAATATTCTCAATAAGCTCCCCAGCAGTCTCATCTAACTCAGAAAGCTCTTTATCGTTAACCATAATATCAATTGTCTTAATACCCGCAGCTTGCAATGCTCTCCAGCGGCGCTCTCCTTTCTGGATAACGTATTTACCATTTTCATCTTTAGGATAAACAATAACAGGACTCTGTTGACCCTCTTCCCTCATTGAAATGGCAAGTTCATCAATATTTTTAAACTTTTTACGTATTTGCTCTTTTGACACTACGTTTTCTATATTAATAGCAATTACTTCTTTGCCTTTTTTGCCTGTTGCTGCTTTTGCAAGGTCAGACAAACCTTGCAAGTTACCTAACTTAGCCATATTTTTATCCCACTTTAACCATTAGTTCATTAAGTACCAACTCAACTTCTTTGGCTGCTACGTGCCCATACCGAAGCTCCCAAACTGGAATACCTTCAGTGATAGCTGTATCGAGTGGTGGCCTATGCATAATTATATTTTTAAATAACAAATCTGGAACTGAACTCTGAAGCTCCTTTAATGATCGGTCGTGATTAACTGAACGATCCATATCATTAATAATAATACCCAATATATCTAGCTGAGCATTGTATGCTTCGCGAATACCAATAATTGTATTTAAAAGTCCCTCCACGCCATCCACAGCAAACCCTGATAGTTTCACTGGGCAAACAACATGTGTAGACATTACAAGTGCAGCCACCAGCTTTCTACCCAGGCTGGGTGGGCAGTCAATCAGCACGTAATCGTATTGTTCAAATAAACTCGCTAAATTCTTAGCTGGGTTCATTGCCTTATCCAGTGGGACTGCCTCCATTTCAAATAGGGCTGGGTCGTTTTTAGGTGTGTGAATTAAGTCCATCCCTGCAGGGCAGTGAATAACTTCAACTGCCCCTAGCTCATCTTGGAAAAGTGAGGCGGTTTTAGTACCTGAAAGTATTGTATCAAAGTTGCCGTGATCATCGACAACTCTTGGGGCCAGCCTGCTCGATGTATTACCCTGACCATCCATATCAATTACAAGCACTTTCTTCTTCATCTTGAGTGAAAGGTAAAAAGCAGTTTGAATACAAAGAGTGCTTTTACCTACGCCTCCTTTTTGGTTGGCATAGCTAATCACTTTTGCCATATACACACCTCACTAGTTGTTACGAAGGGCACAACCCCTACATTTGCTTAAAGCAAGTCTAACGCTCATTTTATAATACTACAAGACCTTATTATAACCCTGTATTGACATTGCAAAGCTGTATACAAGTTTGATTGTCTAGGACAGAGGAAGTTGGTAGCTATCTGCAATTCCCTGCTTTTCTGTATCCAGCCTTTTTTGCTTCCAATTCAGTTGAGAATTTTACTACATTGCCAGGGCTCACCCGGTTGTAGCTAGGGCAGCCTACCGAAAGGTGATATATCTTACTGTTCTTATTCCCGCGTATATTACCGATAATTTTCGGGGATTGATTTTGATGTGAGGTGGTAACGGTTTTTATTCCTTCACCTGAGCTTTTGTGGCCGAGTGTCCAAGATTTTTCACCTATAACGAAGGGATTATTATGACCAACTAGCTTGGCAATTCTATTATCGCGCTTTACTTCCCATTCAGTTACAGGGTATTTGTTATTCCACGCCATCATAAGTTGTTGTTGTTGTCGGCTCATATTTAAGTTATATCTGTCATGCATGTAAAAATATATTCTTGCAACTTGGCCTTTAACTTTATTTCTTGGTTCTACTGTCCTTTGTTTAAAATCAATTTTAGCTTCGCACTGTCCATACGAACTTGTTATTCCAGGTAATTCACCAAACGAATAGTTTGACCTATCAGCATTGAACTCTCCTATCGCTATTACTAAATTATGGGGATTTGCTTCCATTTCTCTAAATGTGGAATCTGTTTTAACGCAATTTTTCCGCCCACCATTTTGCCAACACTGCCGCTGGTGGCCTAAGGCCCACGCCGGTAAGACGTGTTCGTACTCTGTTCTTTTAGCACGATTATCCTGGGCTCTAACTTGATACCCACATGATTGAAGATCTACTCTGCCACCCGACTTTCCGACCCAACGCCAATCACAGCCGCAATAAAATGTTCCTTCTCCTTTCGTAGTTTGGTCAAAATAAACATCCTGCTTAAGTTTTAGCTTAGCTTCACGGAAGCTATTTATATCAGCTAGTGCTGGGCTAGTAAGCGTAAATGCTAAAAATATAAATAATAAGTTCCTCATTTCAATCTCCTTTAAGTCAAATAAACATTATCCCGCTTTTGGGTAGTTAAGATCACGCTCCTAATCTCCCTTTTTAAGATCACAACTTGAATTGTTAGACTGCATACTGCTATGGGGGATGTAAAAAATTTCACATGTGAAACTTTTTACTGGTCTTTACGAATATCAAATAGGGCCAATTGTAAATTGGCCCTTTGTGTGTAAGGGTTATTTTGAGTTAACTGTATCTTTTAAAGCTTTACCGGCTTTGAAACTTGGGATTTTTGCGGCAGCAATTTTGATTGAATCACCCGTTTGAGGGTTCCGCCCATTTCGTTCCGCACGTTCTTTAACTTGGAATACACCAAACCCAATTAACGAAACATTACCGCCACCAGCAAGTTCATTAGTTATATTATTAGTGATAGCATTTATAGCTTTCTCTGCGTTAGCTAGGGTGATGTCAGCCTGCTCAGAAACACTTTTTATTAAATGTTTTTTATTCATTGTTCTACTCCACTTTTAAATTTATTCAGATGCTTCAGTTGCATCTTGCTCTTCCTGTTCAGCAATCATTCTTTTTATAACTGCCATGATTGCTTGCGGAGGCTGTGCCCCTCCAAGTAACTGTGTTCTACCAGTACTATTATCAACAATGAAAGTAGCCGGCGTTCCGTTAATCCCATTGTTTGTTGCTTGCTTAATGTCTTCTGCAATTTTATCGTTATAGCTTCCATTACTAATACACTTTTGAGCTTCAGTAACATTTGCACCAACACCGGCAACGAGTGAAGCTAAATCCTCGACACCTTGGCCGTTACCTCTTGATTTATTAAACACATCATCAAGAAAAACCCAAAATGCTTTATTACCTTTTTGCTCTCGAACACATTCTGCAGCAATTGATTGGCGTTTAGCTGCTGGGTTATGAAAATCTAAAGGTAAGTGCTTCCATTGCCAATTAACCATACCCTTACTTGCTTCGACTATTTTTTTAGGGGTGTCATGAAATCGCTTACAGAATGGGCACTCAAGATCTGAGAACTCTACCATTGTAAATCGAGCATTTATGTTACCGTAAATACTTTTTCCTTCTGGTACATCCTCGCTTGCTAAAGGGTACTGAGCAAGCTTAGCCTCTAGTTTTTCCTGTTGTTTTTTCTCTGCCAATGCCTCCAAGCTTTCAGCCACTGCGCTTTGAAACTGCTGTGGTGTAAGTTGGGCTTTTGCTGTTTCCTTAACCTCACCTCTGAGATTAGAAATCTCGCTTGATAAGTTGCTTGTTGTAGTAATAGTCAAGTACATACTAAACCCAATAATTGCGACTAAGAAAGTTGATATTAAGCAAATAAAAACATTCATTAAGTTTGTTGGTTTTTTTTCAGTTGTCATTAGTTTGTCCTGCTAATACATTTTAAAAGTTTGTTCATTTGCAAAAGCTGAAACGGCCACCTTTGCGCTTTGTGTGATTCTTTGGAAAATATCCCGGGAAGGTGTGTAATCAACCAGGTTAGGTTCATTAATCACATCTCGTGCAACTGTATTCATGCTTCCTAACCCATCAATAAGTCCCATTTCAAGAGCTTGCTCTCCATTCCAAATTAACCCTGAAAACACACGAGGGTCTTCTTTCAATCGCTCACCACGCCCCTCTTTTACTCGGGCAATAAATTGTTTATGAGTTCTATCAAGTACGTCCTCCCAGAACAAACGAGTGCTATCATCTAGTGGTGCAAAGGGATCTAAAAGTGCTTTGTTTTCCCCCGCTATAATTGCTCTACGCTCTACTCCAAGCTTATTCATTAACCCTGTAAATCCGAACCCTGACGAGATAACACCAATAGAACCAACTAAGCTTGCTTGGTCGGCGTATATTTCATCTGCTGCTGCTATGTAATATCCACCAGAGGCACCTATATCCCCAATGACAGCAAATACTTTTTTATTAGGATTGATTTCTTTTTGATATTTAACTTCCTCGTATATACGCCCTGATTGGACTGGGCTTCCTCCAGGGCTATTAATTCTAAGCACAACTGCTTTAGATGTTTCACTTTTAAATGCAGCTTTAATTGCTGGAATAAGGTTATCAGCATCAGCACTTGCGCCTGGTGAGATTTCGCCCCGAATGTTGATATATGCTATATGTGACTTTGCAGCTTCGTTACCACCAAAAGGAGATGGTTTAGCTGCTGATCCAAGCTTGAATACAATTAACATAACTAGAATAATTCCAGATGCACGCAAGATCTTTAGAAGCATACGCCACCTTCTGTCTTTTACCTGCTCTTTATGAAGCGTAAACATGAAGTCACGCAAAAGCTCACGCTCCCACGGCATTCCATTGTTTTTATCAGTCATTGAGGTTTCCTCTTTGTCTTTATTGATCATTGGTTTTTTGTTTGTATGGTGATCTTGGTTTGAATAGGCCCGGTGCTTTCTGATCACTGAACACTACAGCTTGTTCTGACGCTGCAAACTTTGAATTTAGCTCCGTGAGCATATATCGTGAGCGAGCTATTATTTGGTGTAAGGTTCTTTCTAGTAGTAAGGCATCCATTACTCGTGTGGGGAGGGCTATATCACGTACCTTTTCCACCCCTAAAATTCGCATATGGTTGATTGATGCTGAATATCTAAACGCACCAGAGTACTCAAATAGATATGATGTTAAATTACCTCTCAACTTGCTTTTAAACCTCTGATTAACCAATACATCGCTGTTAATCAAAAGATCATGCTTGTCTACTCCCAACTCTTCAGCTGCTTCTAGTGCAAGTTGACGACTTACCCAATAGCCACGCTTAAAGCCTAATTCATTTAATTTTTCTTTTGAAACCCCTTTTTCTTGCAGGATTGAGTAAGCATAAGGAGCTCGTATATCAGTCATGTGTAACCCTCAAATAAGTTTTTAAAATATCAACAAAGTGTAAAGTCAACTGGTTAACAGTAGGGCCTATTAACTCTTTAATGCTATCCATTGTGTGAAGGCACACTAAATAAAATAGCGGACTAATTACAATAGAAGTAAGAGACATTGCAACTGCTGTTACTACCGCTTGGCGGCAAATCGGTAGTAACCATGGAAATAACGCGCACTGTGCAGCAATAATGCAACCAAAAAAACCAAGCTCAGGAAATACTAATGTTTGGATTGCTATAAATACGCATTGAGCAAAACCTGCTTGCATAAGCTTACTATCACTTATATGTTCTGATTGAACATTATTAGGCTTGGTCTTCATTTACTTTCCCTTATCATCTCTAAAGTAACGCTCATGTATTTTAGGCACCTCTTTTAATATTGTTTTTGCAGCCTTGGTATTTATTTCGTGTAACTTTTTTAAGCTCCCTTCACCTTTATTGTTGATATATATTTCAACAATAAACCAGCTACCCTCTATTGTTTTCGCGATAACCTCAACACCCTCAAGTTTATTTTTGTCTTTAACCAGGACTACTTCTGAGCGCTTGCCTACCCACTCTTTCCCTAATGCGTTTATTTTTAATGCTTCAAATACAGCCCGGGCCGCGATTCTGTTACGTTTCCAAATATAAGCTGGAATTATTGTGCACAGTAAAAGCCATGTTGTAGCGCTGAGGATAATACTTACCCATATTTGCCCAAAAATAAGGGCAGCAAATGCGAACGTTATTACGGCGGTTAGTAAAGTTTTTTGATTGAGTGTCATAGCCCCTCCCTACAGTTAACAATACAGGAAGTTGGGGATATGCAAGGATGTGGTTCTGCCCAAATTGGGCGATTAGAGAAGGAGCATTAACTTTTAGTGTAAGTGGCCGTTGCAGGTGCATTTTGTTTTTACTGAACCATCCTTTATAGCTTTGTACCGATACCACAAATTAGATATGTGCTTTTCAGAAATCAGCTTTACTGGTATGTAGCGAATTATTTCTTTTGAATCAACGTTTACAACTACGCGAATATAACCTGTATTACTTACTTTGAATTTAGCACCATACTTTTGTGCCAATATTATTCTATACACTGAAAGTTGGATAATATCTGATTTGTACACCCTGAAAGAGCTTCTTGTTTTAGTGTCCACTGTGATTAGAACATTGCTTTTGGTTTTAAAAACTTGATCTACACGACCATGAAGCGCTACTGGGATTTTAGTATTGAGTTCGCTCTCGTTCAGAAATAAACATGAACCTCTAAGGTTTCGCGGCATATTTTCTTTATTCCACCAGCTATAGACAGCTCTTAATTTTCCGAGCTGTTCTAACCGTACAGTTCTCCGTAGTAAATCAGCCCTGGCAATTACTACTGGTATTACCAACAATGCAAAAATCCAAACTACGTAATCATGCATAAATACACCTTCACTTATTATGAGTAACATTTGGATTCTCTAGTACGAAGTCGCTTGAAACTTTCACATGTGAAAGTTTTTCTACTGTTGCTAAATCCAAAAAATCATCTGATTTTAGTTCACCTAGGTCATTTGATGTGCTTTTATAAAAAAGTGTTGGTTCTGAACTTGGATGAAATATACCGTGAGGTATTTCATCCTCATCACCAAACCACATTCTCAACCTATAATCGATAATCCACCCATCAATCAATTCAATCCATACATGAGGTGTTACACAGTTGCCAGAAGTAAGATCGGATACATAACCCACCACACATCGATGTTTAATTCCTGCTTTAGTAAGTATTAAGCTTATTGAGCAAGATATTCCATCGCACTCCAATGGTAGGTCATCTAAAGCTGACAAGATTAAGCATAGCTCCTCATGCCAGTTACTAAACCCTGGGTCAAACTGTTCTAGCTTGTTCTTATTTAGTGCTACGTGGTGTTTTTGCATATCACCTTCTTTTTTGAGTCTCTGTAAGTTGGTTTTGAAGGCCCATAAGTCACATTGTGATTTTAGGTAAGATCACTTTATTGAAAATCAGGGCTTTCTAAGGACTGTTTTAAGGCCCATTTGATTTTTAAATGATTTTTAAAATGGATTACTAAATTTTGTCCCTCTATCAGTAAATTTATATACTGGTTTTTTTCAGGAGCTTTATTTTATTAAAGTAGAATTTATTAACCATCACAGCATTATAAAACGATACTCTAATAACGCAAGTAACAAAAAAATTTTATCGATCATTTGATAGTTGTAACGAAGGGGCTTTTTACTATTTCTTGGTTTAAGGAATAGCATTAGTGATATGAAATGATTTGATTTACTTCATTGTGAGTTTTGAAAGGTTTTACGCAGCGCCGCTTGATTATAAGTCATTCTTCCGATCCTTTTTGCTAACCATTGTCTTTCCTTTTAAATGTTAATTGTTCAGTTCTTTGGTGAATGTTAATTATCTTTTTAATATTTGCACAATAAATTACATTATTCCATCAGTTTAAATTAAACTATCAAGCCCTGTGAGGCCCTGTATGTTACTTTTAAGCTTTACTCTTGTGTTTGTAAGGCTTTGTATCATTAAAGCCATTAAGTTTGTTGTGAGCCTTCCTGGTAGCTTTAACATAGGGATCAAAACAAACCTCTGCCGATCACTATAAGATCGTTTCTTGGATCAACGTAGACTTACACTTTGTTACCCACCATGCTTTGATTGCACGTTATATCTTATTCGCTTGCGTTTAATCCAAGCATAATCAGATTTACTAGATCTTTATATTTATTTAATGATCAACTCTAGTTCAAGTCTGTACTGAAGCTGTATTTCTTCAAGTTGTTAATTTTTTCTAGCTTTATAGGTTAATAAGATCTTTTGACTAGGGTTAAAGAGGGGTTAAAGAAGGGTTAGGGGTGAAAAAAACACACTTAACCTTATGTTTTTAATGAAAGATTCTTCATCAACCGATGCGGTAAACCTATAGGAACTGATGCAACAAACCTATAGGAACTGATGCAACAAACCTCTAGCCCTGTTTTTTGAGGCTAATATATCCACAGCTTGTTATTGTTTTTTCTTGATTTTTTACACATTTTTGATAACCAATGCTCTAAACCTCTAGGGTTTTAACCGGTATTTCCAAACCGATGCAGCAAACCTCTAGGCTTTTTCCGGGTGTTTTCAAACCGGTGCACTAAACCTCTAGGTTCTTTTAGTGCTTTTTTTAACCGATGCACTAAACCTCTATAAACCAATGCACTAAACCTATAGGGTCTTTTGGTCTGTTTACACCAGTTATCCACAGGTTATTTTAGTATTTATGAAATAAGCTGTGATATTAGACTGTTTTTTATCCATTTGATGTATGTTCTGATGTGTCAACTCTTGTTCACCATTGTCAATCGCTCAAACCGATGCAGCAAACCTATATACCCTACTTTAAACCGATGCAACAAACCTCTAGTTATAAATCAATGACTTAGATTGGTTTTGTGCTTTAAACTCTGCTTCTCCTAGCCTTGAAAGAGGGATTTTCTGGGATTCATTCGGAAAACCGATGCAACAAACCTCTAGTTATAAATCAATGACTTAGATTGAAATTTGCTTTATTCCCCTGTGTTTAGGTGTTTTCAGGGGGTTATTTGGGCTCTATCTGGGAAAACCGATGCAACCAACTATAGGGTTTAGGTGGTGGGCCGTAGGTAGCGCTTTTAAAAACTAGTTAAAGCGCTACCTATCCTGATATCACAAAGGCTGGCCGTTGAAGTCATCTGCCTCTAACTTGCTTCTTATTTTAAGCGAGCTTTTTCTTTGATTTGCCTTGATAACCTCTTTAACAAAGTTAGGGTGCGGATATATGGTGTATTTTGCATCCATAACTTTTTGTTTGCCTTGAAGCACTTTTACTTCTTCGTAATCTAAAATAACTTTGTGTTTCTGTAGGGAGCTCAAAGCACTTCGCATTGCTCTTAGGTTCTCCCCCATTTTTTTAGTAAGCCCACGCGGACTTTGCTCAAGGAAAGCCACTAAGTTTGGCTGATATGGGTGCTTATCGCTAGCTTGTGTCCAGTATTGAGCCATCCTCTTGTAAAAAAATCGAGCTAGGGGGGATTTGATATCCATACCGATTTGATAATTGTACTGGCGGAACGTTAAGTTCATTATCGACTCATTTACTAGCGTGTTAAATTGAACGTAGCACTTAGCTCCAGTGTTGTTTGCAACGTCCTTTTTTGTTGTTAGCCCAAGTAATCCGAACAAGCTAGAGTTTATAACCGATTCGCCATCTTCTGAGTAACACTCAATGATGGCACCGCGACAAACAAACAAAGCCTCTTTGACCTCATCGAAGCTATATGTGTGACCCATACGCTCAAGCTCTTTCAAGAGTTCGTAGAGAGAGAAGCTAACACCCGCTTTATTGTTGATGTGAACTCCTTTGCCATTTACGGCTATTTTCCGGAGAGCATCCTCAACTAATTCTTCGCGCTGCCCTGGGTATATCAAAACAGTTCTATCACCCTTATCTATCAGGGCTGGCCTTAGCTTTACTGTTAATTTATTACCCTTAATTGTACAATGGCGGGTTAAGCTAGCTGATTTTAAATCCTCATGCTCCCTTGTTTTACCCCAAACATATTTAGGTATGGCATCGTATATCTCTACAGTGTTGGAGTAGTCCGGTCTTTGTTTCGCAGGTACATCTATGACAGAAAACATATCCATTTGCTGATTTTTCTGTATGTTTGTATTGATAGAAAGTTCTTTACCTAAACTTTGTTCTGTTATGTCGCTGCTCTTAGTCATTGGTAGCTCCTACATGAATACTTTTATTAGCAAGACCAGAAGCCCAACTGCAAAACTTACCGTTACGATTAAATTGGGTATTGTAGACTGGTTATTGTAATCTATTTTTGTAAAAAATATTGCTTCACGTTCAAACTGATCGTGAGCTGCGTTGCCCCGATCAATTGAGCTTTGATTCGTATTTTCTTTGCGTTTAAATTTAAACGAACTGCTTGTATGGCTGCGAGGACTAGGTTTAATAAGCTTTTCGCACTTACCTAGCTTAGCTAGTTCAGTAGCTGGAATTGAAGTCATTAATTATCTACCTCATTGTTCGGAAAGCACTTATTTACTACTTTATCGTATTCACGTAAGTTCTTTTTAATAGCAGATAACAGCGCAGAACGTTTTCTGAGAAGTGCATATCTATCTTCAACAGTGTTAATTTCTTCCTGAGCCCATTCTGGCTCTTTTTTGAATAAAGCCCTGCTATAGCGATACCCACTTCCTTTAGGTATGTAAGTTGAATACACCTTTCTAGGCTTGCCTTCACCTTCACCTGGCTTTGTTCTATTCTTAAACCATTCAAACTGCAGTGTGCCTCTTAGAAATCTAACGCGTGTACCTACATAGCAATAGTTATTAGGATCACCATCCTCTCTTGCTGATAGGCTAGCCTCCCAGTACGAGTCCGCTTGTTTTCGAGCGTCTAAAGCAACTACTAGTATCTCATTTTGCACAAGCTCATCTAGCGTGCTAACAAAACCCCTAGATTCGGCTTCAAGCATTTTGTCAGTAAATAAAAACCTTTCATCTTCAAATTCCCGCTCAATTAAACGTTGCAATCTTTTTGTCTTTTTGCTCATAATAAACCTCATGGAACTACCCAATCACTTCCCAAACAACTATCTATCTGGGATTGTCATGTCAATATCCACGAAGGTAAATGGGTAGTTTATCTCGCCTTCGGAGAAAAAGGGATTTATATTAAAAAACACTTATTTCTGGGATTTAAGTTCTCGATTGGGTTTCACCATAAAAATCAACATGGATTGAAATATAAAACTGCTTATTTCTGGGAGCCATCGAGCGATATTAGTCTAGCAAAAATAAATATAAAATGTAAACCTTAGTTTAAACCGCTTATTTCTGGGATTTATGTTGATAATTACTTAAGTGTGCGCGTATTTGTAATGCTTTCAATGATATTGACCACTTAGTTAAGGTGGGTGTATTAAAAACTAATCAACCAACTGTTTAAGGGTAAAAAAAATCTGAATATCATCCAGATTTCCATTGCCAGTCAGGATTTAAAGGTTAACCCCTCAAAAAAAAAACCAAAAGGCCCCCAAAAAGTCCCTATACACCCAAAAAAGGCAAATACACACCGTAAGAATGCTTCATCGTGTTGCTAATATATGCATTGAGTCTTTTTAGAGGGCTTTTAGAGCCCTTACTTATTGGAGAATGTTATGTTTGTTATGGGTCTGGATATTGGTTACTCAAACCTTAAGGTTTCAATGGGTACTAAAGGTGAAGATATTAGAACCAAAATATTACCTGCAGGTGCTGGTAATATTGATTTAATGCCTCGAAGTGTTGGTGCTGGTTTAGGAACCGATTTTTTACAAGTTATTATAAACGATCAAAAGTGGGCCGCTGGAGTTGAACCCGATAGGTTGCAAGGATGGGAACGTGAGCTACACAAAGATTATAAAAGTACAGATGTATATCGTGCACTTTTTTATGCAGCGCTACTAGTTTCAGAGCAAAGCGTAATAGATGTGCTAGTAACTGGACTGCCAGTTGATCAGGCGATGAAAGATGAACAACGACAAGAGTTGGCAAGCCTCCTCAAAGGAGAGCATCAAATAACGCCTAAACGTAAAGTTACAGTTAAAGACGTTATTGTTGTTCCTCAGCCTGCGGGGGCTTATATGGATGTAGTAAATAGTGCTGTGGATGATGATGTATTAGATGTTATACATAATGGTAAAACAGTTGTGATTGACCCTGGTTATTATAGTGTGGACTGGGTGGCGCTTGTTGAAGGAGAAATCCACTACAGATCATCTGGCACAAGCTTAAAGGCAATGTCACGATTGATACAGGTCGCAAACGAACTTATCCATGATGACAATGGTGCGGCTCCAGGCATTGATAAAATCGAAAAAGCAATTAGAACAGGTAAAAGTTATATATATCTCTTCGGTCAAAAAATTGAGTTAAAAGAGTACATGGAGAATGCTTCAAACACTGTTTCACGCGAAGCCCTAACATCAATGAAAAAGACAATGCGTGATGATGGGATGGATGCCGATGTTGTGCTTTTGGCTGGTGGAGGTGCATCTTCTTATATGGCCGCAGCAAAAGAATTATTTTCAAAAAGTAGAATTATAGAGCTTGAAAACTCAGTGCTTTCAAATTCGAGAGGCTTTTGGTATTGCGGTTAATAATGATCATATTTTTTATTGCGCTACATCGTTGCTATATGCGGGGGGGGGAGAATGGATAAAAGTTGGGATGGAAAGTTCTCAAATTTAAAAATTTCTAAGTTAGCATTTCCGGAGCTCTACCAAGAGCTTAAGGGTTTGCAGCATAAAGATAGAGGGGATCGCTTGAGGTTTTTGGCAATGCTAGGGCTTTATTCTTTGCATAATTTGAGCCACAATAAAAAAAGGTCTGCCTCATTTGAGTGTGAACAACCCTCAGAAGAAGATACTCCTTCCTCTACTGAGGGTAAAGTTGATAAGTTGCAAATAAAGAAAAGCGAGCTTAAAGACCGTTTGCTAAGTTCAATGGGGGATAAAATTTAAAGTTCAACATGAGAACATAGGTAATATGAATAGCTTAAAATCTAATAATAAATCAGATAAGCAAATTAAAAATGTTGATGGATTGACGGCTAATGAAAGAAGGGATGTGGTTTTATCTGAATTGAAAAGGAAAAGCAAAATCCGGACGATTTTCAAAGATTGTGAAGTATCAGAAATAAAGGAGATTTTGGATCGGATTGAGTCTGTCTTTGAAGAGAAGTATGCAGAGGAAACGTTAAAAAAGCAAAACCATGAGAAGATGCAAGAGCAAGCTCAGAGTATACTGAGTGAAATGGAAGAAAAGGGAATAGATATGGATCTATTGCAAGAGCTCCAATTTAAAAAGGATTCTTTATCTGTTCCGCCACCTAAAGTTAAGTATATGAAGGATGGAGCATCTTGGTCTGGATTGGGAAGAAGACCTACACCATTTAAAGGGCTTTCTGATTATGAGCTTGAGAAGTATAGGAAGTTAAAGGATTAAAATAAAGGATTAAAAAAATCGCTGGTTTTTTTAATCCTATATATATGAAGCCTAATTTTCTATTGCTGTAGTTTCTTCAAGCTTTTTATTCTTGCTTCTATTCGGTGGTTCATAACAAAATGGACAGCCGATAGCAGTGCTTTGATTCTGTGATGTAAAATAACTACATTGGCAATTAGAGCAGATATCAAACATTGCTTCATTAGATCTCAATTCTGATGCAAGACACCAAGCGTCAGATATAGTAAATGCAGCATTTCTAACGCTTGGTTCTATTGCAGCTAGTTCACACAATAAAGCTTGGTACATTCGATATGCTCTATCCAATGTATCAATAGATATTGACGTTGTTACAGATTCTCCTCCTACCTGCCTATACAGCTGCATTAAAAGAGAAGCGTGTATTTTTGATGTTTGATTGAGCAATAATGTAGCGCCGCTTCTTGTTGTTCTTGTTGTTCTGTTTTTTTCCAGTTTAAAGCCATCCCTATCAATTTCCTCATAAAGCCTACGCACTTGCTTATCTGAAAGCCCAGTTTCTATAATTATTATGCGAGTAACATAACCCATCAAAGCCATCTGTCTCGCCTCAATCCAGCGTTTTAACCTCATCTTCTAACCCTTAACTTTGATATGTAAGAGATCGTTTGTTGATATTTCTTATAAAAATACCTCGCGTTATTTGGGCCCTGCTCAGTTGAAAGCAAAGGTGCTAGAATCTTAGGAGAGAAACGCAGGGTAAATGCAGTGCTTGTTATTGTAACAAGATGCCTAAGTTGGTTATCAGTAGCTTTGCTAATTGCTAGAGCTAAGTCCGGACATAAACCAAAGGCTGTGGCAGCAATGTGATGATCTTTTTGTGCAATTTGCTTTAAGAGAAGCCAGTAAGCTGTGTCAAACTCAATTCCTTGAACCTGTGACAATGTAATAACTGGCGAGTACTCTTCTTGTAATTTATCAAGAATAACTTGTTTGTTGGTTTTTAGCTGGAAGCTAATTAGCACACCAGAAGCAAGACGAAATAAATTTGACTCGGTTGCAGTTGTAAGAGCGTTGATAGCAGATTCAGGCATTGAAAATTGAGTCTTAACCTTTTCTGGGTGGCTTTTAGCTAATGACGCCATTAAAGCCCATAAGGTTAAATCGAATTCATATATATTTTTATCTGGGCGCTGCTCTGAAATTTGCAATGCTCTCATATCTAAATCAGTTATCGTAATTTGAGGCATAACTATTCTCCCGTAGATTTGAAATTTGATTGTAAATAGAGAGCACTCGCTTACCATAAGAGCGCAAAAGAACTTTATCTTTCCAGTTGTGGTATCGGCCAATACCTAGCTCAAGATCACCTGATGCTGATGCGATTGTTTCGCTAAGTATTTTAGCGCCGGTATTTAGGTTAATTACTGGGTCAAGTAAATCTTGAGGACTCTCAACCCGGTGCCCATGCCAGAAAAGGTTTATTTGCATCAACCCTATATCAATAGAAGCTTTATTGCCTTTATCTTTAATTAATTTAGCTAATTGAGCGGCAGCCTCATCTTTATCTAAAGCGTAGTATGGTTGCTTAATGGTTCTTAGAGTCCAGGGCCATGGAGATACGTTATTATCACCTCTTGCGTAGGCCGACTCTGCTAATGCGACGGAATACAATAAAGCGGGATCTAGGTTGTATCGCTTTGCTGCTAATTCAAACTCGGTTCCAGATAAATCAAAGGCGCTTACAGAAAACACAGATGTAGATGCTATTGTGAGTGCAATACAGATAATTTTCTTTTTCATTGCGCACCACCAGCCAAATTTCTTCTTGAGATAGGGAGTATTATGTTTTTATTTCTACCAGCATGCTCATAGCGCTCCGGCCAAATCGCATTGGGTGCTACTCCCAATGCACTTGAGATGACATACTCCCAGCGAGGATTGCTGCGGACAAGTGCAGTTGAAAGAGCTTGCCTTGAAACATCGTGCTCTCTTGCTAGCTTAGCTATGCTAGTCCCTCTTATTTTTAACTGATACTTGATCCACTCCCTTCTTTTCTCAGTATCTTCAGGGATGCTGGCATCAATGATATGTCCATTGTTCATTCTGCTTATCTCACTTTTTATTCAATAACAGTAAATAGAAATTCAGATTTTTTATTATCTGTAAAGTCGGAACAGTAAAACTCTATATCAAGAGCATTAAAACATCAATGATTTAGTTTTATAAACTGCGTTTTGTATTTTCCATAAAGTGCAACTATCAGTTGTTGAAATTGCACTGTCCGTATGGTCTACGGGCTAAAAGCTATTAATTTAATTTTGATCCAGTATTTAAACTGGGTTTGGAAGCGTTAAGAAAGTGCGTTACAGATTGTTTGTAAATAGGGTTGTTATCAGCATGCTATTGTCGCCCAGCAATAAAGTGTGAAGCGATCACCCCAAGGTTAGATTCTTTATTGTTTACCCACAGCTATATAGGAGTTTATTTAGAATAAAAATTTAAGGGGTATATTTAGAATAGAAATTTAAGAGGTATATTTAGAATAGAAATTTAAGAGGTATATTTAGAATAGAAATTTAAGAGGTATATTTAGAATAAAAATTTAAGGGGTATATGTTGTGGTCAACTAATTCCGGACAGTGAATTAAGTTTTTCTTCTACTACAGCAGGGGCAACCATTTGATTATAGCTATGTGGTCTGTGCCAGTTATAATAATTCATCAAATAATAGCTAATATCTTTTTCAGCATCTTGATAATTACTATAACCTAATGAGGGAACCCATTCCGTTTTTAAACTTCTAAATAGGCGCTCCATCGGGGCATTATCCCAGCAATTCCCTCGGCGACTCATACTTTGTTTTATACGGTAACGCCACAGCCTTTGTTGAAATCTTTTGGCGCTGTACTGACAGCCTTGGTCTGAATGAAACATTAGTCCAGATGGCTTACCCCGTTGCTCGTATGCTCTATCTAATGCTTTAATAACTAAGTTAGTATCAGGCTTATCAGACATTGCCCAGCCAACCACGCGACGAGAAAACAAGTCGATAATAACAGCCAGATAAGACCATTTATTACCCGTCCAAATATAGCTTATATCTCCACACCAAATTTGGTTTGGGCCATCAACGTCAAACTCACGATTGAGTATGTTTGGAATGTCTGGTCGCTCCACCGTCGCTAATTTATATGAATGAGGCCCTGGTTGTTTACAGACTAATTCCAGGTCACGCATGATGCGGCGTACCTTAAAGACACCAACAGGTAAGTCTGCGTCCTTTAGCATCGCCACCAACGTGCGGCTACCGGCAGCTCCACGACTGAGCGAAAATAACTCATTAATCGTCGACCTAAGTTGCACCTCTTCAAGCTTAATTGATGTCTCACGCTGCTTAAAATCATAAAAGCTCGAACGCGGAACATCAAACACGCTACAGACCATTTCTACAGACTCATGCTCACTTAAATGGCCAATCAACGAATATTGTTCATCTCGTCTGACATTAAGAGAGCGGTAGCCTTTTTTAAAATTGTTTTTTCTCTTTCAAGTCGATTAACTTTAGCTTCAAGCTCCTGAATTTTCTGCTGCTCAGGGGTAAGCGCTTTAGAGTTTGGTGTTGTGCCACCACGCTCATCTTGTAATTGCTTAACCCAGCGACGAAGTGCTGTTTCACCGACTTCTAGTGAGCGAGCAGCTTCTGGGAGTGAATATCCTTCATCAAGGATTAATTTAGCTGAATCAAGTTTAAACTCTTGAGAAAAAGAGCGACGTTGTTTTGTCATAGAACACCTCTGTTTGAGTGGTAATAATACCACCTAAATTGGTGTCCGGTTTCATTGAATCACAACAATATTTAGAATAGAAATTTAAGAGGTATGTTTAGAGTAGAAATTTAAGGGGTAAAGAAGTTTTGGTTTGAGTCACTTCTGTTTTTTAATGAGTGTCATGCTAACAGAGGGAAAGTGCCGTACAACACTTGCCTGGATAGTATAGTATTGACATTCCAAGCTTTAGTCAACCCTGTAAACAGATGACAACCAGTAAAATTTGCAATGAAATGTAACTAAAAAATATATAAAGGAGTAGTGATAAATTGCTAGTTATATATTGAAGAAAAACTTTCACATGTGAAAGTTTTTGAAGTAGCCAGGTTGCATTATTTTAGTAGGTGTTATACTTAAAGTATTAAATAAAGGTGGGGATAATAATGATTGAGCCTAAAGTGAAAAAAACAATGCCTAAAGATTTTGCTGTATATTCCGGTGTGATGCTAATGATGCTAGCAGGAGTGTTTTTATATAATGTAAATCCAGTTATAGCAACTGTATTCATTATCATTCTGGCTGCTTACATTGCTCTGAAAGCGTTAAATGTAGTGAGGAAAAGTTTACTAGCAATTTTGTTTCTTTCATTCGCGTTGGGGATGCTAGAGATTCATTTTGGAATTGATAAAAGTTTACCTATATCTTGGGTAGTTGGGTTTGTTATCGGTTTTATTTATGCTGTACTTGCATTTATAAAAGAGTTTAAGAAAATGATAAAAGGGTTTACTTCCTCCCGTATTGAGTTAGAAAAGCCAGAGTCGATGAGTTATTCCTATGATTCAGCATCAGGTAGTCCTAACTCTGAATCAAGCGACCCCGCCTACCATGCTGATAACTTTGGTTGGGGTATTACAGGTCGTGGTGGCGTCAATGGTCGCGGCGGAATAAACCCAATCCATAAAGATAATGACCCTCATGGTTTTTGGCTTTAAATACGAAAAAGGCAGTTTATAACTGCCTTTTTTATCTCCTTGTTTGTCATAGGGGGATCTGTTACATGACCCCAGTCCCATTCCTGCCTGTGCTATTATTATAGTGTGCGATGCCACCTAAGTAAGCGCCTGATAGTTCAGAACCAGCTCGTGCAGACTCAGTAATAGTATCTGTTAGATGATCTACAAACTCTTGGTTTTGCTCACTCAATACTGGGGCACCAGTTTCATCTCGCATAATAACCCCATTGTCATCTCTTTCTGCATAAGTAGATGCTAAATTTTGGATTGCAGCTTCACGCTCAGGGCTGTCACTGAAGGTGTTTTGATCAAATGAGTGAGCGTAAACTTGAGCCTGCTCATCATTTAAGCCTCGACTTCTAGCTTCATCATAAAAATCACTTCTAAAGTCTGTGCCATAATTTTCCTTAAATGCTTGTACTGCAGCATCACCTCCTGTGTCATAAGCGTGACTTATCGCTGACTGATACACCATTCCTTTCTCTTCTAGTGACATATTTTTTAGATCACTAAACCCTATATCGCCGTTAACTAGCTCCATTCCCGCTGCTGCCGCACCCATTATAGAGCGCCCTGCAGTTGAAAGTCCTGATAAGACAGACCCCCCAAACCCTGACGCCTCCAGTGCCGCATCATCCATGCGAGCTGCTTGCATTACTTCTTTTCTTAATTCAGGGTTGTTTTCCATATCATTAACCCGTTGGTCGAAATTTGCAGACGCAACAGTAAGACCATCACTGCCAGCTTTGAAAACACTTTCACCAAAGTTATGAGCTTCCTCCATCCTGCGGCCAACCCATCCTGCAGCATTTTCAACGCCGCCATAAAACTCAGCTGCGCCCATTCGGCTGTATTCAGGCCCGTTATTCATAAGTGTTTGTCGAGCAGGCATTTCAGCTGCTTGATTTCTTTCTGTCTGCCAATCTGCCGCTTGGTTTGCAATGGTTGATGAGTTTTCATCTGCTTCACTTGTAATTGCAGGTGGCGCATTTCTACTGCTTACAGGGTCAGAATGTGTTGGATAGCCATTTTCAGGAATAACAATACCATTAGCAGGGGCTGTTGCGCTTTCAACGCCTTTAGTGGCTGCCGTTACTTTACCAGTCAAGCCATTATTAACAGTTTTTTCAATACCTGAATTGTCGTTGTAGCCACCAGCATTCCCTGTTGCAAGCCCTAAGCTTTTACCTACAGCACCTAAAGCAGCATTAAAGTTATTTTGATATTGCGTGTCATTTGTCCCTTCATGGTTATTTGAGTTTTGTAACGCTTTTATCCTTGCTGCTGCAAGAGCAGAGTTATTATCTAAACCATATCCACCCTCTGTTGATGGCGCGCTATAGCGTTCATATAGTTGCTGTGCTTCTTGCTTGGTTTCGGCGCTTACTCCACCGCTATTCCAATAATCATTCAAGTCAGACATAGCTTCATTATTCCTTGCTACTTGAGAACCAACATCACGTAGCCTGAGGTTGTTTAGGTTACCAAACTGATTATTCAAAGACATAGCTTCCGAAAATGAGTTGCTGGTACTATTGAGATTCTGGGAAGCTTCAGTTAGCGCCATTGCTTCATTTTTACCTAGGCTCTTGCTTAAAGATTGACCGCTACCTGTTGATATTGCTCGTGCTAAGTTATTTGAAACTTGAGATTGTTCCTGTTGGCTAAAGCGAAGAGCGTCTGATATTGCGTTACTTTGCCCTGCTGCCGTAGTTCTAGCATCTGAAGTTTCTTTATTGGCACCAGCTGAGATTTTAATATCGCCTCCTACATCAGCTGCCACTTTCCCTGATTTAGATTTACCGCTTGTATTATTTTCAGATCTTGATTGGGTTCGGCTTGCCTTGGCGTCAGGGCTTGCGTTAGGTGATGTTTTTTGTGGGGTTACTTGTGTTTCGCTTTCTCCCTCTGTATTACTATTCGCTATTTGCTCAAGTAGAGTAGTACCCGCTTTAGCCGAAATCGCTCCAGTAGCAACTGCGGAAACAACACCTTTCACAGCATCTGAATGTTGTGTGCCTATAGATGTGTTATCCATTATCTGATTAGCTCTCTCATTGACGATGCCTTCAGAAGTTCCATGCATAGCAGAATGAGTTCTACCAATGGAGGCAGCCTTGTCATAGCTTTCATTACTCATTGTGCCGCTAGAAAAGTTAGTCCCTAGCGACTGTGCAAAGCTGTTTTGCGCCTGTGTCATATTCTGCTTGGCTGAGGTGGTCATATTGCTTAATCCAGAACCAAATGAAATAGAGCCCATTAGACCCGCAGCACCAGAAGAGGCCATGCCTGTTAAATCACTATACTCATTTGATGAAGCCGCCTGAGCTATTGGGCCATTAGATACCAAGTCTTTACTTTGGATTTTTTCATCAATATGATCTTTACCGCTAATTCTTCCAGCTAAACTCGTTAGTGCATAGGTTGAGCCAGTAACTACGAATAATGATATTATCGGTGTAGCTGCTGCTAGCATGCCGCCGGTGGCTATCCAATGTTGAAGCTGATCAGCTCCAGCATTCAAGGCATAAATAGAAGTGAAATCGCTACCGAGGCTGCTCATCTCTTTATTTGCTGCAGTGTGGATGTAGAGGTTTATTATGGACATTACTGGCATCCATAATTGTATCCAAAGTAGTGTTTGAAAATACTTTGCTGCTAAACCAATACCGAAGCTACCTAAAACAATCAGAAACCCCATTAGAGGTGTTATCGCATAAACAAAACCTTCAAAGAAAGTCATCATAGGACGTACAATTGTTAGGAACATGGATTGCTCTGCTGCCCATTGAGTATTTCTTTGTTGAATTGCCTGATTAATCATTGTAGCAGAGGCCATATCCTGAAAATCCGCATAACGACCTTGTGCCGCCTCATAGTAGATAGGCTCCAACACTGCTGCTGTTAGGTACTCTGTTCCTGCGGTAGCGGTAACACCTAGAACCCCTAATGAGTTGGTAACATATGCCTGACCTGAGCTACCAGTGTATGTATTATCAATACCAAGTACATTTAATATAGCATCGGACATAGGAGCGCTATTGATGGCTTGGGTGGTTTTACTTACTAATAATGGATAAGCTTCTGAGCATGTATAATCTTCACCACCAGCGGTTCCTACATAAAGTCGAGTGCCGTAAAGGTCAGAGTTAAACCTTAATGCATCAGGTAGCTTTTGGCTCATTATGCTATCTAATGACTTCTCCTTAAGGTCAATCGCTGTTAGGGCACACTCTCGAATATAATTATTCCACGATAGGCGCATATCTGCATCGCCACCTGTAGCCATATTCATAGCTGTATACACAGGTGTTGAAGAGACACCTCGCCGGGTGTTATTTATTATTTGCAATGATTCAGCAAAGTGGGTTTCTGTCACGTAAGGTACAATAACTCCATAACCTTGTTCAAAAAGGCTGGTAATGTTATACCCAATTGATGAGATAATCCCACCGGCAGCCCCTACACCAATAGGGACATTATCAACTACTCGAACTTGACCCGAAAACGAGTCCTCTATAACGACAGTCGTAGTAGGTATAAAAAATGCGGCATACAAGATGTACCCAACAAAAATTTGATGATAATTTATTTCTTTAGCGCCTTGAAAAACACTCTGAACAAAAATCAAAATAACACCAAGCAACAAGCCAACGCTTACCATTTTCTCAAATGAAGCCATAGACGTAACCATTGCTACGGCCATGAGAATTTGCTCTAGGAAAGCAGCATCGCCGGTTGAATATATTTCAAACATAAATTACTCCTGTGATGCCTTATTCGTTGTCAAACTACTTAATGTGTATCGTTGTTTCCTGATGTTATTAAGCAAAGTGTTATAATGTTCTATTAAAAAGGCTACATCGCCATGTTGTGATCGCAATTCCATGAAGTCACTGCGAACTTTTCTTTGTGAGTTGCTAATCAATTCAAATGCAGTGTTTTGATGGGGTGATTTTGATTGGCTGACCACAAGAGTTACAGCCCTAAAAAGCTCTTCTGTAGTTGTGTACACCATAGTGAGCGCAATTGCATTAGATGCCTTAAGGGCAAAAATTCGAGCTGCATCTTCAGAGAGGATAGCTAAGTTTCTTACAATAGTGCCCGCACCGGAGGGTAAGTTTGAGACAAAGGCTTTTTCCTTATCAGTCAAAGTCCCCTGGTTTCTCGCGTATTTAGTTATGATGCCTGGGTTAGAGTTTGTCCCTAAAAGCATATCTTCTACTTGCTTACCCAGCCCTTTTAACGTGATTGTTACATCCGTGGGGTTGAAGCATTTATCGCTAGTATCGCACTTATAAACTTTTACAGAGCCACCATCTAAAATAGAACCTAACAAATCAGGTTTAGCCGGCTTAGTTATGAGTGGCATTATTTTTTCAGCGTCTGCAGGATCGCCTACATGCGTAGGATCAACTTCGGGAGGCATTTTAATAATAGTCCCTGTCAGGCTCATCATTGTCTCTAAAAGTGATTCATCGCCATAAGTAAACCATGACTTTGCGTTCTGCCTCTTAAGTTGTTGCCATACTATATTTCCAATTAATTCTGATTTTAGAAGCTCATCTTCGCCAAGCATTGACTCAGGTGACTGTCCAGATTCAACCTCCTCACGCGAGCTGAAAACATCTTTAACTAACCCTTTACCGGTTGCAGTGATAGAAGCATCTGTTTTCCCTTTCATCTCGTATGCAGAGGTTACATCGTTAACTATACCTTGAGCTAACTGGCAAGAGTTGCCTAAGTGCTGATTTAAAGCTTGTATTTTCTTTTGAAATGATTCAATGTGTTTAGAACAGTCTGGACATACGTTATCGAGCGCCAGTTGAAATGCATACCCTTTAGCATTTGCGGCAACCTGCCGAAGAAGCTGCACTATCTGTTCGGATGATACAAAACTGAACGAACCGTTAAACATATCAATCCCTCCACAGCCTCCTTTCCAAGAGGGTGGAGCGAAGCTGATTAAATTTTCATTGAATATTTTTGTTTTTTCTGTGTAACGTCCTCCAGATAAAACCCCTCGTCTTTGTGTTTTAAACACACCTGGTGAGGTTGTGTTGCTCATGCTGCTAAATATACTATCAAGTTCATCCTGTAGCCCGGCATGACTTAAGCTGGGGAAGGTTAAGGCTGAAACAGCAAACGTAACGGCCACTGCTGTTTTTTTCATTCTCTTATTCCAATAAATCCAATGGTTCATACTAATTATCCTCGTAAAGTTTTTGCTTTATGAACTCGGCCAGCTTTTCTGGGGGTATAAAGTTTGTTTCTTGATTGTTTGTATCTTTAGCTATGTTAGATAACTTGTAAGATTGCTCATCTAAAAGCGCAGCTATATTGCTATCCAGATTAAGAATTGGTTTAGTTTTATTAAACTGTTCGTCAGTTATCCAGCCTCTACGCTTAGCAACTAAAATTATTCTGTGCTTTATATCAGCAAGGGAAAGCACGCCTTGAGATATTGGTTCTATTTCATGATTTTCAGAAACTAAATAAAGCGCCGGGTATGCGTTCACCCCAAGCTTCTCAGCTTGACCATCATCTACTTTGAAATTTGGAAAAACATCATTAGGAAGTGGTTTGCCATCAACAGATATTGGTAAAATAGTAAAGCCATCCCTAGCAGCGAGCATTTTTAATATAGGTGCTTGAGTCCGGCTTGCTCCTGAGTCAGAGCGGAAAAAGAAGAAAACACCAGCTTTCTTTGCAATACTGCGTGCTAGTGAGTCTTTTTCTTGACCAGCCCAGCGGTCAAGCTTCTGGGATGCGAATGTAGCTGATGGGCGTCTTGTCTCTTCATCTAGGAATGGGTCACCTACAACAGCTAGTTCGGTTGTATCTGCAAACTGCTCACTTCTATCCATTGCATAACGTTGGAGGTACATGTAAACCCTAACATTTTCAATTGTTGGGTCGTTCCATGCTTTATCTTTGTATTTAGGTAGGTTTTCCCGAAACCAAGCAGCTGAAAATACCGATGGGCCCTGAATAATTTCTTTTGGTTCAATAGGGCTCTCAGCTTTTGGCGCTGTGGCTACAATCTTTGGCTCCACTATTTCTGGTTCGGGTTTTTCCTCTGGAATTTCTTCTTTATACCAGAACCAACCCTCAGCTTTTCGTTCGTAAAATCGTGAGTTTGATTCGCGATCTTGTGAAAGTACAGGAGGCGTAAGAATTGCGAACCCTAATGCAAATAAAATCTTTTTGTTAAATCTCAACATAAGTCCAATACATATTTATGGGGTAGCATTGGATGTTACTGGATTTTAAGTGAGCAGTAGGCATGCAAAGCAGCCCAAAAAGGGGCAATAGAGCCTTCTAAGTGTAAATTTATAAAATCTTTAGCTCATACCACTTCATTTTTACTGGCTGCAACAGCTTTTGCATAACGTAAAACTTGGGCAGTTGAATCGTTTATGACCAGTAGTTTTTTAGCTCTAGTGCTACTCACGTAAAGGAGGTTTATTTCATCAATTCTATCTTCATCTTTTAATTGTGGATCTAGTACATCCAGGAAGTCATTATTCAATAAAACAGCGTCCCACTGTAAGCCTTTACACCGATGTGCAGTTGATAGTGTAATATCTGCATCATGTTCATCGTCTACAGTTTGTTGAAGTATCAATTCTATGCATTTAGGGGGGTTTTCAAAATTTTTTAAAAGCGTTATAGCTCGTGACATTTCGTTATCTTTAGTTGCTTTCGCTATTGATTTAAAGTCATTAAAGTCATCAAACTCTCTCACTATCATTTTGTCTCTAACTTTATTGTATTGTTGTTTAGAAAACCAAAACAGGTCTTCAAGCTCAGATAATTGGTAGGCATTAACACCGCCAACCCAGTATAGTTTTTTTCTCTCTGTAGCTGCTATGAGGGCTTGAGTAATTACGCCGCGTACAGTTCGGCTTAGTATTGTGTATTTATTAATGTTGCTTGGCATTGATTTAAGAACCCTGTCTTCACAACCTCTTCCAATAACGCTCTTTTTTTCATTTTTTAACATTAAAAGAGCATTAGCAACTACTGCAATTTGCCGTCCAAACCTAAAGCTGTGCGTTAGGTACAATGTATCTGCGTTATTTAAAAGTGAGTTTTGCAGTGCGTTATTTGCACCGCGAAATCTGTAAATTTGCTGGTGGTTGTCACCTACATAAACTATCTTGCAATCTTGCTGCAATACAATGTGGTTTGTTACTGGATTCGAGTCCTGTGCTTCATCAAATAAAATGGTTGTATATTTATTAGATAAATCAGGTAGCGATAGTTGGTATAGTTTTAGGTAGCCATCGTGAGTCATTGGGAATGTATTATCGGTGCAAATCATCTTTTGCCAAATCATTTCAGCATTATCTAACACTGACGCTCGGTACATTACTTGGCTTCTACTGCCACCTAGCTCACGGCAGTAATGCCCCTCAAGAATGCGACTATCATCACTAACGATATAGGTGTTTAAGGTCTTTGAAATGTCTTTTACTAGCGACCAATTGGCTTCAGTGTTGGGTAAAGCCTGAGCAATGTCGTTCAATCTTAAGTTATTTCTTAGTTTATGGGTGTAATTGCGGCCTACTGAAGCAAAAGCTAACTGATGTGATGTTTTACACTCTACATTTTTGGGGAATTTACTGACTGCTTCATCGCGGATAGCTCGGTTAAAAGCAAGGTAAAGCATTCGTTCGCTGTTATTTTCCAACGCATACTTTACTAATGTAGATGTTTTCCCTGTACCTGAGAAGGCAATAACCTTTAGCCTTCTACCTTTATATGAAATAATTTCAGACTGTTCAGGCGTGCTGGTCTGTATTTTGGTTAACGTGTTTTCATTCATTAATACTTACTCTTGCTTTTAAGTACATAGCAAGAACCTCTGAAGTCGATATATACTAGGTATTCTCCCCTTATTACTTACAATTGAAGCATCTGTATTTGCCTTTTTTGGTATAATTACCTGTGTTAGCCAATTGTATTTGCACTAACGAGCTGAAAACACCTCAATAGTTACCCCACCAAAGGAGCCGATAACTTCTGATACCACTTTATCAGAGCGTATTTTTCTTTGTGATCTAGCATCAAAATCAGTTAAAGCCTTAAGCTTAAGCTCATTACTTTGAATTATGATTATAGGCATTGGTGCTGTTACTGTTTTTATTCCAGCATCAAAACGTATATTTGCTGCCGGTTGTACGCGAACCTGCCGGCGTATCCTAAGCAGCTCCCCAGGAGTTTGCTTAATTTTATTGATCAATTGCTCAAGAGGTACGCGATATTCTGGCCCCGATCTATCAAACTCCTCTTCAATTTTAAGTAAAAGGTCTTTTTTAACCGGCTTTGATAGCGAGTCCTTTCTTTGCCAGGCGAATCGAATTGATTGAATGTTTTGCTCTGAATAACATCGAATATGCCTATATAGGTGCATGGTCATAATACCAGGGCACTCTGCGCGAAGCGCTTCAAACCGGTCTTGCCTTGTTTCATACGTTTGAATGATATGGTTTTCGATATCCGTTTTTGCCGTGTTTATTTTATCCACCAGCTCAGGGATAGTAATGCTTGTTGGGTTTTGGGCAGGGGAGAGCCAAATAACGCCGACAGTGCGCCGCGCTGATTTTTGTGAATAGCCTGGTTGTATGTAAAGGTCTTGGTAGCAGGATGCCGCGAGTTCAACAGCCTTATGTCCGGTATGCTCTTCTGCTGCAATATATTTAACCGGTTCACTTTCCATTCCCTTTGAGGTGCAGGGTAGTGGGTAGGCAAGAGCGGCCAATGGTTGCGTATGTGTGAGAATTGTATTGAGAGAACGGATATTGTTTTTCAACTCATCAAACCGGTCAGTGATAAAAGGCATAGTATGGTTCATTATTTGTTGTGAAAGCACAGAGTACAGTTAATAGCCTAAGACTAGACCATCATGCAATATAATGGAAGTTAACCATGTAATTCTTTTAATATTAACTTTTGTGGTACTACTTTGGCTGGCCCCACCCTGAGATTAGGATGAGAAAGAGAGAGAAAAAGAGAGATAAAATAGAAAAGGCAATGAGGTTGGCTGAGAAGAAGCTCGGGGTTAAGGGGGGTGTTATTAGAATCCATACTTTGCATGATGGTCTAATTGATTGCTGTATGTATCTCTTAAAAAAAGGGTCATAATTGCCGCTGAATAAACAAAAGGATTGGAGAATTTATGGATAAAGCTACGTTTGGATTAATTCTTTGATGAAGTAAACCATGACATGCTGATGAATCGTGTTGGTCGTAAAGTCAAAGACAAAGCACTCATGCGCCTACTTGGTAAATACCTTGCAGAGTGAATGCGTATTGAGTCAACTGCACTACTTCACTCGCGGTAACTGGTCCCAGCGTGTTGTGTAGGCGGGAGACAAATGCTCTCGCTTCATCGACCAATCTTTCTTCGTACCTTGTCCAGCAAAGAAAACCTTTCCGGCACCGCTTTGATTAATGGTGTCCAATACAGACATTAACTGTTGGCTATTAGAGCGGGTTGATACGTCATCGAATAGTCCTGGTTGAAACATGCCGTGTATCGCAACTGGGGATCAGCAACTCACCTGATGCAGAGCTGCTGTATTGCGGCTCGTTGTCCTTAAAGGGGCTGGTACGTATGAACACGGTCATCACTTTGGCTTGCTGCTGTTCTTTGCGAAGCTTCTCAGTGGCGCGGGTTGCGTATTCACATACGGCCTCACGTAACAATTCAAATTGCGTTACTTTTTCGCCAAATGAACGGCTACAGACGATTTGTTTCTTAGTTGGTGGGATCTCTTCAAGTTCAATGCACGACTCACCATTGAGCTCTCTGACAGTTCTCTCTAAAACCACTGAAAACTGGTCTCTGATGGCTCTAGGAGAGGTATTGGCTAGGTCTAAGGCTGTGGTGATACCCAACGCATTTAAACGCTTAGAAAGCCGTCTACCAACGCCCCAAACATCATCAACCGGGACTAATGCGAGCAATCGACGTTGCCGATCTGGATTGGTCAGGTCTACAACGCCCTGAGTGGCGGGATATTTCTTGGCGGCATGGTTCGCCAGCTTGGCGAGTGTTTTAGTTGGTGCAATGCCTACACAGACGGTGATCCCAATCCAGTGGCCTATGCGCGCTCGCACTTGTTGTCCGAACTCGACAAGGGATATGGCAGACTCAATACCGGTTAAGTCCAAGAACGCTTCGTCAATGGAGTAAACCTCTACTCGTGGTGCCATCTCTTCCAAAGTGCGCATCACTCGACTGCTCAAATCTGCGTACAGCGCGTAATTGGACGAGAATGCCAAAATACCATGGCGCTGCATTTCAGCTTTGATTTGAAAAACGGGTACGCCCATTTTAATACCGAGTAACTTAGCTTCACGCGAGCGTGCAACCACGCAGCCGTCATTGTTGGATAGCACCACAACCGGCGTATCTTTTAAATCAGGACGAAACAGCTTCTCACAACTGGCGTAAAAGTTATAACTACGAATGATCCAATTATGGACATGACTTTAGACTGAGCATAACAGGGCTTTCACTATATGGCCTCGTGTCCATGGCGAACGTCGATATAAGGCCCTCTTCATACACTTTTTTGTCCATGCCATTGATGGATTGGTATTTCGTACCCCAAAAACGTAGCCCACTATTGCGGTCTAAAGGCACTGCCTGTTAGAACCATCAATTGACAGCTACGAGGAAAATAAAATGTCCGGGCCTAAACAAAAGGAAACACTCAATGGACTTATGGCCTCGATCCCATTTCGGTTCCGCAAATGAGATTTACCTTGTTGACGACAATATTTGAACAACCATTGGTTTCGGGATCTTAAAAAAGCAGATGGAAAAGGAGAAGGTGGCCGCGATCCAGAAGCCGACATAAAGCTTTTGGCCTGGAGCGGGCTAACTTCGAACTAAGCCTGACTGTTGGAACAGTTTACAGGTGTAGAGAGGGGGCCTTGGTAAGAAAGGATAAAATTTACGACGGTCTACATGGCGAATTCTCAAAAACCTCAACCAAATAGTCGATCATCGCTCTTACTTTGAGGGGTAACCGACGATCCGGCGCGAACAGCACATGCAGGCCGCCGAGATCCAGTGGAGGGTGATCCAATTCGAAAGCAACCAGAGCGCCACTGGCCAATGCCTCGGACACGATAAAGTTGGGCTGATATATGATCCCTTGGCCCTTAACGGCGGCAGCAAGAAGTGCGTCGCCATTGTTGGACATGAGGTTGCCTGTTACGGGCACCTGGATCTTACCATCTTGGCCGAATGCCCAGGTGCCGCCGCGTTGCGCTGAGGAAAGGCTGTAGCTCAGGCAATTGTGGTTTGAGAGCTCGGCAACACGGTTAGGGGTTCCATGTTTTTTCAGATACTCAGGCGAGGCACAAAGTCGCATCGGGCAATTGCCGAGACGGCGGGCCCTGAGGTCGCTGTCAGCGAGGTGTCCGATGCGGACAATCAGGTCCCAGCTCTCTTTCAGCAGATCCTGTTGAGTGTCGCTCAGGCCAAGATCCACCTCTACCAGTGGGTAACGATGGGTGAATTCCGGTATTAACGGTGCAATGAAGCGTGTGCCAAAGGATAGCGGTGCATTCAGACGTAATCGACCCATGGCCTGATGCTGCTGGGAAGATACTTCGGACTCCGCTTCTTCAAGATCCTGAAGAATGCGCTGACAGGCCTGCAGGTATCCCCGTCCGGCATCTGTCAGTGATAACTGTCGAGTGGTGCGATGAAGCAGTTTCGTGCCGAGCCTGGTTTCCAGTGAATCCACATGTTTTGTGGCCATTGCCGGCGACATGTTCAGCTCCCGGCCGGCGGCAGACAGACTACCTCTGGACGCTGCCTGAACGAATACCTGCATGCTTGTGTATCGGTCCAGCATTTTATTTCCTACCTTTAGTTAAAACAGTTCCTTTTTTAAGTCCGTTCTCCTTTCCTGAGTATCAGTATAACCTGTTCATTGTGATATCTGAACTATTCAAACCTATGGAGGTATGTCGATGTCCACGCAGCCAAGAGTGCCTACCAGACAACCGGTATTTTTTATTCCCCACGGCGCTGGCCCTTGTTTCTTTATGGACTGGAGTCCCCGCAATACGTGGGACGGTATGGCCGACTTTCTTCGAAGCGTCATCGGGCGTTTGCCAGAAAAGCCGACGGCCATCCTCCTGGTATCCGCCCACTGGCGCACTCAAGAGTTTAGTGTGACCGCCGGCAGCCAGCCCGATCTCATTTATGACTATTTCGGTTTTCCGGTCCACACCTATAAATTGACTTATCCGGCTCCAGGAGCGCCGGCATTGGCCCATCGCGTGAGTCGTCTACTGGTTGGGGCACAACAGAACACCCTGGAGGATTCTGGGCGTGGGTTTGATCACGGTATGTTTATTCCGCTCAAGGTGATGTTCCCCGAGGCAGACATTCCTGTGGTTCAGCTGTCGTTACGGCAGGACCTGGACCCCGAAGCACACCTGCAGGCAGGCAGAGCTCTGGCGCCACTGCGTGACGAAGGTGTGCTGATTCTCGGCAGTGGCATGAGCTTCCACAACATGCGTGGCTACGGCGACAAGCGGTTTACACCGCTCTCCGAGGCGTACGATGACTGGCTGACGGACACTGTCGAAGGTGACTCCGGAATTCGTTATCAGCGATTGAGGAAATGGGTTCAGGCACCCCACGCCCTCGATTGTCATCCGCATGGAGACGAGGAACACCTGATTCCATTGCTCGTGGCAGCGGGTGCAGCGGGCGAGGAGCCCGGCAAGAAGGTTTATTCCGAACGGGTGATGGAAACCCAGTTATCGGCGTTTCAATTTGGTTGAGTGGGTGACGTCCCCTCAAAAATCAATAGCAAGAGGAATTAAATGATGAAAATTGAACTTACGGGCAAACAGTCGTTGGTCACCGGCTCTACCGCGGGCATCGGTTTGGCCATTGCCCAGGGGCTGGCCGAGGCCGGTGCCTCGGTAACTATAGTGGGTCGTGACCAGGTCAAAGTGGATAAGGCGCTGGCCGAGATAGCCAATGCCAGCGGTCGGGACGATGCAAAAGGCATTATCGCGGACCCGGGTACCGCGGAAGGTTGCCGGACCATCATCGAACAGCTGCCCGAGGTGGATGTTCTGGTCAACAACCTGGGTATTTATGGCGGCGTTCCATTCTTCGATATCGACGATGCTGCCTGGGAAGAGATTTTCCAGGTCAACGTGATGAGCGGTGTTCGACTTGCCCGGCATTACGCAACTGGCATGAAGGCTCGGGGCTGGGGGCGTATCCAGTTCATCTCTAGTGAATCGGCGTTGAATATTCCATCGGAGATGGTGCACTACGGGGTGAGCAAGGCGGCGCTTCAAGGTGTATCCCGGGGTCTCGCCAAGGTTCTTGCCGGAACCGGTGTGACCGTGAACAGCATCCTTCCCGGTCCGACCCGTACTGAAGGAGCCAAAGCCATGATGGCTGACCTGGCGGCTGAGCGGGGAGTCTCCCCGGAAGCAATGGAAACCCTGTTCCTGGACGAAAACCGGCCTTCCACGCTGCTCCGACGTTTTGCCGAACCGGAAGAGGTCGCCAGCCTCTGTGTCTACGCTGCGTCTCCCCAGGCCAGTGCCACCACAGGCGCCGCCCTGCGTGTTGAAGGTGGCATTGTGGAAAGCATTGCCTGAAATCGCCGGCCGGGACCACCCGGCCGACTCACCCACTGACAGTTGTTTTTTGAGGGAGGCATCATGAGTCTTCAGAAGAAACCCCTTGGGAAGTCCGGTTTGGAGATAGCCCCACTGGTATTTGGCGGAAACGTGTTTGGCTGGACAGCCGATGATAACCGCTCTTTTCAGCTACTCGATCGGTTTGTGGAGCAGGGCTTCAGCGCCATTGACACGGCCGACGTATATTCTGCGTGGGCACCGGGCCTTGAAGGTGGCGAGTCGGAGGCAGTTATCGGACGATGGCTGAAAAAGCGGGGACGTCGTGATGACGTCATTCTCATGAGCAAAGTCGGTATGCTGGAGCGTCGTAAAGGGCTATCTGCAGCCAACATCGAAGCTGCAATTGAGGATTCCCTGTCACGTCTGGGCACCGATTACCTCGATGTATACTTCGCCCACATTGATGATCAGGAAGTCCCCTTGGAGGAAACATTGGGCGCGTTTGACCGGCTGATCAAGGCCGGTAAGGTGCGGGCCATCGGCGCCTCCAATTATTCGTCCGATCGATTGGAACAGGCGCTGGCCGTGTCTCGTGATCATGGGTTCGCGCGCTATGAGCTGATCCAGCCCCTCTACAACCTGCATGACCGGGCCGATTTCGAGTCGTCGCTGGCGAAAGTCGCCAGCGAGCACAATCTTGGCGTGGTGAGCTACTTTTCTCTGGCCAGTGGATTCCTGACTGGCAAATACGCTCAGCTTTCAGACCTGGAAGGCAACCCTCGGGCTGACTTTCTCAACGGTTATTTCAGCGATCGTGGTCAGCGCATTCTGGATACCCTGATGGCCGTTTCGCAGGAGGCTTCAGCAAAACCATCCCAAGTGGCACTGGCCTGGCTGCTCCACCAGCCAGAACTGACCGCACCGATTGTCAGTGCAACATCGCTGTCTCAACTGGATGAGATATTGGCTTCGGTGAAATTGTCACTACCGGAAGAGATGCTTTCCAGGCTGGACGCCGCCAGTAGGCAGTGATATGAAGATGAGGCTGGAATGAGTGTGCATTCTGGCTTCATCCTCTTTGGTAACACCTTCAATGGTAATGAAACCCGCAATACGGAGAACCCAATCATGATCCACGATTCTCGTGAGCGGTATGGCGCTCTCACCAAACTGCTGCACTGGTCGATGGCCCTACTGGTGTTCTGGCAACTGCTCAAGTTTGGTGATCGAATCTTCGACGGAGAACACTGGGTCGGACAAACGCTGGTGCCCTGGCATGTCTCTATAGGTTCGCTGATGTTGCTGCTGATTCTGGTACGCTTGGCCTGGGCCGCTGGCCAGCGTCATCAGCGCCCGCAGCAAGATCCGGCGCAGGCTCTGCTGGTCAAGGCCGGTCATGGGGCGTTGTATCTTGGCCTGTTGCTGATGCCGATAACCGGGGTAATGGTCATGCTGGGTGGTGGCCACGGGATTACGGCTTTCGGTATCGAGCTTTTTGCTGAAGGCGAGGAAATTGCCTGGGCCCAAGCCCTGGGACAGCTCCATTCGCCAATCGCATGGATTTTGACCGTTTTGATTGTTGGTCATATTGGTATGGCACTGATTCATCACTTCGTGAAAAGAGACGATACGCTTAAACGTATGGTGTGATGAGGCAATCTCCAAAACCAAAAATTCTCGTTATTTCGCGACTTGATTGCAAATACCTCCGAGCGGGGATCGCAGAGCGCGAAACGGGTCTGTGGTTTGAGTCAACCAAAGGAGTCCCTCAAGGTGGGCCATTATCCCCTTTGCTTTCCAACATCTTACTCGATGAATTAGATAAGAAGCTAACCTACAAACACCTTAAGTTTGCACGTTACGCTGATGATATAATCATTTTAGTAAAAACGAAAAGCGAAGGACTCATAATCCAGCGGGAAATTACTGCGTTCATCACTCAGCGATTAAAACTCAAAGTGAATGAATCGAAAAGTCGAGTCGGTCCCGTATCAGGCTCGAAATTTCTCGGGTTTACCTTCCGTTACGCTCAAGTGCAGATCCACGAACAGGCGCTAAAGAAATTCAAAGCAAATGTAAGAGAACTCACTAACCGCAACTGGGGGATCTCAATGACCCTACAAATTCATAAACTCACACAGTATTTGCGCGGCTGGGGGAACTACTACCTAATAGCCAACGCTTATCAGCTAACGGTGGATTTAGATCACTGGATCCGACGTAGGATAAGAATGTGCTACTGGCGGCAATGGCGTAAACCTCGCACCAAAGTACGCAGTTTAATGAAATTGGGTGTTAGCGAGCGACTCGCCATAGCCTGTGGTATCACCAGTAAAGGCCCTTGTAGAAGCTCAAAAACAAAAGGAATTAACATTGCGCTAGGTAATGACTATTTAGCATCACAAGGTTTAGTGTCATTGAAAGATATTTGGATCAATATTCATTACGGGAGATGAACCGCCCATTGCGGACCCGCATGATGGGTGGTGTGGGGGCTGGAGGTTAGAGACCTCCGGCTACCCGATTAGTGCACATTAAAATTTTATTGTTTTGCGCTTTGAGGGCATAATGTCGCAGAACCAACTGTTTTTGTGAAAGTGCCTCTTGGGCTTTTGTAATAGCACGTTTTATTCAGGCCACTTGTGGTTTGGCCTGACAAAAAACCAGTATTACTAGAAGCACCACCAAAACCTTTGCCATCTTCTGCTGAAAGAGGGCATAAACTTACGTTACTAACAGTTTTACTAAACGAACCTGATGCTCCGTTGTAGTAACATATTTTATTTAAGCCACTGGTCTGCTTGCCCGTTAATTGCCCTGTACCCGCGAAACTAGAAACAGATATACCTGCAAGCATAATTAGGGTTAAAGTTGTTTTCATCATGATACTTCCTTTTATTAGTTGAGATTGATACTACTGGTTCGGTGCATGTGCACTAACGCCCCGCGCATGCGCGCGAACTTGTGAGCGTCGCAGGGGCCGTAGGCCCCGAATGACGCGGCTTGTTAAATTGCATTACTTCCCAACCTTTTTGTACAGATTGTCGAAATGCTCATTTGCTTCTTTGGAATTTAAAATTTGACGCTCTTCTGTTTTTTGAGTGTTGTATTCCAATAACTTTTGAATAAAGACATCAAAAAAGCCAAGCGGCAAAACTAGGGAAATTACGACAGAAATAACTATTAACTCCCCCAACCAGTCAGGAAAAAAGAAATACGATAGTACAACCAATAAAGCCAAGACGATTTTAAGAAATTTTACCCAACCACAGAGCTTCAAAGCTGATTGAATATCACTTTCAAGCTGCACATATTTCAAATCAGGCACTTGTCACTCCGTTGCAATTTAACATTTTAGTATTTATGCGACACGCTGTTTGTGTTGCATAATCGCTTGTTGGACTGAGCCGCTACCTGCTCGGTGTGTCAGAGTTGGTGTTGTTTATGCTATGGGAATTTGCTTTTTGGAGGCTCTCACTTTCCTAGCTGATTTAATCAGCTTAGCTAGTGTTATGTAAGCTTTCCCTGCATTACTCAGCGCTTATTATGTATTCATTACACCTAAATTTGCCTTAATAAGCAATTATATTTTTTACACGTACAGAGGCCGCTAGCCTGAGCAGTTAAGCAGGTTAACTAATTGATTTTAAGCAGCTACCTAGCTGCTAACTCGTTCGCTCTACTTTGGTCCTTGTTTCATATAACTGGAATACGCCAATTAACCGCAAGATACCTGCCTTACAATGCTGGCAAGGCCAATGCGGTATCAGTGTTACGTTTTCTGTCTTTAGCTTCTCCACTTTACCTCTGTGTGATTCTTGTGACCTTATTAATGCTAACTTTCGCTTGCGACACGCATTAGCTAAAAAGCCATAGTGGCGAATGCGCATAAACCCTTTGGGCAATACATGTTGTAAGTAGCGCCGTAAAAATTCATCACAACTCAGAGTCATGACTTTATCGCGGTTGTTATCTGCATAATCGCGGTATTTAAAGCTCACTGTTTCTTCAGTCGCTGACACTAATCGCGATTCTGACATCACGCCTTTTCGGGTATAACGAGCAAGGTAACTAACTAGCTTTTCACTGTACGTTAAACAGGCTTTGCTATACACGCACCATTTGGTTGGCGTGCTTACCTTCGCGAATGAACTATCGCATTCATTGAGCGCCGCCAGCATTTTCCCTCTGAACACTGTTGATAATGCTTTAACGGGGTATAAATAGCCTTTTTCTATTTCATGCCAGTGCGCTTTATCAAGCGCGCCTGCGGGTATCAAACAGTGTAAATGGATATGCTGACCTAAGTTTTGCCCCCACGTATGCAGTACACTTGTCATGCCTAACTGACCATGCCTCTTTCGTTTCGCAAATTTACTCAGCGTTTGCCATGTGGCTTTGAATAAACACTGATACAACGCGTTTGGGTTGTAGTGCGCAATGATATTCAACTCATGCGGGAGTGTAAAAACAAGGTGGAAATACCTACATGGTAATAAATCCTCCTGCTGTTTTTGCACCCATTTAGCCGTAGCCATGCCTTGGCAACGCGGGCAATGACGGTCTCGACAACTACATCCAATCTTTTGCGACTCCCCACAGCTATCACATTGCCATGCTTGATAACCGAGCTGACCCGTTCTGCATGATTGAAGGTGCTGACACACGCGCAGTTGTTGATAACTCACCGTATGATGTTGGCGATAACTCTCAAGGCTTGAGTTTAAAATATCAGCGAGGTGTAAGGCGTTCATTGTTTACTCCAGCTCGCAAGCAAATCAATGCCGCCATGACCTAACTCTGGTAACCAATGTAAGTAACTTTGTGTGGTTTTAATATCACTGTGGCCAAGCTGATGTTGCAGTTGATGAAGTGGCATACCTGATTCAAGTTGGTGTGTTGCATAAGCATGGCGTAAAGTATGTGGATTACAGTGCTTTAAGCCACACGCTTGTGCATGTTTTCTCAATGGCTTCCTGAAGGTTGATGCTGACATAGGTTTATCCATTAATAACCGTGAATAGAACATCCAACCTGTTGGGTGATACATTTTCCAATAACAACGTAATTGAGCCAGCACGCTATCTGATACAACCACATAGCGTGATTTATCCCCTTTACCTTGTTCAATTAAAATAGTTTTACGCTGTCCATCGATATCTTGCACTTTAATGCGTAGCAGTTCATTAATACGTAAGCCACACCCATAGCACACCATAATCAATGTTTTTAAGCGCATATCGGTGCAACTTTCTATAAGCCGTCGCATGTCATCGCGCGATAAATACGTGGGTGCGCGAAGTTTTACTTTTGGCAGTACAATATCTAAGTTCAATGGCCGATGTAAAATATTCTTAAACAAAAACCAAATACTGTTTATCTGTATTTTTTGGCTTGCTCTAGAAAGTTTACGAATCGCAGGATCGTTAAAAAAGGCGTTAAGTTCCTCATCAGTAATCGAATCGAGCGGTTTATTAAAATAATGACTGAGTTTTAGTAAATGTTCACAGTAGCTTTTACATGTACTTTGCGAATAACCACGATAGGCTATTTCAGTTTTGACTTGTTCAATGAGTGTATTCATGACTTACCTCCAAGTTATGGGATAACCCCAAGGTAAGTGTGGCTCAAATGATAAGAATAGGATCTCCGCGTAGCGGCTTAGTTCAACAATTTAATAGTGCGCTCATCGCGCATATTTCTGCCGACTAAACGCTCATTTGTCTACTATATAGTTTTAACAAATAACCTAAGGTATTACTATCACTAAGTTTTCTAAAATATTGAGTTAAGTTAAATAGATCAATATGCGCGTGCAGCTCATTTACATGAATATATGCGCAAAAAGCAGTTTGACCAATCAATTAACTACTATATTTAGCCAATCTCAATGACCGCTTCTCGCTCAAAGCCGACCTATAGAGTAATTACTTTAACACGTCTTGGGGCAAAGGCGATTTATATACATAACCCGTCTATGGACAAAAACAACTTTGAGTATTTATTCGGTAACGCTTCACTAACCGGAATTTTGGGGCGAAGCGAGTAAAATTTCCAAGTGCAGTGACTTGTTAGCATGCTACCGAACACGTTTAGAGTTAGTTAAGTAATCGCTACCAGACAACGGCCCTTTATATATATCTTCTAATAAAAAGTGCAGTACTTCTTTGAGTTCTTTTTTGCCACTTGGCAATGCTATTTTGCCATTATTTACAACGACTGGAATGTCAGGAAAATTGGCCGCAGCAGTGGATATTTGGATAACAGTATAGTTATCTAACACCCCCGAACTCTTAATGGAGTGCGCCATCTTTCTTACTTGCGTATCAGCTTCTGAGATAAAAATTGCAAGATCAGTAATTTCCAATGAAGTATGTTGCGACATCTGAGTTAAGTCTTCGTCTGTTGCCTCTCGATAAAACTCTGACAGATCGAAAACCATTCGAGCATTGTGGAAACTTTTGAACTTTGTTTTATTGCCTTCAATAATTGCTACTAACTTATTATCAATCGTAAAGATATCATCAGTAGTTTTTATAAACGTATTGCCAGTTTGCATCTTTATTATAGGGAGCTGATTTAGCGAAAGAGCCTGTCTTGATGAAAACTTTTGAACAAACACTTTAGTTTGACCATTTGTAGTAATGCCTGTAAATATTGCCTTTATCGGCTCATTTGAGAAGTTGGAAATATTCACGTCCGTAAAAGATGATGCATTTGCATTGATTGCATTCGCCATTAACGTTGATTCACTAATATCATCAATAGTGAGGACTTCATTCGCGTCTGGCTTCCAGTCACCATTAAAATCCACTTCAGTATCTACTCCTTGCTCAAAGGAGACTCGCTGATCTTCAAATATTTGAATTAGCTCTGACTGAAGTGGATTATTTACCCTAATTCGTTTAACTTGACAGCTGCCGCTATCGTCCTTAATAAACGCAAAAAAATTCTGCTGTGCTGTCATTTTATTCCTCTACATCGATAACTATATATTCTGTTAGCTGAGCCACTGTTAAGGGTTGGCTAGCATGCCTAAGTTCTTTTTTTGTTATGAGTACGTAAGTTACACCCTCTGGTGTACCTACTTTATAAAAGTGCCATTTCATGATGCCTAGAAGAGGGTTGAAGTGATAGCTATACCCAGTACTGGTTATCACGGCAAATATTAATAATGTTGGAACCCAGACTGTCCAGTTTAATGCCGTGAAACTTGCGGTAAAAAGCGGTAGTAAATATAAAAGAAGAAAGCCCATATTTTCGCGATCAGCAGCTTCAACAGTCGCTACAGAAAAATTGAACCGCTCTAGGTTCTTTTTGGCATAGCGAAGCATCCAGATGCAAACCAGTACTAGGAATAATGAAGCAGCAATAGCCAAGCTAGCAAATGTTTTTTCGTCATTAAACCAAGCTACCCACGCATAAGTAAAGCCTACAGGAGCTATTGCTGTGCTAGTAAGTAAAATTTTGGCAAGTGTGCTTAACACATTATTTCCTTTGCTCTAAGTTATGATTGAACTCGATTTGCATGCTAACAATTTAATATCGAGCGATTAGGTAGTTTTTCTACCGTAATCTGTCTCGTTTGTCCTATGGCTATTGATAGCAAAGTTAGGAAGTAATTACCAGCATATTGCTCTAAATGTGGTCACGACGAACATGACCTATTGGCTCGTTTTCCTGACTGTGGAAGAAATTTAAGGATTATGGAAATATAAATAAGGATGAACGTCAGCTTCACTCAAAGCCTCCCATAGAGCTTTGTCGTTAACTCGCAATGGGGCAAAGGCGAGTTACATTTATAACTTGCCTCTGGACAGAAACGAGTTAATCATGAATGACTGCTCATGGCACAGACTGTGTAAAAACTAATTTTTAATAAATTGTCTTGGTATGTTCTTAGTTTGAAACCATCTAGGATGGTTGCGATCGATTTTTTCCTAAATGAGAGCCTGTCGCTTTTTATAAAGATTAGCTATTCTTAATTATCTTAGGAAATTTAATTATGAAGAGTGGTTATATGGCAGAGCTTTGTAAAATTCTTGTTATAGATGATGAAGAGATCAACACCTTGCAACTAGAGCATGTTCTGGATGATGTTGGGGTTATTTGTTCATGTAATAAAAGTGAGGATGCCATCGCTCTTATTGAAGAGTTTATACCAGATATACTTTTACTCGATCTAGAAATGCCCAATGTTAGTGGGTTTGACATATTACTCGAAATACAAAAAAGACCTCACCTTGTTGACTTACGCGTTTTGGTCATCACTTCTCATAATGATCCTGAAATCGAGCAAAAAGCGCTTTCATTTGGAGCTATTGATTTCATATCTAAACCTTTGAATTTAACTTTATGCCGAATGAGGGTTGAAAACCATGCAAAAATTCGAATTCAAGAAAAAACTATTCAGCGCACTAAAGCAGCTTTGGCTGCTGAAAAAGAGCACTTACGGATCACGTTAGACTCTATTGCTGATGGTGTTATTTCTACTGATGAGCATGCGTGTATAACTTACCTAAATCCAGTAGCGCAACGTCTAACCGGTTGGTCACAAATTGCGGCTAGAGGGCGGCATATTGAAGAAGTGATGATACTGAGAGATACCTCAACTAAAATACCTTCTATAAATCCTTTATCAGTTGCTCTGAAGGAAAATCGGCCTGTTGCTATGGCTATAAACACACAGTTAATTAGTCGGCAAGGTATGTTGTACCGAGTCGAAGATAGTGCGGCTCCAATATTAGATAAAGATGGTAATAAGCGTGGTGCAGTAATGGTTTTTCAAGATGTTAGCGAAGTTCTTGCTATGTCAGTTCAAATGACTTATTTATCCCATCACGACCAACTAACTGCATTACCCAATCGCGTATTGTTGCATGACAGATTAACTCAAGGAATAGCTAGAGCCTCATTTAATAATACAAAAGTGAGCCTGTTGCTTCTTGACTTAGATAAATTTAAGTACATAAATGATGCGTTAGGGCATCATATTGGTGATGAAATAATTGCCCATATAGGTCATAGCCTTGATAAATTTGCATGTAATGATATTACTGTTGCAAGAGTTGGTGGGGATGAATTTGCACTTGTTGTTCCCTATGAAAAAGATACATTCGGTCTTGAACCGCTTGTTAGTCAAGTGCTAGATGTCATTGCTAAACCTTTCAGATTAGCTGATGAACAACATGTCCTTTCAGCAAGCTTGGGGATAAGTGTGTATCCTGATGATGCATCAAGTGTCGAGGAAATGCTTCGTCATGCAGATTCAGCAATGTATAAAGCAAAACAAGAAGGCGCTAATAGCTATTATTATTTTAGTCATGATCTCCAAGTTGAAATGACTAAGCGTTTAAAAGTGGGTAATTGCTTACGCAACGCGCTAGATAACAATGATCTTGTTGTGCTTTATCAGCCAAAATATGACTTAGTGACTAACGACGTTATTGGTGCTGAAGGATTAGTGAGGCTAAAAGATGACACTGGAGAATTTATATCTCCACTTAATTTTATTGAATATGCCGAAGAATCAGGACTAATTTACCGTTTAGGTGAACAAGTTTTGGAGCAAAGTTGTATTGATGCTAAAAAGTGGCTTGATGCAGGATACCCAAAGAAAGTCGCTGTTAATATTTCAGCTAAACAATTCACTGGTATTTCGCTGGTTGATACGGTTGCATCGATATTAGAAAAAACTAAGCTACCAAGTCGTTATTTAGAGCTGGAAGTAACCGAATCAGCACTGATTGATAATTTTGAACAAACGATAAAGCAATTACAGGCGATCGCTGATATGGGGATTAGCCTTGCGCTTGATGATTTTGGCACTGGGTATTCTAGTCTGTCATATTTGAGACTATTTCCTCTTGATGTGCTGAAGATTGATCAGTCTTTTGTGCGCGATATGCTCACTGATTCTCAATCGCTTGATATTGTTATTGCAATTATCGATTTAGCCAATTCTTTGAACTTACAGATCGTGGCTGAAGGTATTGAAACAAGCCAACAAAGAGAGAAGTTACAATCTCTAGGTTGTGCGATTGGTCAGGGATACTTGCTAGGTAAACCAATGCCCTTTTTAGAGATGATGGAGGTGCTGACTCAAGCCAAAAATAAAGGAAATATATGCACCTAGATCTTAAGCCATTAACGCAATGTAAAATATTAATTGTTGATGATGATGAAATAATTCGTTTTTCACTACAGGCTATCATGGAAGATTACTTTGAAGTCGAAACACAAGCTATGGGCTTACAAGCGTTAGATTATTGCAAATCCAATATCCCAGATCTCATTTTACTGGATGTAAATTTGCCAGACATTAGTGGCTTAGATGTATGCAGAGCGTTAAAGCAGAATATATTGTTTGAGCACGTTCCTATTGTATTTATTACTGCAACTTATGACACTGATTCTCAGAATGCTTGTTGGGAAGCTGGTGCAGCAGACTTTATTGGTAAACCAGTAATTGCTTCAACGCTAATACATCGAACTACAAATCATGTAGAGAATAAGCTGCGCTTGGAAGTGTTGATGGATTTAACTTATAAAGATTCTCTAACAGGACTTTATAATCGTCACTATCTAGAAAAAGAAGTCTGTAATTCGCTGAAACAATCTGAGCGTGACAAAAAGCCGTTTAGTGTGTTAATGATCGATATTGATCATTTTAAACTTTATAACGACCATTATGGTCATCTTCAAGGTGATATTTGTTTAAAACAAATTGCAGACGTGTTTGCCAATACGCTAAAAAGGCCTCATGACGTAACGATTCGATTTGGAGGTGAGGAGTTTCTGATTGTTCTACCTTATACCGACATTAAAGGGATGACGCACGTATGCAAACAAATAATTCTACAAATTAATGAGTCAAATATTGAGCATAGTCAATCATCCATTGGGCACGTTACTGTTAGTATTGGCGGAGTAACAAGTCAGAAACAGAGCACAATGGGGCTTAATAAGTTGATTTCATTGGCTGACGAAGAACTATATTGCGCCAAGCGAGATGGCCGTAATTGCTATAAATTACAGGTTGTTTAATTTGGCTCCTTGTAATTTTAATTATGAGGAGCTAATTTGCTGTTTTTTTTATTGTTTAGTCTATACTTTTCTCTTAGGTAAATTGGTATTGGATAAATAATAATGAATTATTCACCTGATCGTAGACACTTCCTGCGTACAGTGGGTGCAGGAGCAGCGGTATCAACACTCGCATTCAAAGCGCCTTATGTATTTGCGAGAAAAGTGACAACTTTGCGCGTCATGGGCACTCACGTTACACTGCAAGAAGAGCTTCGTCAGCGAGCCATGCGAGAGCTAGGTATAAATTTACAATTTATACCTATGGGGAGTGCTGCTGTTTTACAAAAAGCTGCTGCGGATCCAACTTCTTTTGACCTTTATGAACAGTGGTCAGATTCAATCAATATCCTATGGCAAGCTGGTGCTATTCAACCAATAGACGTAGATAGGCTTGTTTACTGGAATGAAATTAATGACCTTACTAAAACAGGCAAAATAACCCCCTCTGCCAAACTAGGTGCAGGTGATGCACCAAACAAAATTTTATTTGTTCAAAATGATGGTTCATTAGCAAGTACACCTACAAAAAAAATAAGCTTTATGCCATATGTCCACAATGTTGACTCATTTGGCTATAACACCGATTACATCGAAAAAGGACAAGCCTATGAAACAGAGTCTTGGTCTTGGTTGCTGGATGATAAAAATAAAGGAAAAGTGGGCCTTGTTAATGCCCCAACAATAGGCATATTTGATGCTGCGCTTGCTGCTCAGGGCCAAGGCCTGATGACTTTTAACGATATTGGCAACATGAGTATTAACGAAATAGATAAATTGTTTGCAATTTTATTATCGAAAAAAAGGCAAGGCCACTTTTCTGGTTTCTGGACATCAGTACCGCAGTCAGTGGATTTTATGAAGACAAAACGCGTGAATATCCAAAGTATGTTTTCACCGGGTGTGAGTGCCTGTAGAGGCCAAGGTATCCCTGTTGTCAATGCATCCCCGAAGGAAGGGTATCGTGCTTGGCATGGTGTTATGTGTTTATCTGCTAATACCTCGGGGCATGTAAAAGATGCGGCTTATGAATATATGAATTGGTGGCTATCTGGTTATCCTGGAGCCTTTATTGCTCGACAAGGTTACTATATATCTAACCCACAGCGTAGCCAGCCGTTAATGTCTAAGCCTGAGTGGGATTATTGGTACGAGGGAAAAGAAGCAACCACTGAGCTGATTGGAACGGATGGTAAAATTTCTGTACAAGCTGGCCAGACTCGCGATGGTGGAAGTTATATTAAACGTTTTTCAAATATAGCTGTGTGGAATACCGTAATGCAAAATTACGATTATAGTTTAGATAAATGGTATGAACTACTTAATGCTTAAGGACGTCGTTTGGTACATTTAATATCGCGTTCTATTGCAGCGAAAATGACATTAGCGTTAGCACTGGTGGTAATTACACTCAGTATCAGCTACATCGTCATGGATAAACGCTTAGAAGCAATTGATACATCGGTAAATAATATTACGGATATTAGTAGTCATGCCATTGGTATTTTACGAATAAACAAAGATATTGTTGAAATGCAACGTGATATTTCGGTCTATGGCGCATCAGGGAGTGATGCGGTATTTGCTAAGATTGAAGAGAACTACCAAAGTATTGACCAGCGTTTAAAAGCAATAGATAAAAAAAATAATGAAGTTGACGATAAAATTTATATTGATGCCATGTCTGAACTCGTGCTTAGGTATGGTGATAATCTAAGCGTGCTAAAAAAGCGCTATAATATAAAAACAGCATTGATAGATACAGAGCTGCCACGTATTTATTTAGGCGCTGTTGCCCATTTAACAGGCTTACTGCAACTGACCGCAGATTTAAAAGATAAGTTGCTAATTACGCAAAATATAAATATATGGCACACATTACACCACAATGCGCAGCTTTATTTAACTAAAAAGGACTATTCTAAGCGTCAACAAGTCATTAAGGCGCTGCAAAGTCTTTCAAGCTCCGAATTAGCTTTGCAAAAGCAGCAAAACAGGATCGAAAACCCAACAGTTCAGTTAGCTGTAGATTACCAGCAAGCTTTTACTAAAAGCGTCCAAGCAAATCGTAACTATTTAAGTCTAGTTAATGTTGTTATGGCGGGTGATGCCATTGAGTTTAGTGCATTAGCAAATACACTTAGAGAGCAGTCACTGTCACGTTTAATTACAATAAAAGAAACCGGCTCAGTTAGTATTTCAAAAACAGAGTATGTTTTACAGCTACTCGGAGTAGGCGCTATCTTGTATATCATTGGACTAGCGTTATTTTTTCACTTTCATATAGCACATGCGATTAAACTATTGACCAAAAGTTTTCAAAGCTTTCTTAATGGTGACCTATCGGCGCCCATTCACGATTTAACACGCAAAGATGAAATCGGTGTGTTAGCGGGTGCTGCAAATCGTTTCAGGGCGTTAAGTACAGACTTTATTTCTGCAAAAAAAGCAGCGGAACATACTTCTAAGGTCAAATCTGAATTTTTGGCAAATATGAGTCATGAGATCCGCACTCCTATGAATGGAATTTTGGGGATGGCGCGACAGCTTGGCAATACCTCTTTGACAGATAAACAAGCAAGAATGTTAGAGATTATTCAGTCTTCAGGCGCCAGCCTGTTAGTTATCATCAATGATATTCTCGATTTGAGTAAAATTGAAGCCACAAAAGTTGAGCTTGAAAACCAATCAATCGATTTACATAAAATGCTAGATGAGTTAAAGCTACTATTTAGTGAACAAGCAAATGCAAAACAAGTGCAGCTTTTTGTTTCATCGCCGACAGACGAAGAGAATATTATTTTTGCAGGAGATGAAACACGCATAAAGCAAGTACTTATAAATTTGTTAGGCAATGCCATTAAATTTACTGAAAGAGGAAGTGTTGCATTAAATGTAAATGTTCAGAAAGAGGTGAATAATGAGCTTATATTGTCGTTTGGTGTGTCGGACACTGGTATAGGTATATCACACGAGCATATTGATACACTCTTTGAGGCTTTTTCACAGGCAGATACTTCGATTACACGCCGATTTGGCGGAACAGGCCTCGGTTTAGCGATTACCAGTAAGTTATTAGCGCTCATGGATGCGCCTTTAAAGGTAGAAAGTGAGCTTGGTAAAGGCTCGCTCTTCTATTTTGAATTAAAGACTCAAAGGGGTGATAAACAGGCGAGTCGACAACATGAAAATACTAAATTATCAGCACCGCAAGAGATTGATCTATCTAACTTAAACGTATTAGTTGTTGAGGATAATGAGATTAATCAAATTGTTATTGAAGCGCTTTTGAAAGAGTTTAATATCACTTGTATCAATATAGCCGGTGATGGTGAGCAGGCGATTACACAGTGCGAAATGTGTGCGTTTGATATTATTTTTATGGATATGCAAATGCCTGTACTTGATGGGCCTCAAGCAACACTTAAAATTAGAACGATGCCAGCTTTTTTAACAACACCGATAATAGCTTTAACTGCAAATGTACTAGGTAGCGATAAGCAGCGTTGTTTTGAATCTGGTATGGATGATTTTATGGGCAAACCAATAAGTTATGAGTGTTTAAGAGCGGTACTATTAAAGTGGTGTAATCCCCTAACTAAGCATTAGTAACAAAAGGCTAAAAATGAATATTTCCATGAAAGCAAATAAGTCAGTTGTATCTTCAAAGACGTTTCTTAGGTGGATCACGTTCTTTTTTGGTCTGTTGTTGGTTTTGGCTGTTTTACTATTTGAAATGCATGTAAAAAAAGGTGTGTTAATACAAATAGAGGACGAGTTTACAGCAACAAACCTGCGATTGAAAGAAGTTGTGACTTCATTTATATCCCGATCAAAATCGGATCTTAGTTTTTTGCATTCTACACCACCTATTTCAGGGTTACCCAGAGCTCATTATAACAATGGTATAGATCCATATGATGGAACCACTTATGCACAGTGGAAAGAGCAGTTAGAAACTATCTTTATTGGCTTTATGGAAAATAATTTAAATGTTGAGCAACTACGTATTATTGCTATTACAGCCTCAGGGGAAGAGCTTATTCGTGTGCAGCGCCGAGGTGCTTCAGTTGAGGCTGTAGCAGATTATTCGTTACAACCCAAAAGTGGGGAGCTGTATTTTTTACCGAGTTCGCAGCTTGAAGCTAAGCAAATATATTTATCGCCTATGTCGTTGAATCGCGAGTTTCGAGAAGTGACATTTCCATACAAGCCGATGTTACGGTTTTCTATCCCTATTTACAGTGAAGAAGGTAAACGCTTTGCTTTTTTAATTATGAACGTTAGCGCAAATACCTTAATTGAAAAATTAACAACCACAGTGTTTGACTATTCTCAGCTTATAATTAGCAGCTCTGAAGGCGATTTTTTATATCACCCTATCGAAAAGTATCGATTTACAAGAGATTTAGCACCGAACATCACATGGGATACGCTATATGAGCAGCCGATCCAATATCAAGGACTTTATCGTGTGGATTCGAAACAAAAAGCGGGTGATCAATACTATATGTTTTCCGATACAGTTCAAATGCGACCGGGAAAAAAGTTTAGTTATATTGATTTAAGTACTGTCGTTTCAAAGCAGTATATCGATACGATGATTAGTGATAAACGGCTTTTGACTTATGGCTTTTTATTGGTAATTATCTTCTTTACTGTAATACTGCTTATTACTTTTTATCGAAATGCAACCAGAAGCCAAATGCTAGCTGAAGCACGTAGGGAGTCTTCTGCCATTGTCGATGGTTCAATTGATGCCATTGTTGGATTAAATCTTCAAGGTGAACTAACCAGCCTTAACTTTAGTGCAGAGCGATTATTATCAACGTCTAGAGCTTTATCTATAGGTAGGCATACCAATGAACTGATATTACTCCAACAACTGCCGATAGATACGTATATAGCCGATTTGGAAAGCTCGAAGCCACAAATCAAAGATGAACGGTCCATAGAGGTAAATGGGCAATCCTACTTTTTTGCTATCTCTGTAAGCCCGGTATTTTCTGAACAGCTTGTACTCAATGGCCTCGCGCTTATTATCAGGGATATTAGTAAAGAGAAAGCGGCTGAAATTAAGGTAAAACGTTTGAACTCTGAGCTTGAGTCAAAAGTTAGAAACAGAACGCAAGATCTTGCTGAAGCGAAAGATCTGGCTATCAAAAATAGTGATCTAAAAAGCGCGTTTATTTCTAATATCAGCCATGAGCTAAGATCGCCTCTTAATGGTGTGATTGGAACATTGAATATTTTAAAGCGTGAAGAATTACCAGAAAAATCACGTAGGTTGATTAGTATGATGGAGTTAAGTGCCACTAATTTAAACCTGTTGATAAACGATATATTGGATTTGTCTAAGATTGAAGCGGGTAAACTTGAATTAAATTTTAGAACATTTAATCCTAAATATTTGATTGAAGGCTTAGTTGAATCGTGCGCCATATTAGCCTTTGATAAAGAGCTTGAGGTTTATCTTGATACACGAGGTTTAAATTGCCAGCGAGCTGTATCAGACCCATTAAGGTTAACCCAAATAATCAATAATTTAATTAATAATGCGATTAAATTTACAGAGCGTGGTTTCATAAAGATCAAAGTTGAATCAGAAAAGATTGAGGATCAAAAACACAAATTAATTATTAGCGTCCAAGACACCGGCGTAGGCATAGAGTATAGCGCCCAGCAGCACCTGTTTAAAGCATTTAACCAAGCTGATAGCTCTATAAACGCTGAGTCTGGCGGTACGGGACTTGGATTATCAATATGCAAAAAGTTATGCCTGATGATGGGGGGCGATATAAAAGTCAATTCGGTCCCACATAAGGGCAGTACGTTCAGTTTTGATATAATAATTGATAGTGAAAGTAGTGAGAATACACCACAGAACAACCATTATTTGTCTAAAAAAGTCTTAGTTATTAATAATAATAAAGAATCTCAAGAGCTACTAGGACAGTTAATTCGTCATGAAGGGGGCGAGGTAGAACTCTCAAATTTTGAAGATTTAGCCGATATAACTGCTGAACCTTATGACATTATTTTCTTAGATGCAGAAGACAATAAAAATGGTGAGTTAGAACAAATAATTGATGGCTTCATGCACCATAAATCAAACGTTAAAATTGTTGTGTTACATAAACCCGGATGGCCATTACCTGAAGGTATTTCAAGTAAGATAACGACAATTAGTAAACCATTCACACAAAGTGATTTACTAAGAGCGATTGGATTAACTCTGAGTAAGCTTGATCAATTGCAGTTGCTTACAGTAGAAGCAAGCGAAAACAGTGATATACCAGTACGAACTTTAGAGCAAATTGATGGGTGCAGTATATTAATTGTTGATGATACTGAGATAAATATCGCTGTAGCAGTAGCTGCACTTGAGTTTTTACCAATTCACGTAAAAACAGCAAGTAACGGTGAACAAGCTATAGAAGCATTAAAGCTTAGTCGCTTAGCAGGAAAGCCAATATGCTGTATTTTGATGGATTGTCAAATGCCTATCTTAAACGGTTACCAAGCCTGTGAGAAAATTCGTGCAGGTGATGCTGGTAATGAGTTTATAAATATACCTATTATTGCTATGACAGCTAACGCCATGATGGGTGAAAAAGAAAAATGTTTATCGGTTGGTATGAACGACTATATTAGTAAGCCCATTCAAGCTAATGAGGCGCAAGCTAAAGTAATAGAGTGGGCATTATCTAATTACGAAAAAAATGAACATCCGGTCACTGAAATTTTGGCTGAAAAAGAAGTGTTATGGGATCATGGTGCTGCACTTTCTCGTTTACTTAACAAAGAAGCTTTGCTTATTAAAATTTGTACTATGTTTATTAAAACAGCACCTGAAAAATTTAACCAACTAACAGAATTTGTCGATGATCATAATTATGAACAAGTTCGTCAAGTTGCGCATTCTCTTAAAGGTTTATGTGGTGAGATAAGCGCCGACAGGTTAAGAAGTTTGTTTGCAGAGATTGAATTACAAGCAAGCAAGGGGCAACTAGATATTGAAAAAGAGTTTTCACTTTTGGAAAAGCAGCTTCCTGTATTATTAAATGACATTAATGATTGGCTCGAAGAAGATAACGGTTAGATATGCGTTATTTCATGTGTTCTTACTGTAAAGAACTGCATAACTATGATTTTGTGGAATGACGCTTTTAAGAGTAGATATGTGTCACGATTACGAATAGGTTGGCTATTTTGAAGACGCAATGATATTTATGGATTATAGCTAAGCTTATTTTAAGGTTTTTACGTTTTAATGACTAGAATTGGCACTGAGCCAAAACAGGAGGGTCTTCAAGCTCGTTTATGGACAGGAGTGAGTTATAGGTTTTGCTAATTTAGCAGTTGTCGGATTAACTGAGGTATTGTTCAATACCTTAATCACAGGCAAATTTACCAATTTATGACATACCCGTCCCAAACTAAGTAGCGGCTCTTATACTGACTAGTGTTCTCTGTATCAGACAATGAAAAGAGCCCTACAATTACTATCAATCAAATTTACGCTTTCTTTTTTCTCCACCACAACCCCAAAGCGACAAGCATCACAATTAAAGTCAGCACCGGTGGTTTAGATTGCAACGGTAATACTTCAGCTGGCACATTTGGCGACAGGTGTACATAAACTGCTACGCTCATAATAACCACCGTAAGTAGCGTTGCTAGGTTAATGATTACATCTGCAACTTTAGATGAGATGAGTTTACCTTCCGTCAGAACAAGTAAGAACAGGGCTCCAGCAAAAATCTCACCCATTTGCCCTGCAAACTTTGACAAAACAGGGAACGGCAAACCACTTAGCTCAATTTGCGCAGCAAAGATATCAGCGAAGGGTAAGAAAAATTTGGCAGTTCCTGCCATCACCATAAAGCCACCAAGTAGTGCTGTAACGAAGTTTATTGCTTTTTTACTCGCACTTTCTTTAGATCGGATAAAATAGCCAGCAGTAATGAGAAACATTGTACCAATCATTGTCGCTTCTAATAATATTTGTTGGTTCATCATGTACTCCAAAGTAACGTTAATTTAAAGAAAGCAATTGGGTTAAGCTTGTTCTGGCTTAAGAAGTACCTTGGTGACAAACAAGCGCACAATCGGTGCAACAACTGCAAGCAGCAATAACGCTGGAGGCACAACTTGAGCAATTGCTCCTCCCCATGCAGAGAAAAAGTCAGCTCCTACAGGAAGATTGCGGAACGCCATAATGCCTGACATACCAAGAAGCATTATTGGCAGTACCATAGACATCATGAGTGGGTATTGATATTTGCGGTCGAATTTTTTCATTGTCATTTTCATCCAGTATTTTTTAGGCCGTTAGGCCGTTCGATAAGGGAAGTATACGCAGATACAATGAATTCAAAAATAGACAATAGTGTTTTTTAAAAGTACATTTATGTACTCTTGGTTAAGAGAGTAATCGCGATGATCAGTACAAAAAACATGACAAACCTCTATTGGTTCTGCCTCTCTGTTGAATGTGGAGGCTTTGCAGCAGCGAGTGTAAAAGCCAACACCTCAGCCCCTACCGTGTCGCGTTCGGTGTCGAATTTGGAAGGGCAGCTCAATGAGAAACTGCTTCACCGTGATTCCAAAAAATTCCAGCTGACCAATGCTGGTGAAGAGATATATAACAAGTTCTCAAGCTTGTTTCATGGACTTGACCAACAATGGCTAAGCCTTTCAAATGCTCAAGGAGTACTCACTGGAGATATTCATATATCGTGCCCAGAACCCTTTGCTGATTTTTTCTTACAAAAGCTTGCTTTGGAGTTTATGACACTGCACCCTAAAGTGAATATTCATGTCCATTTTGCATCCGATGCTGAAGCGTTCATTTCTGAACAAATCGATTTAGCAATTGTCACTATGTCAGCGACAGACTCTCACTTGGTACAACGTAAACTATTTGAAACTGAATTGGCATTAGCTGCTTCAAAAAGCTATTTAGCCCAAAGAGGTAAGCCAGAAAGGGCGAGAGATTTACTCGAACACAATGTATTGGCCGGTAACAATTTCCCTTACTGGTTACTAAAAGAGAACCTTGAGACAATCAAAATACCAATAAAACCCAAATACTCGATTAATAGCTTAAGGTTGAATATTCAAGCAGCGATAGGCGGTGCGGGGATTTGTTTGATGCCAAAAGTGGCACTAGAGCACCTAGCTTCACAGGATAAACTGGAGCCGGTATTACCCGGCGTTGAGTGCCCAAAAGGCACAGCGTATTTGGTATGGACAGATAGAAAGATGATCGCCTCACGCGTGGTCGCATTTAGAGATCTCATCTTTGATAGCATGAGCCACAATGCGGAGTCATTGTGGCAAGATATGTTCAGTTAATTAGCAAAAGAGGCGTTAAGGGCAGCCAGTAACTTCTCTTCACTCGCCCGCAACCGAACATCTTCCGCTTGGTCAATCCACTGTATGACACCATACTCATCGATTAAGATAGATGTGGGTATCGCCATGGGTTTGTACTTCATTTTGGTCGGAAAGGGTAACCCAAATAAAGTCATACTTGATACGCCATCACCACCGAGTGCTTTATGATGTTCTACACCATACTTTTTTATCACCTTCAAGTCGGGATCAGACAGAATTTCGTGGGTTAAGTGGTCACGTTGTTGATGTTTCTCAGCAGCAGCGACTTCATCGTTAGATAAAGCCACAATTTTGACATTAAAACGGTCAAAGATAGGCTTCATTTCCTCAAACATTTTAAGCTCCATACTGCAATATGGGCACCAAGAGCCTCTAAAAAACTTCAACAATATACGCTGCCCTTTTAGTTCCTCATGGGTAAATTCACTACCATTTGCCCTTGTTGCAGCAAAAGGTAACACCTTATCTCCGACCTGAACTTGAATATCTCCAAGGGGTGATTTTGACTCTTTAAAGGTTTTATAGAACACCGCACTCATCATGACAGGCATAGTTGCGAGCAATATGACCACAATCGTGCTCCAAGACGGGGATTGAGCCGTTACATATAAAGCTGCTACACCGAATACTGACCCAACAATAAGGCTCATAATAAAAAGCAGGGGCATCTTCGGTGTTTGACGATTTTTCACTTTGGAGAAGTAACTGAACGCTCCTGCTATAGTGCTCAATGCCGCCACTAACGAAATATAGATATCAATCATCTGCTCTACCATTCTCAGCCACTAGCTGTTGCAAAGCTTGTTTGAAAGACTCTTGAGGGTGAGCACCGGTAAGTGCACTCTCTCGGTTAAATACTACTGTTGGTACACCACTGATGCCCATTTGGTGCCACTGAGATTCAATTTCTTGGATCTCACGTTTGAGCTGTGGATTATCCAAAGCAAGCTCAGCGGGCTTTCTCTCAATACCTACCGCTTCTGCCTCATTAAGCAAGACTTCACGGTTAGATACATCTTTGTGCTCAGTAAAAAATGCTGAAAATAGGCGCATTTTTAGCTGATGTTGCAAACCCAATGGTTTGGCATGCTCTAATAACACGTGGGCATTAAGCGTGTTGACCATTTTCATATCTTCAAAGTAATCAAACTTAAAACCGTATTGCGCCCCCTGTTTCGTTATGTTTTCACGTGCTCTGTCGCTATCTTCACGTGATGACCCATACTTGCGGGCTACGTGATCACGAAGGTTTTCACCTTTTTCAGTCATATCAGGATTCAATTCAAAGGGCTGCCATTCAATATCTATTCGATCTTTGATGCCTAATTCTTCGATGGCAGTTTCAAGGTGCTTATAACCTACAATACACCAAGGGCAAACTACATCAGAAATAATGTCGAGTTTTATTCTATTGTTCATCATTCAATTCCAATAAAAAAAGCTTGCAACACGCAAGCCTTTAAAACTTAAGATTTAACAGGTTTATAGGCGCTTAGCATCCAGTGCACCGTTCAAGATTTTTTGCATTGAAAGTGCCATTATCTTACGGGGCGTTAAATCCGCCATAAATGCCATGATGTTGTTACGCAGGCCCGGTACGGTCAGTACACGTTTACCAACACCTTGCAAACCAACTTTTGCCACTTTCTCTGGCGCTCTTGCTGCCATAGGGACTTTTTTCCAGTTTACGCCAGTGCTCACCGCCATCGGTGTTTTGGTTAACCCCGGTGACAAGACACTCACATCAACCCCCTTAGATTTAAGTTCTGCATAAAGCGATTGACCAAAATTAATCACAAACGATTTAGAGCCAGCATAGGTTGAAAAATAAGGGGATGCCATTTGGCCAAACATACTCGCAACCAACAAAATACCGCCTTTTCCTCGAGCGATCATGGTGTTACTAAAGTGGTGGCTTAACTCCATCACCGAATTCACATTCACATGCAACAAGCGACGCTCGGCATCTAAATCCAACTTTTCAAAAGCACCATTGGTTTCAAGACCAGCAGACAAAGCAATTAATCCAATGTCATGTTCAGTAGCTTTGATCTTATCAACACCATCTTGCGTCGACAGATCCGCCACAATCACGTCTGTCTCAACCGAATACTGACTTGCTAGTGTTTGAGCATATTCCTTTAACTCTTGTTCGCGACGAGCCACCAAAACAATATTCATGCCGTCTTCGGCTAACTGTTGCGCCATTTGTTCGCCGATCCCAGAGGTAGCACCTGTGACCAATGCCCAACCGCCATATTTTTGTTTAAAGTTAAAAGACATATAAATACTCCACTGGCTAAGCCAGATTTAAATTAAGCTGAGATACCGAATTGATTATGCTTTTTTAGACCAAGCAAATTTTTCAAACATTGGGCCAGCAGGTGTTTTGGCTACGTGGTTGGTGTAGTTGCTGATCACCTTTTGCGATAGACCTAGGATAATCTCAAGCACTTGCTGCTGGCCGTAACCTGCGGCAAAAAAGGTGTCCATTTGTTGGTCAGACACGTTACCGCGCTCACGCACCATTGCTAAGGTAAAGTCATGCAATGCCTGAAGTTTTGCTGTTGGCATGGCTTCTTCGTTACGCAGTGCTTCGGTTAATGCAGGATCGACTTTCATAGAGTGTGCAATTGCCGTATGTGCAGGTACGCAGAAAGTACATTCGTGCTCAACATTGATGGTTTGCCACACTACCGTTAACTCTTCGGCATCAAATGAAGTGCTCATGAATAACTGGTGAAGCTGTTGGTACGCTTTCAAGGTTTCAGGAGACTCAGCCATGACAGCATATAAACCCGGTACAGCGCCCATTTGCTTAACCGCGCCTTCTAACATTGGTTTACTTTTTTCTGGTGCTGTTTCTACTGTGTGAAAGGTAAATTTGCTCATTTTGTATACTCCAATCTTTTTAAGATAAAGGGACATCTATTGTTATCCCCATTGTGGGAAGCTGTATTCCCTGTCGATGAGGAGAACTATACTTAAACCTGAACGATCGTTCAAGCATTTATTTGAGCGATCGTTCAAGCATTTATTTGAGCGATCGTTCAAGTATTTATTTGAGCGATCGTTCAAGTATTTATTTGAGCGATCGTTCAAAATTGCTAATTGGCGATTATGCTTTTGATTTTATTAAGTTTAATTTTTTATTCTTTAACCGTACTGTCATTGAACTGAACATACTCTCTTTACCTACGTAACCTCCATAGTTATAATTGAACGACTGTTCATATAATTGATTACTAAGTAAAGCTATGGCAAAGACAGCAAAATTTGATCGGCGAGAAGTGGTGAACAAAGCCACTAACCTTTATTGGAAGAAAGGCTTTCATGCCACCTCAATGCGCAATCTACAAGACGAGATCGATATGCGGCCGGGGAGTATTTATTCAGCCTTTGGCAGTAAAGAGGGCTTGTTTAAAGAGACACTTCGCAACTATACCGATATGGGGCTTGCGCAATTAGAAGCTTTAAAAGAAGAATGCGACACGCCAGTTAACGCCATAAAGGCATTTGTTAAAGCACAGGTTATCGATACTCAAACCGATGCTCCAAACGGGGTGTGCATGCTAGCAAAAACGATGGGGGAATTAACCTCGGAGAATCAAGATTTAATTGAGGTGACTAAAGATCATCTTGCTGAAATTTCTCGTGAATTCGTGGTGTTGATTAAAGAAGCTCAAGCACTAGGCCTAATTGATCAAACAAAAGACGCTGAAGACTTAGCGAGTCACGTGCAAATTCAAATAACAGGCTTGCGTACCTTCGCTAAATTGAACAATGATAAAGCGCTACTCAACGCCAAGATAGACGATATTTTCACCCATTACCCATTTACCTAAATTCATTGAGCGACTGAGGTCAGGTAACTAAGAGCTACTCCATAATTGCTAGGAAAATGTTATGCCAGTACAAACTATTTTATTCGATATCAATGAGACCGTACTCGACTTAAATCGGCTTAAGCCAAAGTTTAATCATTACTTTGGCAGCGAAGACTATATGACCACTTGGTTTTCTATGCTATTACATTCATCAACAGTATGCCTAGTTACCACGGTCCATAGTGATTTCAAAAGCCTTGCATTGACGGCATTAAAGGCTCTTGCTGGTCGCCTAGATAAATCCATTTCAGATGAAGGCTACCAAGATATTTTGAGCACGCTTGCGGCATTACCTGCTCATGAAGATGTTAAACCGGCGATGGATATGCTAAAACTGTCTGGCTTTAGGTTAGTGGCGCTATCAAACTCTTCGACTAAACTTCTCAACTCGCAGTTGTCTTTCGCAGGATTAAAGGATTATTTTGACGACACCATTTCGGTTGAGCAGGCCAACACGTTTAAACCATCCAAATCTGCTTATCTATTTGCACTGCAACAACTACAAATTGCCCCCTCTCAAGCACGACTTGTTGCAACCCATGATTGGGATACCCACGGTGCACTTAGTGCCGGTTTAAAAGCGGCTTATATTAATCGTTCTGGTGCACCCTATAACTCATATTATTTGATGCCTGATATCGTAAGTAACAGCATGATTGAGATTGCCCAACAAATAATGGAAAAGGAAAATCGACAGCCCTAGCGAACGTAGCAGAGCCAGTGGATTTATTAACATTCAGATAATTTTTGTTACTTAGCATTAGATTTAGTTATGGGCCTTGCTGTACCTGAAACTCATAATGGGGCAGAAACGAGTCACGCTTATCTGACCTACACTGGCACTTAGCAGCCGCTAAACTAGCCCAGAAAGTTCTAAGCTTGTTTGTCTCAGTTTTATACTTTGTTCAATCCATGTTGCCCTGTTACACCACTACATAATGAAAGGCTGGAAGTCCACGGCCAGCACAATATTCATCAAGTAAGAGGGCGTTCAAAATTCTGTGTCAGGGTAGTTTCTTAAATGATTTTGAGCCCCAGCAAAAGCTTTTATATACATTTTTAGCTCTAATAGCTCACCCCGATACCCCCTTAACATTTCAACTTTAGATTAATCCATCATCATTATAATCACTTAAATTATTATTGGCTCCTTCTTATCAACTCATTTTGACGTAATATTGCTAAGGTATCAGATGGTGTAACTTTCCACGCGTCCGACAATCTGCGTAAAGTAAAAACACCTAATTCAAGTCTATCTTCGGGTGATAAAAAGTGATGTAAATGTCGGCCAGCTACTGAAATAGTGACAGCAGCCCCCTGTGCCCCATTGTTATACACTGCAATCCCTTTGTTTTTATTCTCGCCATGAAATGAAGCTTTTACTTCGCTTTTCAAGCCAAACAACACGCCGCACAACCCGGTTAACTCGCTTTTAGTCAGCTGAATTATTGTTTTATTTGTCCAGTCTGGTGATTCACCAGGGGAGTTAATGGTGGTCATTTCAATACTTAACGTCTGCAAACCAAGCCGACTAGATGTGTACTGAACGTTCATAGCTGTGCGCTTTAATGGTTCTGGATGCCTATCAGCATAAAATGTAAGTGCTTCACCAAAATTGTTCTGTTGTGACATTCTTCCCCCTAAATATCTAAGCGTTTACTCGCTGCTCTTAGGCGTTCATCACCCCTAAAGTCATATTTTTGCGTTGTTGCTAAGCTTGCATGACCCATTGCATCTTTAACTGTAATTAGATCTTCGCCGTTCTCTAGCATTGACGAAGCGAATGTCCTTCTTAGGTCATGCGGGGCACACTTTTCTATACCGGCCTCGACAGATCTACTGTTTAAAATATGGTAAATTGCCTGGCTAGTCATGCGCTCTGAGGTAACATCATCGTACCTACGAACACGACTAAATAGTGGCCCTGGAATATCACTTCGCACTTCCTCAATCCAGCTTTCAAGCCTTTGAAATGCGCCATCTGGCAAGTAGGCCATGCGCTCTTTATTACCTTTACCTAGCACTTTTAGCGAGCGGTTATGCCGGTTATAATGAGAAAAATCAAGGGATACAACTTCAGCTCTTCGTAATCCGCACCCGACTAAAACAGATAAAATAGCGTTATCTCTAACCCCAATAGCAGACTTATCACTTTCACATGTGAAAAATAATTTCTTAACTTCAGCAGGGGCCAGGGCTCTACCTTTAGGTATTCTTGACCCTCTAACGGACTTAACTAACTTGATATGTTGGTAAGTATCGGTGCTAATAAGCTTAAGTGTCCATGCCTCTACGGCTACACCTTTTATTGCCGCCAAGTAATTATTTATAGTGGCCGGTGCTTTTCCCGCATCAGTGAGCATGGTCAAAACTGCCTGTACATGGTGCCGCTCAAGCATACCCCAAGGACAGGTTCTTAAATCATGATAGCCCATCATTTTAGCTATGTTGTTTAAAAACGACCTCATGGCTAGCCGGCTACTTTCAGCCCTTAAGCCCATTAAGTATGAAACAGCAGGATTTTTTTCAATACCATTTACACCAGTGCCAGCAGCCTCCGCACTTAATACTTCAAAAGTACGCTCTGCAGGGAGAAATGTGACTTCGGTATTTTCATCATTGTTTTGTTCGTGCATTTTTTGATGCCTCAAAGTAACTTTGTGCTTTTGCTCCATACTTAGTTTAAGTTTGTGTGTTTAGAACAACCCTACATAATGAAGTACGGACATATTATCTGTGTTTATTTTACTCAGTATCACCACCTAAATTACAGCTTCTAATTTTAAATTCTGATGGTGTTGACTCGATATTTATTATATCACAGGCTCTACTTTCTAAAAGGTACATTTTAATAAGTAGAGGAATTATAACTGTACTCATAAATATTAGGTTTTTGTAGAGACAATAAAGTCCACCCGTAGTAACGCTGGTTTGCCTGTTTACTACAAGGCTAAAACTTAAGATCTAAATAAGGGCAGTGTAGGGTTAAATGAAAAGGTATTTGGTGGTGCTACTAATTACATTTATAGAATTTAAAACTTGTTCCTCGATATTTGCTTTCTTTTTTCGGAGGAGGTCTAATTCATGATTGAGCTTATATGATAATTTCTTTAGATTGATATAAATCATGCCATGCCGGAGGAAGTACTGGTAAAACATTTAATGTAGCCCTTGTTAGCTTTTTAGAGTCAACCTGTACAGTTTTCACCTGGATCGATGAGCTCGTAATTTGAACATTATTTATCATATGCACACTCTAGTTTTGAGGTTGTATGTACCGTTCAAACACAGTTACTAAAACCCTGTTACCTTTATCATCAATTACAACTAGATATGTAAAAGTTGAAGTTGGGTGCGACCATGCTTCTACATTATCTGAACGTCCATACCTTCTTTCTTTATGCGCTAGTATTTTAGCATCTAAAGGTTGAATGCGAAGTTCTGGGTGCATTAGCCTTTTAGTTAATGATGCCCAGGGTTTTTTTGGGCAGCCAGAAGAAATTCGCTCTTCATATTGCTCTACAGCATGTTGCGTTACCCTTACGGCACCCATAGCAGGTGTGATTATTTCAGCATATTCTTGAGTGCTAATATCTTTGCCTTCGTCTATTAATAAAGGTAAAAAATCTTCTTTATTTGCCATAAACTCAAGCTTTTGACTTACTTCGATGGTTACTCCTTTCATTCTACTAAGCAAAAAACTTGAATATTGCACTGCAAATTTTTTGGTTGATTTACCAAGGGCTAGCTTTTTAATTGCACCTTTTGATACTATCAGTTTGTATCCCCCGCCGCCGCCGGGGGCCCTGTCAAAAATCTTCTTATCAAAAAGCAGAAATTGTATTGCTATTAACTCCCCGATAAGAGCAGAGTCTTCAGAGGGTGAGCGCAAATTGAGATTGATAATACCTTTGTTTTTAGTGCCTACACGCCAATAAACACGAGCTTTTGAGTCTGTAATTCGCTCTGATACTGTTGTTAAAGTCATCATAGTTATTCTCCTTTTGTTTGTAGGTTATTGCAGCGGCTTTCCGCCTGGATACCCTTTAATGTGAATACAGGTTATCACACTTTAAAATAATGCAAGCTCACTTGGGTGTTATTTCCTTCTAGTGTACCAAGCTCTGCTCTTTACCCCTCTTCGCTGACCATTTTCACAATAAACCCCCATACTTCCTGATAACCAAGAGCGATGTAATTTTGTTTTGGCAAATAAACACCTTAAAGTACGTGGTAAAGAGTGTTTTTTGTAGCCAAAAAGATAGAACTCACGATATATATAACTCACCATGTAATCCCAGTTTTTACTAATCATATTAATCATTCCCATTAGTTCGCTATTTATCAACAACCAAATTTAGTTGCGATGAAAGCCTTAGTTAACAAACCTAATAATTGAAGTGTAATTATTTGATAAAAAATAGTGAAATAAAAAGCACCCGAGGGTGCTTTCTAATGGGTAATACCTAGTTAGTTTAAAATATTACTTTCGGATTTTAATATGTCTATCGGTTGTACTGCTTCATAAGAAATAATTTCTATTTCAAAAATATGTGTTTCAATATCTTTCACTGTTGCATCTTCACCGAGCCAATTACTAACTTGCTCAAATGTTAAGCTGCTTCTATGCTCATCATTTATAGCTGTTACAAGCTTTTCAATAGCTTGATTGCGATCTAATCGTTTATTGGTTTCCATAATATGCTCCTGATTACAAAGGAAAGCTCCCCATAGGTACTTGCCCTTTGGGTTTTATAATGTTCCGTTAAATATAGATCCAACTGGCTTTTGGATATTAGTAATATAAGACCTAACACGAACCTGAGGACTCTCAAGTAAATGCAATGCCCCAAGCTCTTTAAGTCGCTTGGTAAGTGCGTATTTCGTATTTTCCCGTACTAATATCGTTTTATTTTGTATTAATTCAATAAAATTAATCTTATCCATTGTTTACTCCTAAATATAATAAGAGCTACAACCCAAGTAGAGTGGTTTGCAGCCCTTTAGTTTTTGTTACTAAGAGAAAGATTTGATTTCTTCACTTAGGTATTGAATTTGTTTCGTATTTTGTTCGATTAACAAGCTGATTTCATGCTGATAATCATCTGAAACATTTTTAGTTTCCAACGCTGAGATAAGTTTAGAATTACATTCTTCCAAGAATGTTTTCATTTTTTTACTTAGCGCTAGATCTTGCTTTTGTCTTAAGTTCATCATATTTATTCCACTATAAAGTTAAACGAAATGGCGCTTCACCGGAAGGCCAACTCATTTGAGTTGATAACTTCGATAAACCGGTCATCAGCATAAAAACCAACACTAAAATCTTTCGGTTTTAGTGATATGTAATAAATAATCGAACTCTGATCAAAAGCTTCAATATGCCTTGCCAGATGTTTTAGGGTAAGGTCATCCTCAGCCATCTCTTCGTCTGACATACAACAAAGCAGTATTGAACTCTCAATGAATATTTCTTCCCCACTTATAAAGTCCATCTCAGGTCGCGTAACAAGGGGGGCGTCACCAAAACAACAAATCTGGCTTTCAACAATTTCAGATAGCATTTCAGCTGTCATTGGTGCTTTTATATTTTCAATTAACATGGGTTCTTCCTCTGTGTAAATCAGGAGAAATTAACTGCTAGGTGTGCAGTTAATTTCCCCCAAAAATCATTATGTGAATTACTGAGATTTTGTTAGTACATTTCTATGCATATCTGATATTTTCTGGCAGTGCTCTATATAAAAGTCACTGCCTTCGATATTGACTTGCATCCTCACGTACTTTTCAAAAATATCTTCAGCTTCTTCTGCAGAATTTGCGCTAACGAGTTGAAACTCATTTTCGCAATCGCAAACTCGACCTGACACCAAATATAAATCACTAGAACTGATTTTTACTTCGCTGCTAGCACATTGCTTAATCATAGTTTTATTTCCTTTCTTTAAGTTAATGAACATTACCTTGCAGGTACTATTCACTATGGTTAACAAAGCCCTTTAAATTACAATAATTAAAAGGGCTAATATGGTCGCTGAGATCAATTTGAAACATTTCAAACATGACCACCAGCGGTTCTTCTTGAGATAAAATTTCTCAGATACGATGAGCTAGGGAAAGCATATTTGCCTTGGCTCATTAACACATCATTCCAATCCACACCTTTTTCTTTCTCAGGTATGGGCTGTTTAGGTACAAGAATAAACACTTGTATACCTTCTTGTTCAAGCCGATCTTTTAGAACAGCTGCAGACTTTTGGCCAGTTAGCGTTCTATCTTTATCTGCCCAAATCAAGACGGTATGAACCCCTTCAGGAGCTTCAAATGCTTCTAACAATGTTGCGTTGACTGTTGCCCACACAGGTATGTTAGAACCACGATATGCTGCCAGAGCTGTTTCAACACCTTCGGCTACACCAAGGATACCTTCACCTGGGTGACCCAGTTGAATTGACGCACCAGTAACAGTAAAGTCTTCTGGAATAGGCATCATTTTCTTTGGTGATGGTACGTTTGCTTTCATACCGGTTGCTGTTAAGTAAATGCGATGCAAAGTGATTAACTTGCCTTTTTTGTCGCGGATAGCACATACAATTGTGGGGAATTTACCAACCTCATTGCCATCTTCGTCATAATAAGAAAGCGCCGGGTGAAACCGAACACAATCACTTTTTTCTACTTCTTCCCACCGAAATAACAATTCACGGCTCTGAAAGTAAGCTCGCATTGGTTCAACCATTTGGCTAGAAATAGGAATGCACTCTTCACTCCATATCTTTGCAATTTTACCTTCGAGTTTTGCGCTATACGCTTTTTGGCGTTCAGCGTTTGCCTCCATATCTTTCTGCAATTTAGTTAGCCAGGCTTCTGTATTTGCGCTTTTTAGCGTTGACACATTGCTTGGCTTTTCACCAGCTTGCGTGGGTGGCTTTGGGGCCGTTCCAGGCTTGTTAGTTGATGCAGCTTTATCGCTTTTATCACTAACTTCTTGCTGTTGTTTTTTCTCTTCCCATGTTAACTCTGGTTCAACTGAAAGGAAGTTACCAATTGCTTCAAGGGTTTCTTTGAAACTCCAGTTATTAAGCCACATAAGTAGCTCAAATCCATCGTGACGAGGCCCGCATGTATTGCATACGCCCCCACCTGTTTCTAAGAAATCTTTTTTAAATAATCGGAACCCATCTTTGCCACCGTGTACAGGACAGCCTACATGACGCCCTAGCTTTTTAAGTGCATCAGTTGCGTGCGGTGCAAGTGCTGACACAATGAAAATCCAATTGCCGTTTGCGGCAAAACGTACTTTTTCTGCTTTATAATAAGACATTGTTCTCACCTTTATTATGAGCCTCGAACATCGAGGCTTCCTTAAACCCCTCTGAAGGGGCTTAAGGAAACCCCGACATTGAGATATTTAAAAGGGAGTTATCCCAACGGGGATAGGCTCCCCGTTGGGATTAAATATTTAGAGAGGGGTGCTGAAAATTTCCGCATCTTCAAATGCGAAATATATTTCAACATCTCCATTTTTAGATTTAATAATGATTTCTTCAGGACTTAATGACCCTTCATAGCGTGGCATAGGGTAAAACAGTCGTGTTTTTTCCCAGTTTTTGCTGTCTGTGAAAGATACACCCAACTGACCAGCACACACCTTAAGAAATACATTTAGGTCTTGCTTGCCAAATAGGGTTACTTTATTTATTACCTTTTCACTAACATAGACACTGTAATTAAAACCAGCTTCCTTAGTTAGTTCATTTACCGGTAACAACTTTTTAGGTGTGATAGTTAATTCATTAATATTCATTTAGATGTACTCCAATGTATAGGTACACCTCCCCAACGGATGTGTACCGTTAGGTGAAATTAAAGATTGTGATATATAGAAAGGCTCCATATAACTAGTTTATTTGCTATTTGTTTGAAGAGGCCAGCTACCTCATTTTTACTCTCATCATGAGAGAAAAAGCTTATTACCATTATTTCCGGAATCTCAGAATAGTGGTAATCAGCCTTGATAGGGAGAGAGGGGTTACCCCCTCTCTTTGTGCTTACGCTACAATTTTGGCATGCTTCTTAATGCGCTCTCTTGCATCAAAAATAGCCTGATGGATTAGTTCTTTACGAAAGCCTCCATAACTTTTGTCTCCAGTCTTGATGATCACCCCGTATGCAGTGTGGACACCAAGAGTTGAAGAAGTTTTTTTATCTATTACTTCAGCCGCAAATCCAGTCATACGACTCTTTCCATTATGAAAGTTCTCTAGGTCAATATGGCTTAATTTTTCACAAAAAACATCAATGTCATAATGTTCTATGGCAGCCACTTCTGAAAACTTAACTATGTAGTTAGCAGTAGTTCGCTCTTCTAATGTTATATTTTCAGATGATACAGCCCTAAATAACCTCTTTGCTTCATGAGTGAGTTGCTTGGATACTTTAATCGCATCTTCTTTTATCATTTTACAAACTTTAACCCAGGCTAAGATTAACTCATCCCCTAGGCCATTCATTATTACTTCGCCTTGCTCATATAAAAAAGTAAACAATTCAAAGTTTTCATTAAAGCTCATAACTTCACTGAAAGACGTGTTTTGCAATACGCCTTTACTGACTATTGTAAATGCGTTCAAATCAACTCCCTCTGCAATTAGCAGGAGAGCTTCTAGGCACTCCACCTCGACAAGTGAATTTTCGTAATTTAACAGAAGGCGCTCCAATATAACCAAAGCGTTTTCAAAGGATAAATTTCCAGTAAAAGCAACTCCATTATTTTGACCTTTCTCTAAATTAAATTTCACCTCCATATTTTCAGGGTAATTTAATTCTACTAAGCGATCTTTGAGGTAGCTAGCAACTGTGTATTTCATGCCAGCTCCTAGCTTAAGTTTATTTTTTTAAAATCAACTTCTGACTCATCGCCATAAGTGTAAAACACAGCGCCATCGTTGTTTACAGAAACAAAAATGGAACAAAGAAGCCCAGTTTTTTGGCTCGCGTAAGAGATGCTGATATGCATTCCACGATACTGGCTTCTGAGTGCGCTTTCGATTTCTTCAACAGAGTCAAATGACTGTACTTCTGCGAAGTTTTTTATTTTAAATTTATTAGACATGGTATCTCCAAGAATATATTTGAGATACGTAACCCAACTGGATTGCGTATCTCAGTTAGGTTAATATTTTTACTGTTTAAGGCCAGTTACCGCTCATAGTCAAATACTGACTGTATAGAAACAGAATATAGTCAAAAACATTTAGTCACAAAGCTCTATCCGCCCTTTTGGGGTGTATAAAGAAAAGTTTCACATGTGAAACTTATTCTACAAGTGTAATAACCCTACACTCGCCGGTTTGCCCTGTTAATACGCACTCGCCCAGCTCTGTTCTTGCTCTGGATATAAACAGAAGATCAAGCGGGACTGGTTGCCCAAGTGCTTTTAATTTATTTATATTTGCTTCATTCTCATCATTAGTCTCATATGAAAAATATAGGCATTGTCCAAGCTCGTATAGATGGCCGAATTTATCATCCAGAAATTTTTCAACTTCTGCTTGTGAAACGCTGAGTAAAAACAAAATTTCTTCACCAAAATCCATGTGTCCTCCAATTAAAATTGGCCCTTTTAATGTATAAGAGGCTAACTTCATCATGTTTAATTAAAAAGTAGTGGAACAATTCCTGTCATGAACCCCATCACGCCAAGCACAGCACCAGCCACACCTAACTTAATTGATAGTTGAACATTTTGATCAGGGTGGTGCCAAAACCAGCCCCAAATCTCCCAAGGTTTTGCTCTACGTACTTCTAAATTTACACATTGCTCATAGCTAACATTTAACGCATCAACTGCATCATAATCTAATCCTATGGCATTTTTGCAAATCCTTAAACCAGAATGACCCATAGCGTATCTAAGGACTTTACAGCCATTATTATTGTTAATTATTACTAACGGTTCTCTTCTAAAAAAACGACTTTTGTCTTTCCTAGTAGAATCCATATTGTAATTATTAAGCCTAACAATGCAGTGCTGAAGGCCGCTATCCTCTGAAGGTAAACGGATTACGTTTTCAATTTTCATAAATACCTCTATGATTCTGAAGCACCAACCTTTTGGTGGTGCTTCAGTGGTTTTTTAACAGTAGAGTTCAAGCGTTCTTACATGCTCAGGACTTACTTCAATACAACTACTTACAGAGTAATGAAACTCCCATCCTAGGTCAGCGACACCGCCATGAGCCCATTCTGAGTTTTCACCAATAGTACCGTGACACTCATCAAGTAATGCTTTGCGTTCAGCTTCTTCTACTGAAAGCGCTTTAATTAATTTTTGAGTTGATTTGGCATATTCGCCAGCTTGGATATTCAGTTTTACTATGAATGTTTTCATAATGAGTTCCTTTAGTTGTTTAAAGGCACATCATCCCCTTTTGGGGCTGATGGCCCTTGAGGGTTTTAAATTGCTGTTTGTTTATAGAGGCCAGTTACCTCATTTTCACCCGTTATTGGGTAAAACCTTTTCTTAAAGCTGGATTTGTTAAAGCATCTTTGACAAAAGGTTGAAATGCAGGAGGTGCAATTAAGCGCGCCTCCTGGTTATTTTTCAATTAAAAATAATATTCATAGATAAATGGTTCATCCTTATTCATCTTCAGAAGAATAGGGAATGTTAGGCCAGTAAAAAACAAAACCAAAACCCATATTATCTTTTTTAGGCTGTCCAAATTCTTTGTACACCTTACCTACTTGCACCACAACTTCGCTAATATCATGACCAGCCGGCGTTGATATGCTTAAGCAGGTTTGCCCATACATAAAGCGCCCTGAATAGCTTGATACTCGATACAAGTCCCTTTCGCGATCACTATTAAGTTCTTTAGCTGCTTTGCGTAGAACACCCGCAAAAATTTCAGCTTTTTTACTCATTGGGATTTCACCGAGACTTTGTATCGCTAGCACAGATTCAGCATTTCCATCACCTATAGCTTTTTTGGCTAGGGCAACTTTCTGCTGTACCAACTCTTCAGAAAACGGTTTCCAAATTTCTTCCGCGTCTTTTTCAATGCTTTGTATAGCTTCTTCCCAGCTCCAAAAATCAATACCATCTCTAAAAGAGCAGTGCTCTGGTTCTTGGTTGTTAGCTATGCACTCAAGTAAAAGCTCATAACCCTCATACCACTTACCATGGAATGCTGGAGTGAACTCTAGGACAGCTGCTGATGCAATGCCCAATGCTTGTTGTTTTATAGATTTCATATTGTTACTACCTTCTAAAATTAGATTTTAGAGCGCAGCAACCCCGCTAGGGCTAACTGCGCCCTATGAGGGATTATTTAGTTTTATGCGACTTTTTGAGCGAGGTTTTCTACTTTAGATTTGACAAGATAAGTCATCTCTTCCATAGCGTTATCGCCACCTATATAGCCCCATACTTCTTCAGAATCATCAAAAGCCCACTTAGGGTTGTCTTGTGTACCTACATTATTGAAAGTAGCAATAACAACACCAAAAACAGACCCTTGAAGCCATTGGTTGTACGTTTCCAAAGTGCACTCAGCTAACTCAGTAGCGGCTCTTCGGCGGCCAATTAACAGCCTTTTTTCTGTACTTAATTTTCGTCTTAAAGGCTTGTGCTTGTTTACTACCTGCATCATCCATTCAAACGCATCTGACCAGCTATTAAACTTTCTGTTTTCATTAGTAGCAAAATCGCTATCAAATTCAACATAGTATAATTTCCGGCCACCGCTCTTAGACCAAGCACCATTATCCTTGATCTGCCCAAAGGAATAACACGCAGCGCGCCTTTCAATTTCTTCTTTCGCTACTTCATCTGGAACCCAGCAACCAATACCATTAGCTGTATCCCAACGATCTTGAATACCAGCACCTGATATTGACCAGCATTGTCCTCCATGCTCATAGCAATCAAGCATAACAGCACATTGATCGCCTATAAGCCCTTCACTCCGTAGGCTTGACCACAATTCAACTTTCACTTCGTGAGTAAAATCAAAGTCATCAATAGAGCAAACATCTTCTCTCCATAGTTTTGCAGCTCGGCGTTTATAGTAAGCCTCACTGTAAGTAGGGCGAGCCCCTGGAGTTTGTTCAGCCCAAATCTGAAACTCAAGAGAGTTTTGAGCTTTTTGTAGCCAAAGACTTCTTAATCGTTCCTCATAACCTTCGATTAGACTTAAGTCCGGTAGCCATTCATGATTTAGCGCAAGTGAATCTTGCATCTCCTCATGAGTAGTCGAGTTTCGGTGTGCGGAGTAAACTAAACCACTGCCTTCACTAAACGGGGTTTCGCAGTGATGATCATCACTTAAATAACCCACAATTAGCTCGTTTCCCACAAGGTGTATGTTCTCTTTGTAGTATTCTGAAAGTTCAGTGGTTTTGAACGGTAAATCAAGCTCGCTTAAACGAACTTCTTTAACATTCGTACTATTAACTTTGTTCTGATTGTACATAATTCCTTTCCTGTATTATGGGTGTGCTATCCCTCCCGGCAGGGGAAATAGCACAGTATGATTGTTACTCTTGAGGGCGATCCCTTAAGAGTTATTACTTTTAGTGTTCAACCTGTTTAAAGTAAAGAGCGTTTGCTCTCTAAGCGTTTCTGGGTTGTAACCTAACTCTGAACAACAAACGACAAACGAAAATGGATCTATATCATTGGACATTAACCAAGCCATCGATTCATCTTTAGTCGCTACGCCTGTTCTGCCATCAACTAGAGATCTTAGGGTGTTACATAGTAATCCTTCTCTAAGGTCTGTTATAGCTGACTCATCCCATTCAACCTTTGGTTTAAACGGGATTATTTGTGCTGTGTTTACTGGCTCGTAAGGGTCAAATATATCCAGCTCAAGTTGAACATCTTGATTATCAAGATGCTCATATAAGTTAATATTTATTGCTTTCATGAGCTTACCTTTTAAATTTAAGGGCTCAAAACCCAGAAAGGATTAAGAGCCTTTCTGGGGGCAAATTTCATATTAGTACTTAGAATTTTTGACTTTCAATTTGGTTTTCTAACCAGGATTTCAATGAGATAAGCTCGTTGAGGTATTCTGGCTCGCATTCCTTTTGAGCATCAATTGATACCGCGTGCAACATACTCTCCGCTTCGGAAAGTGTTTCAATATTGCCACCGGGAAACTTTACGTGTTGTGTACTCATAATTACTCCTATTGAAGAAATTTACCGCCCTAGTAGGGAGTAAGTTCCTATGTTAAAAACGCTTAAAAGCGTGTTAAGTTAATCTTGGTTTAAAATGACAACTTCAGTTGTTGCGCTAGCGCAACAAACCAAAACCTCACCCTCACCAAGAAATGCTAACGGTTTCTCGTGATAAATTACTTCACCACTTAATAACCGTTTTTTACAAATCCCACAAAAACCACTGCGACAGTGTGTTTCTACAGAAATATGTTTATTTTCCATTTGTACCAATAACGTATCGTTGCTGGCCGGAAGTGTTATCTTCATTAGTCCCCTCCTAATTGCGGAGAAAGCCTAATGGCTTTGCCTATATAATCAGCCATCAAGCGGTTGCCGGTTGTACTGAAATAAGCTTGCCATTCTGTCCAGCTACCTATATCTGATATTGATTTAGGTGACTCGAACATTCCCCAAATCCTTAGATCACAACCTTTCTCAAGAACGCTATTAACTTTGTACGTTAAGCACTTTCTTGATGGCTCTAAGTTCAGGTTTGAAGGTGGCTTCATAATTAAATTTTCAGCTTCCTCAAAACTAATCTTCTCTACAAGCCCTGTTTTGGTATCTATTAGAAATGGAACCACTTTTTGACCATGGCTACCCCATAGCCAATGCGTGAGATATCCAGGGTCAACTCCTAGTTGACTTGGAATAAGTACTGTACCGTGCGTTCTTAATAACCAAATAAGATTTTCATCTTTGTATTTAGTTAATAATTTAAAGTCAGTGTGCAAATCACTTTGGTAATTCACAGGTAATTCGAGGTCAGCAGCGATGTCTTGCATAGAACGTGCTATTTTATTGATATGATTATTCATGGTGCTATTCCTAAACTGTAATTTAAGGACGCACCAACCCCTAAGGGTGATACGCCCCTAGGGTGGATTTATATGCTGTTTGTTTGAAGAGGCCAGTTACCTCATTTTTACTCTCATCATGAGAGAAAAATCTTTTTTCCGCGCTATGCTGTTTAAAAACATATCCCGGAAAATGGATTATGGTCAATATTAAATAAATTTTAGGGTCAGGACTAATCTACTTTTGTCCTTTTAGGGTGTATATAGTACGATTTGCACATATAGATATTAAATACCCTCAAAAAGAGGGTATTTAATATTTTTCATTTCTTGTTATGCAGCTGGTGAAATCAAAGACTTCTCCATTAGCTTAAACAAGGTTTTCTTCAGATCGTTTACATCATTAATAAGTATATTGTTTGAAAAAAATCGATTAATGATAGGTATATCAATACCAATACCGATCATTTCAACACCACTACTCTCGCAAAGATCAATTACGTTTTTACATGATTTTTCGTTGTTAGGCGCACCATCAGTAATAACTATAATCATTTTTCGCTCTTCACGAACCTTACTTAACTCAAAAGCTGCATACCAGATAGCCTCTGCCATTGGCGTGCTTCCTTTTGGCCCAAGCATAAACTTACCCGCTTGATTAACAACGTTCTCACCATGCTTTACCACACTGTACACTGGCTCTCTGTTATTACCCATGAAGTATGTTACAGCAGGATTAACCCCCTGAATTGGCTCTAACGCTAACGCTAGCGAAAGTGCAGACTCTCTAGCTACCTCATACATCTTCTTTGATGAACCCGTACTTTGGTTGTTCATGGATGAACTCATATCGACTAATATATGCACAGCCGTGTTAGGGCGTTGCTTATCTGCCGGCGTGCGAAACACACGAGTATCACCATTCATAACTCGATAAAGGCTATTTGTATCTAAACGTTTTCCGGAACGTTTGTTTCTACTCCCAGTTCTTTGACTTGCTTGAACTAAACCGTAGAGCTGATTACGTATTTTAGCAGATGAGCTTTTTACCGAAGTAAGCAACTCTTTCCCATTATCTTTAGGTGCGGGAACTGCCGTTCTTACTGAAGTATAACTATCCTCCCCATTGACTACCGCAAACTGTTCAAAGTCTGATTTTAATGACTTATGTGCATCTTTCAGCATGTCGCCATCGCTGGCGCTCAATGTTTGGGTAATTACATCACGTAGCTTTTGTTGATCACCTTGGCTTTGGTTATCACCTTGGCTTTGGTTGTCACCTTGGCTTTGGTTATCACCTTGGCTTTGGTTATCACCTTGGCTTTGGTTGTCACCTTGGCTTTGGTTGTCACCTTGGCTTTGGTTGTCACCTTGGCTTTGGTTATCACCTTGGCTTTGGTTATCACCTTGGCTTTGGTTGTCACCTTGGCTTTGGTTATCACCTTGGCTTTGGTTATCAC